>JAIXSA010000119.1 GCA_027484915.1 Paracoccaceae bacterium | reverse complement strand
TAGCCGACACGGACGGTGTCGCCGGCCTTGAAGTCCGGGATGGTCTTGCCGAGGGCAGCGATCTGCTCTGCCTCGATCTGCGCGATGAGGTTCATGCGCGGTTCCTTTCTTGCCTGCGGTGTTTCCCGCAGAGGTGATGCCGCGCCAGAGCTTCCGGTCTTCGTCCGGGTCCCTCCTGGTTGCCCAAGAAGCCCGCCGCAGGTGGCGCCTGCTTTTCTGGTGTCCGCACCCCGTGCGATGACCCTGCGGAAGAAGGCAGGCAGGCAAAGGGAATCGGGTCCGTGGGCCTGATGACCCCGGACCGGGCGCGTATAGGGGGAAGGGGGGTTCTGGTCAAGGGGCGAGGCTGTGTCAGCGGCCCCGCTTCTCCCACAGATCCGGGCGGCGGGCGAGGGTCAGGGCCTCGGCCTGGGCGCGGCGCCATTTGGCGATTTCCGCGTGGTTGCCGGATTGCAGGACGGCGGGGATTTCCTGCCCCTCCCACACCGCGGGGCGGGTGTATTGCGGGTGTTCGAGAAGGCCGTCGGAAAAGCTTTCCTCCTCGGTCGAGGCAGAGTTGCCAAGGACGCCCGGAATCAGGCGGACGGTGGCGTCGAGGATGGCCTGGGCGGCGATCTCGCCCCCGGTCAGGACAAAGTCGCCAAGGCTGATCTCTTCGACCTCGTGGTGGTCAAGGACGCGCTGGTCGACGCCTTCGAACCGGCCGCAGAGCATCGTCAGCCCTTCGGCCTGGGCCAGACGGCGGGCGGTTCCTTGCGTGAAGGGCGCGCCGCGGGGGGAAAGGTAGATGACTGGCCAGCGCGCGCGGTCGATGGGGGTGCCGATGCGGGCGTGGCGGAAGGCGGCATCGACGACATCGGCGCGCAGGACCATGCCCGCGCCGCCGCCTGCGGGGGTGTCGTCGACGTTGCGGTGCTTGCCCTCGCCAAAGGTGCGCAGGTCGATGGTTTCCAGTTGCCAGAGGCCGAAATCCAGCGCCTTTCCGGTCAGCGACAGGCCAAGCGTGCCGGGGAAGGCCTCGGGGAACAACGTGATGATCTTGGCCCGGAAGGCACCCTTGACCACGCGCGGCTCCTCCATAAGGTCGCGGGGCTGCAGGCTGGCGCGGATCGACAGGCGACCGTGGCTTTTCGGAGTGTCGGACATGGGCCGGGATTAGCGCGAAAGTCCCGCGCTGGAAAGCCCCGGATCAGGCGGTGCGGGTGGCGGGTTTGGCGCGCAGCGGTGCTTCCGGGAGCGTGGACACGGGCTGCGATCCCAGCGCCGCCTCGACTGCGCGGGCAAGGGCGCGGAGTCCGTCGCTGAGATCGGACTGAAGATGGGCAGGCAGGTCGGACGCGGGCAGGTCGTTGGCCACCGCGCGCAGACGGTCCGGAACCGGGAAATCGGCGGCGCGGCTTGGGAAGGCCGAGATCAGCGCCATCGCGCGGGGGACATAGAGACGCAGAAGGTCGAGATTGCCATTGGCGATGTCGAAGGCGTTCGCCATGCATTCCGCGATCTGGCCGGGGGCCACGATCTCGGGCTCGGTCGCCCAGAACACCAGGGCGCGACGCAGGGCCTCGTGGCTGCGGCTGGGATTGGCAAGGGCGGCGGTGAGCGCATTCAGCCGGAGGTCGGCGGTCGAGACGTCCAGCACCTCGGCCACGGCGGCCGAGACGGTGGCATCAGGGGCCATGTCAGGCAGGTTCAGGAGAGGGATGATCGCGCTTGCGGCGGAACCGGCGGCATTGCCGAGATGCGCGGCCTCGGCCTCATCGTCCAGGAAATAACCCTGGCTGGCCGCTTCGCGCGCGTCCCACAACATGCGGCAGAGCGGGATGGCCAGGAAGGAAACGGACAGCGGCAGAAGAGGATCGAGGTCAACCGTCCCGATGTCGGCCAGCCCACCCAAGCCGCGACCGATGCCGAACAGGACACCGACGAGAAGTAGTTGGGACAGCACCTGTGCCAGCGCGGCAAGCCAGGCCTGTGCGGTCAGCCATTCGGCCGGGGTCGAGGGCCACTGTTCGGGCCGCAGCACCATCAGCCAGACGACAAAGATCGCAGTGAAGGAGAAGACCATGCTCCAGCCAAAGCCGCACAGGCCGGCAATCAGCGGCCCGATATAGAGCAAGGCAGCAATGCCCTTCACCAGGCGCATGCGCGTCAGCATGACCCACGTCCTTTCCCTGCACGCCACCGTCCCCGTAATGGGCCGATCACTCGCTCTCGTCCGGCACGTCGACGACAATCAGGCCTGCGGCCACGTCGACATTGGGCACGATCGCCAAGGTAAAGGGCAAAAGCAGGGCCGATTTATGACGACTGGTCGATATTTCGAGGATATCCCCCGCCCCGTGGTTGTAAACGGCGGTGACCTTGCCGATCAACTCACCCCCCGGATCATAGGCGGAAAGGCCAATCAGGTCGGCATGGTAGAACTCGTCATCGGGGAGTGACGGCAGGCGGTCGCGCGGCACATGCAACGTGATGCCGCGCAGGGCATCGGCCTCTTCCTTTGTGTTGACGCCCTTGATCCGGGCGCCAAGCCCACCCGCCACGGGACGGGTGAGCGTGACGTGGTATTCGTGGCTGCCGTCTTCAGACAGCAGCGGGCCATAGGCCGCGATGTCGGTCGGCTCCGAGCAGAAGCTCTTTAACCGGACTTCTCCGGCGACGCCGAAGGCCCCGGCGATGGCACCGACGCAGATAAGATCAGCGGTCATGGCACTGCTCCGGCACAAAAGCCGCGTGGGTCCCAGGCCCCTCCGGCGTCACGGCAGGCATCGGCCTGCCCGCTTTCGGCGACCTGCAGGCCCGCCCAGAAGGCGGTCCCGCAGAGCAGAAGCGTGATCCCGCGCCGAAGAAAGCCCAGGCCGGGGATCATTTACTCGGCAGCGGGTTCGGCAGCGCGGGCGGCCTTCTTGGCAGCGCGCTCGGCCATCGCCTTGCCGGGAGTGCCGGTCTTGGGGTTGTTGCGGGCGGCCTTCGGGCGCGCACCGGCGGCTTCCAGGAAGCGCGCGACGCGGTCGGTCGGTTGGGCACCCTGCGACAGCCAGTGCTGCACGCGCTCGAGGTTCATGACGACGCGCTTTTCGTCGTCCTTGGCGAGAAGCGGGTTGTAGGTCCCAAGCTTTTCCAGGAAGCGGCCGTCCCGCGGCATGCGCGAGTCGGAAGCGACGATGGAATAGAACGGGCGCTTCTTGGAACCACCGCGCGCGAGACGGATTTTCATAGCCATGATGTTACTCCTGTTTGGCTTGGGGCCGGGACATCCCGGTCATTTCTGGAAAGTTTCGTGGTGCCTGATCACTTCAGAGATTATGAAGTTCAGGAATTTCTTGGCAAATTCCGGGTCGAGGTCGGCCTGTTCGGCCAGCCGTTGCAACCGTTCGATCTGCCGTGCTTCGCGCGCCGGGTCGGACGGCGGAAGGGCGTGTTCGGCCTTGAGTCTCCCAACGGCCTGGGTGTGCTTGAACCGTTCGGCCAGCGTGAAGACGAGGATCGCGTCCAGCCGGTCGATCGATTCGCGATGATGTTTCAGCAGGTCCGCTGCCTTTGTCGCGGCGTCCATCAGGCCCCCCTCCTGGTGGTGTGAAATCTGGTTCCGGTCATGCCAGCGCCTCTGCAGCCGGGTGCCGCCAGACGCGGATCAGCTTGCCGAAGACCTCGGCCTCGCGTTCCGGGGTGGCACCAAGACGGCGGGCCACGGCTTCGGACCGAGGATTCTCCGGGTCGATGTAGCTGATGGGCGACTTGCGGGTGATACGGGCATGGTAGTCGTCGCGTGCCGCACGGGCGGCCTCCACGGCGTAACCCTGGCCTTCGTAGCCGTCGAAGAGGTGCCAGCCAAGTTCGGGCTCGTCCCAGCCGTCGTGGTAGAGCATCCCGATGCGGCCGATGAATTCGCCGTCCTTCGTGTCGACCGAGAAGAAGCCGAAGCCGCGCAGGACCCAGTGGCCGATGTTGGCCAGAAGACCGCGCCAGACCCATTGCCGGTCGCGCCCACCGCCGACGAAAGCGGCGCGGGGGCTGTCGTTGAAGGCGAGCATGGCGGCGAAGTCCGCCTCACGCGGTTCGCGCAGGATCAGACGCTCGGTCTCGATGACCGGGATCGTCAGGGTGATCTGATGCGCGGCGGACTGCATCACTTCTTCTTCATCAGTCCCGACAGGCCCGCAGGCAGGGTGATCCCGCGCGGGAGGCCGCCCATGCCGGGGGGCAGGCCGCCACCCATGCCGCCCAGACCGCCGCCTTGCTGCATGCCTTTGGCCATCTCGGCCAGCTGTTCGGGCGACATCTTGGACGGATCGGGCATGCCGCCCTTGCCAAGGAACTGCTTGACCATGTTCTTCATCATGCCGCCCTTGCCCATCTTCTTCATCATGTCCGCCATCTGCTTGTGCTGTTTCAGCAGGCGGTTGAGATCGGCGACGTCCAGCCCCGCACCAGCGGCGATGCGCTTCTTGCGAGAGGCGGCGAGGAGGTCGGGGTTCGCGCGTTCCTTCTTGGTCATCGAATTGATCAGCGCGATCTGGTGATGCAGCATCTTGTCGTTGATGCCCGCAGCCTCGGCCTGACCGGCCATCTTGCCCATGCCGGGCATCATTCCCATCAGGCCCTGCATCCCGCCCATCTTCAGCATCTGGTCGAGCTGCATCTTGAGGTCGTTCATGTTGAACAGACCCTTGGCGAAGCGCTTGGCCATGCGTTCGGCCTGTTCGGCCTCGAACGTCTCTTGCGCGCGTTCGACGAGGGCGACGATATCCCCCATGCCGAGGATACGGCCCGCGACGCGCTCGGCCTCGAACGGCTCGATCGCGTCCATCTTTTCGCCAAGGCCGACGAAGCGGATCGGCTTGCCGGTGATGGCGCGCATCGACAGGGCCGCACCGCCGCGCCCGTCGCCGTCCATCCGGGTCAGGACGACGCCCGAGATGCCGACCTTGCCGTCGAACTCGGTGGCGACGTTGACGGCGTCCTGGCCGGTGAGGCCGTCCACCACAAGCAGAGTCTCGCGCGGCTGGGCGATGTCACGCACCGCTTGCACTTCGTCCATCAGGACTTCGTCGATGTGGAGGCGTCCGGCGGTGTCGAGGAAGACGACGTCATAGCCGCCGAGGTTGGCCTGCGTCTTGGCGCGCTTGGCGATCTGGACGGCGGTTTCGCCCTTCACAATCGGGAGAGAGTCGACGCCGATCTGGGTGCCCAGGATCGCCAGCTGCTCCATCGCCGCAGGGCGGTTGGTGTCGAGCGAGGCGAGAAGGACCTTCTTGCCGTTCTTCTCTTTAAGGCGCTTCGCCAGCTTGGCGGTGGTTGTCGTTTTACCGGAGCCCTGCAGACCCACCATCAGGATCGTCGCGGGCGGGTTGTCGATCTTGAGCGCCTCGGGCGTGTCGTCGCCGGCAAGGACGCGGATCAGTTCGTCATGGACGATCTTCACGACCATCTGGCCAGGGGTGATCGACTTGGTGACGGCGGACCCGGTGGCCTTTTCGGTGACGCGCTTGATGAAGTCGCGGGCGACGGGGAGCGAGACGTCAGCCTCCAAGAGCGCGACGCGGACTTCGCGCAGAGCGGTGACGACGTCAGCCTCGGACAGCGCGCCGGCCTTGGTCAGGCGGTCGAAGACGCCACCAAGGCGTTCTGACAGGGTTTCGAACATCGCGTCACCTCATCTGTTTGCCCCGATATGGGACGGCGGGCCCTTGATGCAAAGCGGAATGGCACCCGTGGGCGCACCTGCGCTGACGGATGGCGATCCCGGGAAATGCCCAAGGGACCGGAAGCCTTGGCCTCCGGGGAATTGCGGCGGGGATTACGCCGAACCGGGCGGCGAGTCAATGAGCCCAAGCATGTCGATGGCCAGCGTGGCCTGCGCAAGGGCGGTCACGGGCACTCCGGTGGAGCCTGGACCGGGGCGGGGGAAGCGAGCGTGGCGGACGGCGAGGTTGCCGTGCAGGTCCTCGGGCCCCGGGCCGCCGGCGTAATGGGTGGTGGCCTTCAGGGGCGTGAAGCCGGGAATCCGGTCGAGGGCGAGGGCGTCCATCGCCTGATGCGCGGCCTGGGCAAGGTCGGGCGCGGTGCCGGTTGCAGACGTCCATGCAAAGCGCCCGAACTGGCGCAGCATGGCCCCGCCGGGGGTGGTGGAGGTACGGACCGGTGTGGGCGCGAGGATCATGATGGCGGCCACGCCGGGCGTGTGCGGGATGACACGGGCAGCAGGGTCGAGAAGGTGGCTGGGCGGGGCTTCGGCGGCGAACCACTGGGCGGCGAGGAGGCGGCGCTCGTCGATGCGGGTCATTAGCGGCAAGCAGGACGCGATGTCCGGGCCGGAAAGGTGGCAGAAGGTCAGCGAGCCACCCTCGACCTGCGTGAGTTGGGCGCGACCTTCGGTCGAACGGCTTGGCCGGGGCTGTCCGGCAATGGCGTAAAGGTCGACCTCGATCCGCATGCCGGGATAGTAGAAATGCGGCAGGCGGACAGGAGCAAGCGTGACCTGGGGGAAGGCGGCGGCGAGGGGGGCAAGGACCTCGGCCGCGTTGTCGCAATCGTGGTAGACGGTCAGGAGTGCGGCCTGAAACCCCGGCAGGTGCGACAGGACCCCTTGCCCCATCCGCGCGATCAGCGCGGCCTGGGCCGGTGCGTCGCCGGGAGACTGCACCTGACCGGCATCGTCAAGCGGACACTGGCCGCAGGTGGCGGCGACCCCCTCGGCCGCGACAGCCAGCGAGCAGGCCACCGGGATCGGCATGTTCCACATCAGGCCCATCGGCAGGTGTATGGGGCCGGTCATGGCGTGCTGCCGAATTGGATGTGTGTGCCGCAGGTGCGCATGGGGACAAGTTTGACAGGCTGGGGGCCCTGGTCAAGCCGGTTGGGCCCAAAGCGGGGTCAGCTTACGGGCGGGAGGTCGTCGAGGCTTTTCACCGCCTCGCAGCGGGCGAGGAGGCCGTCCAGCGTCTCGCGGTCGATCCAGGGGAAGCCCTCGGCCAGGGCGCGGTCGACGACGGCGGCATGGCGGCGGCCGCGGCGGCTGGTCCTTTCGCGCTGGAGGGCGCCGATGATCTTGTCCTGCCGCGCGGCGGTATCGTTTTCGAAATGCTGCGTGCGGATGTGCGAGGGGAATCCGGGGTCCGAGACGACGGGCCAGCGGGTCCAGACGTTGCCGTGCATCATCTGGTAGGGATTATTGTGGAAGCCACTGCCGTTGACCGTGGCAAGGCCGATGGCGGTCAGGAAGCGCTGCTGGACCATCGAGACGCCTTCGGGCGCCTCGGGCCGGGCGGGAAACAGGAAGACGCCGGTCGGGAAGGTGATGTGGGTCGAGGGCGAGAGCACCCTGCTGACATGGCGCAGGCGCGAGATATAGTTGATGGAAACCGCGTCGTCGTCGTCCAGCCGGAAATGCACCGAGCTGCCCCTGCCCTTGTACCCCGCCGCCTCGAGCACATAACGGTGGAACGCCTGATCGCCGTGCCGGTGGGACGAGAAATCGACGACGGCACCGGGCAGTTTTTCGGCCAGACGGGTCAGGCGGTCCTTGAAGCGGTCCGGCATGACATCCGAGCTCATCAGGATGGTCCGGAAGTCGCGGTCGGTCTGCTGAAGCAAGCTGGGCAGCGTCAGGGCCTCGAACAAAAAGAAGCGCCGGGCCATGCGGGTTTCGTCGTAGAGGCGTGCCAGTGCGGTGCCGTCGTCATCGGGCCGTTCGCGCGTATCGGTGACGCCGTAGAAGGAGAACCGGATGTGGCCGTAGATGGGCCGATCTTCGAACACGCGCGCACCTTTCAGAATTCCGGCACAAAAGGGGCGATGCCTTGCGTCGTGTCAAGCGGGACGGGTGGCGCCACGTCAGCTTTCGGGCGCTGCGAGCCAGCGGTTGATGGCGGCGACGTTCACCTCGGCACTGCTGCCCGAGCTGTAGACGTTCGTCAGCGGGACCGGGCCGGTCTTGGTCGACAGCACGGTGCGGTGCGTGATGCTGGTGGTGCGGCTGCCGTCGTTCGAGGTGGAGGTCGAGCGCGATGTCTCGACCTCGGCCCTGGTGACCTCGGCCAGGGGAAGCGTCCGTTCGCGCTGCCCCATCAGATTGCGCGTCCGGATGACAAGCGCCCCGGCGGCGCGGTCGAAGATGACGATGACCCGCTGGACAAAGACGACGAAGCAGAGTGCCAAAAGAGCCGTTGCAAGTCCGAAGCCCAGGGCCAGCCAGCCGCTTTCGTGGAAAAGGAAGAGCGCGAGCGCAAGGAAGACCACGATACCAAGGGCAAGCAGGGTTCCGATGAGCCAGGGCTTTTCCTCAAGCACCAGGCGGGCGGGTGTGTCCTCGATGACCTGCATGTCAGCCTCCGTCGACTTATCAGTGTTGCCGGGAACCGGCCGCAACCGTCAAGCCGGTTGAGCCGTGCTCTTGCCTTGCAAATCCGCCCCCAAGCTGGGTTCATGTGCGCAGATGCACGATGGAGGGCGGAATGGAAAACTGGGACGAGATCCGCACGGCATTCCAGGTGGCGCGGCTGGGGACGGTGTCGGGCGCGGCCGAGGTCCTTGGGGTGCACCATGCGACCGTGATCCGCCATATCGACGCGCTGGAACGGCGGCTTGGGGCGAAGCTTTTCCAACGCCATGCGCGCGGCTACACGCCGACTGAATCGGGGCGCGATCTTCTGTCCGTGGCGCAGACGACCGAGGAGCAGTTCGCCCATCTTGTCAGCCGGATCAAGGGCCAGGGCGAGACGGTCTCGGGCGAGCTGGTGGTGACTTCGATCGCGGGGATTGCCGATCTTCTGACCCCGGTGATGGTGGGCTTTCAGGACAAGTTCCCCGATGTCAGAGTGCGGTTCCTGACCGACATGCGGGTCTTCCGGCTGGACTATGGCGAAGCGCATGTGGCGATCCGGGCCGGGGCGGGACCGGAAGAGCCGGACAACGTGGTTCAGCCGCTGGCCCGGATCAAGGCGGGGCTCTACGCGGCACGGTCCTATGTCGAGCGCTACGGGCGCCCGGCCTCGGAAGCCGAGTTCGAGGGGCATCGCTTCGTCTGCACCGATGCCGAGGTGACCCGTGCGCCCTTCCACCGCTGGCTGCGGGCGACGGTGCATCCCGACCAGATCGCCTATGCCGCGACCGAGCCGGCCGCGCTGGAACGGGCGGTCACGCAGGGTGCGGGGATCGGGTTCATGATGAGCTTTCGCGCCTCGGAAAATCCGGACCTGGTAGAGATCCTGCCGCCCCGACCAGACTGGGAGTCTCCCTTGCGGATCGTCACCCATGTCGACCTGCACCGGACGCGGAAGGTGCAGGCCTTCCTGACGCATCTCAAGGATTCGGCCCGGGAGTGGAAGTTCTGCACCGGTTGATCTCGGACCTGTCGCAGCCTGCGCGCGGGCACCTGGCCATGCTGGCGTTTTCGGCGCTGGTGGCGGGATCATTCTCGCTGGGCGTTTTGGCAGCACCGCATATCGACCCGGGCGCCCTGGCCGTGGTGCGGTTCATCCTGGCGGGTGTGCTGGTGGGCGCGGCGGCGATGCTGACGACGGGTATTCCGCGATCGGCCTGGGCGGCACCCTGGCGGTATCTGGTGTTGGGCGGACTTCTGGGCGCCTACTTCGTGCTGATGTTCGAGGGGCTGAAGACTGCGGCCCCGGTCTCGGCTGCGGCGGTCTTCACCTTGACGCCGCTCATGGCTGCGGGGTTTGGCTGGCTGTTCCTGCGACAGCGGTTGACCGGACGGATGGCGGTGGCCTTGGCGGTGGGAGGTGCGGGGGCGCTGTGGGTGATCTTCCGGGCGGACCTGGCGGCCCTTCTGGCGTTCGAGGTCGGGCGGGGTGAGGCGATCTACTTCGTCGGCTGCGTGGCCCATGCGGCCTACGCCCCGCTGGTGCGCAAGCTGAACCGGGGGGAGCCTGCGGTGGTCTTCACCTTCGGGATGATGGTGGCGGGTACGGTGCTGCTGGCGCTGTATGCCTGGCCCGCAGTGGCGGCGACGGACTGGGCGGCGCTGCCGGGGATCGTCTGGGTCACGCTGGTCTATGTCGCCGTGGCGGCCAGCGCGATGACCTTTGTCCTGCTGCAATACGCCTCCCTGCGACTGCCTGCGGCGAAGGTGATGGCCTATACCTATCTGGTCCCCAGCTGGGTGGCCTTGTGGGAGCTGGTCTTGCACGGGCTGGTGCAGCCGGGGCTGGTGCTGGTGGGCGTAGCCATGACGGTGCTGGCGCTGGGGCTGCTCTTGAAGGAATGACGGGGCCGCTCGTCGTCGACTTCGTCGCTCCTCGCTTGCGACGAGAAGCCGAAGGCGCACGAGGAGCAGTCAGGGGTGGAAAGCCGCCAGCCCGTCGGTGAGATAGCAGTCGGCCAGGTCCAAGGTGCCGCGTGTGTAGGCAGGGCCGCCAAGCGACTGCGCCGTGTCGCTGTCGGCGCGGGTGGAGAGCCAGGCGGTCAACAGAACCCGGCGCAGGAAGATGAGCGACGGGATCATCGCGCGGTCCTGCGAGCGCAGGGTGGCCATGCGGGTGTAGCCCTCGACCCAAGCGGCGATCAGGGCGGGCAGTCGGGGGTCGGTCTCGATAAACGACAAGGCCGAGGCGAGGTCGTAGGCCCACCAGCCAAAGCCGCAGTCGTCGAAGTCGATGGCGGTCAGGGTGTCGCCGTCCACCATCAGGTTCGCCAGCCGCAGGTCGGCGTGGATCAGGCCGAAGGTTTCCGGTCCGGTGCCGTAGGCGAAGAGTTTGGTTGCGAGGGCTTCGGTCGCCCGGGTCAGCAGCGCCTCGCCCTTTGCGTCCAATCCCTGCGCCTGCCGCCAGTGGCCCCAGTGCGGCTGGGGGCCGAGGATGGTGTCCACATCCCAGCGCTTGCGGGTGAAGCCTTGGGGCGGGGTCCAGTGGCGGGCGTGGCGGTGCAGGCGGGCGGTGATCTCGCCCAACGGGGCGAACCAGCGGGCGAGGTCGTCTCCCGGTTGGAGTTCCTGGCCTTGGATCGGGGCGAAGGCGACCACAAAGCGGCTTTCGATCTCGGTCACAGGTCCCTGCGCACCGGGGACCGGGCGGACGGCGTGGAGGCCAGGCAGGTCTTGCAGGGCAGTCAGCCAGGCGAGTTCCGAGGCGATCTCGGGTTTGGTGTGATAGCCGTGTCGGTGCAGGCGGAGGATCAGGCCCCCGGCGCGCCAGGTTTCGTTTTCCGAGCGGTTGAGGAGGGTGAGGGGCGTGTCTTCGGGCAGGCCGTAGCTGGGCAGTGTCCGGGCGATCAGGTTAGACATCGCCGCCCCGGCGGAGGAGGTAGATGTCCATGATCCAGCCATGCTCGGCCCGCAGGCGGGCTCGGGTGGCGAGGATGTGGTCCGCGACCTTGGCCAGGGGGCCGTGGATCAGCGTCTCCTCGGGCATGCCGACATAGGCGGCCCACCAGATGTGCGTGTCGGCAGGGTCGATGCTGGTGAAGGCTCCGCCCTTGTCCAGCATCACGGCGAGGGTTGTGGCTCCGTCCGGCCAGCCGTGGTCGCGCAGCTGGCGGCCGGTGGTGATGGTCACGGGGGCGGCGAGGGTGTTCAGTGGGATGGCATGCGCGGCGGTGAGGGCCTGCAGGCTGGTGATGCCGGGGATCACCTTGACCGTGAGGCCGGGAAGCCGGGCGGCGATGCGCAGAGTACTGTCGTACAGCGAGGGGTCGCCCCAGACCATGAGCGCCACGTTCCGGGCCTCCGGGCGGTGGGCGGCGATGGTGTCGGCCCAGACCTGCGCGATGGCGTCGTGCCAGTCGTTGACCGCGCCGAGGTAATCGTCCTGGTCGGCGCGCTGCGGAACGTCATAGTCGGCGACCGGGACCGGGGCGGTCAGGACCTGAGAAAGGATCTGGCGACGGAGGTCGGCAAGGTCGGACTTCGCCTCTCCTTTCTTCGGGATCAGGATCAGGTCGGCCCCGTTCAGCGCCTCGGTGGCCTGCCCGGTGACATGGTCCGGGTTGCCGGTACCGATGCCGATCAGCCAGAGGGTGGTCATGCGCCTGCCGCCAGGTTGCCCACCAGGATCAGGCCGGGGAGCGGGCTGCGTTCCTCCTCCAGCGTCCGCGCCAGTTCGGCGACGGTGGAGCGGTGGAGCACCTGTTCGGGGGTCGAGACGGCTTCGGCGAGGAGCGCGGGCGTGTCAGGCGGCAGGCCATGTGCGATCAGGGCTTCGGCCAAGGCTGGGAAGGTGCGCTTGCCCATGTAGATGACGGTCGTCGCCTGCGGGTCGGCGAGGGCAGGCAGGTTAAGCCCCGGCGGCAGGTTACCGGTCGTGTCTGCGGCGGTGATAAACTGGACACGCTGGGCATGGGTGCGGCGGGTGAGCGGGATTCCGGCGGCAGCTGCGGCGGCGGAGGCGGAGGTGACGCCGGGGATGATCTCGCAGGCGATCCCGGCGGCGCGGACGGCGGTCAGTTCCTCCTCCAGCCGCCCGAAGATACCGGAGTCGCCCGATTTCAGTCGGACGACATGGACCCCGGTCAGGGCGTAGTCGACCAGAAGGCGGCTGACATGGTCCTGTTTGGGCGAGGCGCGGCCTGCCCGTTTCCCGACGCCCACCAGGTCCGCGCCGGGTTTCGCCAGCGCGAGGATGGGGCCAGAGGAGAGGTCGTCGAACAGGATCGCATCCGCGCGGCCCAGCGCCTTGACGGCCTTGACGGTCAAGAGGTCCGGGTCGCCGGGTCCGGCAGAGACGAAGGTGACGAAGCCGGTCATCCGCGCCCCCGAATTCTTCGAAGAATTCGGACCGGAGCCTTCGAAGGATCCGAACCGGAGTTTTCGAAAACTCCGGGGCCAGGCGGGACAGGTCGGGTCATGGGGCAGGCGCGATCAGGTGGAAGAAGGTGCCGGTCGATAGCCCGCCGCCGGGTTGGAGTCGAGAGCTGCCGGTTTCCTCGACCGCGGCGCCGGTGGCATCGGTGACCTGCGCCAGCGGCGCGTCGGGCTGGGTGAGGATAGTGGAGTAGTGGAACTCGTGCCCGCGGAGGTGGCTGCCAGCGGCATGGCCGGGGACACGTTGTGCCAGCGTCGCGCTGCGGTAGCCGAGGTGCATCTTCCGCTTCTCGAAGCTGGTGACGAGGCCAAGAAGCCCCGCCATCCGGTGCCGCGTCCCGTCCTTGTCGACGATCGCCTCGCCCATCGCCATGTAGCCCCCACATTCGCCGTGGACGGGTTTCGTCTCGGCAAAGGCGCAGAGTCCGGTGCGGAAGCGGTCGGCCTGCGCCAGGGTCGCGCCGTGAAGTTCGGGGTAGCCGCCGGGCAGCCAGCAGGTGTCGGCGCTGGGATCGGGGGCTTCATCGGCGAGGGGGGAGAAGGGCAGGACCTCGGCCCCCGCCGCGCGCCAGCCCTGCAGGAGGTGGGGGTAGACGAAGCTGAATGCCGCGTCGCGGGCCAGGGCAATGCGCTGGCCGGGCGGAGTGATCTTGGCGGGGGCTTTGGCCGGGACGGTCGTCCGAGCAGCGGCGATGAGGGCGTCGAGGTCCACGCCGTCCCGCACCAGCTGGGCGGCCTCGGCGATCAGCGCTTGGAGGGCGGGCTGCTCTTCGGCCTGCACCAGCCCAAGGTGGCGTTCCGGCATCGCGATTGCCGCGCGTTTGGGCAGGACGCCGAGGACGGTCAGGTCCGCCTCCAGCATCCCGTCGCGGATCAGAGCCTCGTGCCGGGGGGACGCGATGCGGTTCAGGATCACGCCCGCCACCGTCACACCTGGACGGAACCGCGCCAGCCCCTGCGCCACCGCCGCCGCCGTCTGCGCCTGGCCGGAGGCGTCGATCACCAGCACCACCGGCCAGCCCATCCGCGCCGCAAGGTCCGCCGAGGCGCCGTTGCCCGTAGCGCCCTTGGCCGCGACCCCGTCGAAGAGACCCATCGATCCTTCGCCCAGCACAAGGTCCGCCCCTTCGGCCACCGACAGCATCCCGTCCAGCATCGCTCCCGGCATCGCCCAGGTGTCGAGGTTGAAACTCTCCCGCCCCGAGGCGGCCCGGTGAAACGCCGGGTCGATGTAATCCGGTCCGTTCTTGAAGGG
>JAIXSA010000121.1 GCA_027484915.1 Paracoccaceae bacterium | reverse complement strand
GTCATCCCCGCGCCCCCCTGTCATCCCCGCGAAGGCGGGGATCCAGAACCCGGTCACCCGACATGGACCCCCGCCTACGCGGCGATGACACCTCAACGCCCGCCCCCGTAGGCTGCGCTACAGCGCACCAACTCCCCAACCCCCAAGCGCCTCCCTCCCCCCTCCGTGGGGGAGGGCTGGGGTGGGGGGGCCATCGTAGGGTGCGCTTCAGCGCACCATCCCCCGCGTCCACCATCCCCTTCCGACGAACCGTAACGTGGGCAATCTGCCCACCACCCCACCCAACGAAAGGGCCGCGCCCTCCCTCGGGCGGGCGCCGCAACGGCGGATCGAAGCACTTTATCCCTCAACCCCTCCCCCCGCAGTTCTTCCGACCACCGCTGCAAAAGCGCCCTCCCGGGGGGAGGGAGGGCACGGCCCGGCGGGCTTCGCCCTTGATTCCGGGCCAAGAGAGAGACAAGCTAAAGATAGATCGTCGCAGATATTCCAGTTTGTGAGCATCGTTCAGGGGGTGATTTGAAACCGATTATTCGAGGGGCAGGAACCACAGAAAGTGAAAGATACCTTAGTGCATTGGCAGATCGAGCGTTTTTGGATCTTTGGTCTTATCCAAACATTTATAATGACAATAGGGGAAGCAAGACTGGTGACGGAAAGGAGATATGTGATCTGCTCGTTGTGTTTGGCAACGATGTCTTAATATTTAGCGACAAGTCAATTACATGGAATAGCGAAATAGACGTAACGACGCCTTGGAAGAGATGGTTTCGTCGAGCAATTAAGAAATCCGTAGACCAAGTCCGAGGGGCGGAGCGCTGGCTGCGAGAGCACCCCGATCGCGTATTCATAGATAAAGACTGCACGTTTCCCTTGCCTTTGGAATTGCCCCCGCTTGAGCATAGACGTGTTCATGGTGTTGTCGTGGCGCTGGGTGCGGAAGAAGCTTCTAATGCCCACTTCGGCCGTCAAAGTACAACTTTCATCATAGCATCAAACATTAAAGGAGATGAACACGCTCCAAAGTCTGAGGAACCGTGCGAACCATTCTTTTTAGGTGACGTTGACCCTGATGGGCCATTCGTTCACGTGTTTGATAGAATGGGGCTTGATATTGTTCTTTCCGAATTGGATACAGCCAATGATTTCATACGTTACTTGAACCTTCGAGCCGAAGCAATCAGATCGGGTCGTATCGTTCATGCGGCGAATGAAGCCGACTTGCTTTCTTTCTATATGCACAATGAAGATGAAAACGGAAATCATCGCTTTCTAGTTTCAGGCGACCACTCCAAAACGGAGTACTACATTGAAAATGGCACTTACGGAAAGCTAGTTGCCAGACCGGAGTACCAAGAACGGCAGAAAGCCAATGAGATATCCTTCGCATGGGATAAGTTGATTGGCTTGTTCACGGAAACCGTACTGGCGGGCACGGCCATATCTCCCCCAGAAATGGATGTTACAACGCAGCAGATAGAACGAGCGCTCAGAATAATGGCAGCAGAAGATAGAACGCGCAGGCGTGCTCTATCCGAAGCCTTTATGGGCGCACTTGAAGCAAGTAGAAAGCAACCAAACGCCAGATTTGCGCGATCTGTGCTTCCACTTAATGACGCTCCAGACCCTTTTTGTGCATACGTATTCGTATTCTTGCCTTTTCCCACACGTGTTTCCCTGAAAGACGGCTATGATCAGTATCGACGAGTAAGAAACCAAATCCTTGCCACTTATGCATATGCGGTTTTGCGGCGAAATCGTCACCTTAAGCGCGCAATTGGGATTGCTATGGAAGGGAACAGCGGTCCACATCACGAGTTCGGATCATCTGAGGACCTGGCGATGCTAGAGATTGAAGAGTGGACGGAGGAACTTGAAAGGGAAGTTGTCGAGAACGAGCAACTGTTCGATATCATGAGAGATGATCGAGTTGTCTTCTCATCGGTTTCCACACAGGAGTTTCCGGCAACGCCGACTGGAGAGCCGGAAAGGATGTCTCGGCAACAAAAGCGCGCTGCCGAGAGGCGCGCAAGGAAGGCATTCAAGAGTCTGCAAAAGCGGTAGGTTTAGAGTGATCGCGTTTTTCAAGATGAGACCACCCCAACCCCTTAACAAATCCCTAACGCCCACAGAAATCCCACAATAAAATCAACCACTTGGGATTCCCACCACGCGCGGCGCACCACGCGGGAGTCCCTTGCGGCCCCCACCGCCCCCCCCTGAAAAATCCCCTTCCCTTCCCCGATTTCCCCCGTATAGTCCGGCCCCATGACCACGGGACCCCACATCACCCCCACCGCACGGGCCTCCAGCCCCGCGATGCCCCGTGGCCTCCTCCTTCTTAGCCGCCTCTGAGCGTGCCCCCGGGCGCGACCGCTCAGAGGTGACCAGCGCCCCCCACCCGGCAGCTAAGAAAAGGACCCCCCATGACCACCCAAGATAAAGTCGTCATCTTCGACACCACCCTCCGCGACGGCGAGCAAAGCCCCGGCGCGACCATGACCCACGAGGAAAAGCTGGAGATCGCCTCCCTCCTCGACGAGATGGGGGTCGACATCATCGAGGCCGGCTTCCCCATCGCCAGCGAAGGCGACTTCGCCGCCGTCTCCGAGATTTCCAAGCGGGCCAAGACCAGCACCATCTGCGGCCTCGCCCGCGCGAACTTCAAGGACATCGACCGCTGCTGGGAGGCCGTTCGCCACGCGAAGTCCCCCCGCATCCACACCTTCATCGGCACCTCCCCCCTGCACCGCGCCATCCCGAACCTCGACATGGACCAGATGGCCGAGCGGATCCACGAGACGGTTACCCACGCGAGGAACCTCTGCGACAACGTCCAGTGGTCCCCGATGGACGCGACCCGGACCGAACCCGACTACCTCTGCCGCGTCGTCGAAATCGCGATCAAGGCCGGGGCGACGACGATCAACATCCCCGACACCGTCGGCTACACCTACCCGATGGAGAGCGCGAAGATCATCAAGATGCTCCTCGACCGCGTCCCGGGAGCCGACACGATCATCTTCGCCACCCACTGTCACAACGACCTCGGCATGGCGACCGCCAACGCCCTGGCCGCCGTTGAAGCCGGGGCAAGACAGATCGAATGCACGATCAACGGCCTCGGCGAACGCGCGGGAAACACGGCGCTGGAAGAGGTCGTGATGGCCATGCGGGTCCGCAATGACATCCTGCCGTTCCAGACCGGCATCGACACCACCAAGATCATGAACCTCTCCCGCCGCGTCTCCCAAGTCTCGGGCTTCCCGGTCCAGTTCAACAAGGCCATCGTCGGCAAGAACGCCTTCCTGCACGAATCCGGCATCCATCAGGACGGGGTCCTGAAGAACGTCCAGACCTTCGAGATCATGCGGCCCGAGGACATCGGGCTGACCCAGAAGAACATCGCGATGGGCAAGCACTCCGGACGGGCCGCCCTGCGGGCGAAGCTCAAGGAGCTGGGGTTCGAGCTGGCCGACAACCAGCTGAACGACGTCTTCGTCCGCTTCAAGGCGCTGGCCGACCGCAAGAAGGAGGTCTACGACGACGACCTCATCGCGCTGGTCAGTGACGAGCAGACCAACGACGCCTACGAATACCTCCAGCTGAAGAAGCTGCGGGTCATCTGCGGGACCGAAGGCCCGCAGGAAGCCGACATGATCCTGACGATCGACGGGAAGGACCACCACATCGACGCCACCGGCGATGGCCCGGTGGATGCGGCCTTCAACTGCGTGAAGATGCTTTTCCCGCACAAGGCGCGGCTGCAGGTCTATCAGGTCCACGCCGTCACGGAAGGGACCGACGCGCAGGCGACGGTATCGGTCCGGCTGGAGGAGGAAGGTCGGATCGTGACAGGATCTTCGGCGGATACCGACACGATCGTCGCCTCGACCAAGGCCTATATCAACGCCCTCAATCGCCTGATCATCCGGCGTCAGAAGACCGCGCCGGGCGAGGATGTGAAGACCGTCTCGTACCACGGCGAGTAAAGAGAGCGGCCCCGGTGCCCACGCGTGGGCACCGGGGCCAGCTTAACGATTTCAGTCACTTGGCTGCGGGCATTAAAGATCCGTTAGCCATCAAGGGCAGCCGCTAAAGCGGCCCGAACCTGTCCGACACCGCCGCTGCATGGGCCGCAAGGTCGGCCCGGTGCGTCCAGTCAGCCAATAGCTCGGACCAACGCAGGCTGGCGAAGGTCACAGCGTCGCCCCGGACCCGGCCCGCGAAATCGACGATCTCGGCCTGGTGCCGCGCAAAACCGGCGGGATCAAGCGGCTTGCCGTTCGCCCAATGCGCTGGCTCGGCGTGAAGGTAGACCAGCACCGCCCCCCGCGCCCGTTTCAGACCTTGCGTCCGCAACCCGTAGGCGTGTTTCACCAGCTGCACCGCGTCCAGATGCCGGTAGGATAGCTGACCCGAGGCCAAGGCCTGCCGCACCGCGCCGAACCGCCCCATCCCTTCGCCCCAGTCGCGGCTGTCGTAGGCCTCGGAGAAGTCTGCAGCCTTGCGAGGGCGGAACGGCTCGTAGCGCTTAGACTCTACCCCGACCAGCGTGGTCGCCGAGAGGATTGCCGCATCCAGCCACGGATGCCGTCCTCCCGCCCAGGGAAACCGCATCTCGGCCTCGACCTCAACCGTTTCAGGATGGCCCATCGGGACGCCGGGCAGGGGCGGCAAGGACCGGGGACGGTCCAGGAACCAGCCGAAGGCATTGACGGCAAGCGCGGCCGAGGATTCGGGGCTGTCAAACTTGCCCGAGGCCAGCTCGCCGCCGGGTGACCGGCGCAAGGCCGCAAGAACGCGCTCGGCGGGAACGCCTGGAAGAAAGACGGGATCTGTCATGCCCGGCGTTTAGCCGCCGTGATGTCCGGGGTCCAGCAAATGGTGTCGGCCCCGCGCCCGCATTCACGGGGGAGCCTATTGCTGCCTGAGATGGTCCACAAAAGCAGCCAAGGGCGGCGACTGGTTGCGGCGGCTGGGGTAGTAGAGGTAGCAGCCAGGGAACGGCGGGGTCCAATCGTCCAGCAACCGCAGCAGACGACCCGTGGCCAGGTGCTCGGCCACCTCGGATTCGAAGAAATAGCCGATCCCCACACCGGCCAGACAGGCCGCCAGTCGCAGGCGCAGGTCCGACCCGATCAGGCGGCCAGTGACGGGAATGCGCAGGTCTACACCGTCCTTGTCCAGCTCCCACTTGTAGGGCGTGCCGGTCGAGGGGGCGAGCGCCACCAGACACTCCTCCTGTTCCAGGTCCCGCGGATGCTGTGGGGTCTGGCGCCCGGCCAGATAGGCAGGCGCCGCGACCACGGCCATCCGCAACGGCCCACCGAAGGGCACGGCGATCATGTCGCCCTCCAGCCGCTCGGCCAGGCGAATGCCCGCGTCGAAGCCCTGCGCCACGATGTCGACCAGCGCATCGCTTGCCTCGACCTGGACGGTCACGCGGGGATGGCGGGCCAGGAAACCGGGCAGCATCTGCGCCAAGGCGGGCACCGCCACGCGGACAACGTTCAGCCGCAACGGCCCTGACACCTCACCCGCTGCCGCAAAGGCCGTGTCCACCACCCCGTCAAGGTCGTCGAGCACCGGCAGCAGCCGCTCGGCCAGGGCCTGTCCTGCAACACTGGGGGCGACACTGCGCGTCGTCCGGTTCAAGAGGCGCTGGCCAAGCCGGTCCTCCAGCGCGCGGATCGTCTGGCTTAGCGCCGAGGGCGAGACCCCAAGATGCGCCGCCGCGCTGGTAAAGCTGCCGTGCCGCACCACGGCGGCAAAGGCCCGAAGCTCGGCGTAGTCGCTGCCCCGCATTCATTATCTCTGCTTCAAAGCTTATTCCGATAATGTCGGATTATCGCAGAAATTCCCCTGTGGCACAACAGGGCCTCGCAAGACAGGAGGCCGACATGTGGAAGCGACTGAAGTTCTGGTGGCAGGCCGAGGGCGACCTGGCCCAGCTTCGCGGTCTGAACGACCGCCTGCTGGCGGATATGGGGCTGGACCGCGAAGGCCTGGAAGGCAGGGTGCATGGTCGGGCAGACCCTGCACCGGCCCCGCACGACGACGTCCGGCACCCGCTGCGCGGCCCCTTGAGCGCACAAGGGAACCGGGCGGACATCGCGTCGTTGTAGCGCAGGCGACAGGCGAGGGAGCCGATGGCGCAGATATCCGACCGGCTGCGGCAGGCCGTCGAGGCCTTGCCCCTGACCCCTGGGATGCGGGTGCTGGAAATCGGCTGCGGCCCCGGCGTCGCCGCCCGTGCGGTGGCGGCACGCATCGGGGACGGCAAGGTTGTCGCTATCGACCGGTCTGCCACCGCGATCGCTCAGGCGGTCCGGGGCTCTGCCGCCGAGATCGCCTCGGGCCAGCTGGAGTTCCGGGTCGCCGCCATCGAAGACTTCGCCCCGGAGGGAGAGGCTTTCGACCTGGCCTATGCCCACCGCGTCGGAGCGCTGGACGGCCGCCACCCCGAGGCCGGAAGGCGCGCCTTGCAACGATTGAAGCGGCTTTTGAAACCCGGCGGGCTGCTGGTCATCGACGACCGCCCCCCGATCCGCGTGGAGGACATTGATGCCTGACCGGCTTTTTGGCGCCTGCCTTTGCGGTCAGTTCCGCTGGAGCGCCGAGGGCGCACCCGATTTCCAGGGCTTCTGCCATTGCGACCATTGCCGCCGCCTCTCGGGCTGCGGGCACACGCCGTTCTTGGGCTTTGCCGCGACGAAGGTGCATCTGGAGGGGCGGACCAGCAGCTATTCCGACACTGCGCAGAACGGCGGCGGCATCCAGCGGCACTTCTGCCCCACCTGCGGCAGTCGGGCCTACGCGGTTCCCGGCTCGGCCCCCGAGGTGCGCATCTTCTACGCCGGCAGTATTGGCGCGCCCGACCGCTTTGCGCCAGGCTTCGCGATCCACACCGCCAGCGCCGTCGCCTGGGACCCGGCAGAGCCGCTGTTGCCCAGCTTTCCCGGTGCGGCGCCCGATTAGCCGCGCATGTCCTGCAGCACGTTGCCGCCGTCGACGACCAGCATCGCGCCGGTGACATAGCTGGCCGCGTCCGACGCCAGGAAAGCCGCACAGGCCGCGACCTCGTCAGGTGTCCCGGACCGACCCAAGGGTGTGGCAAGGCCCGCCCGGGCTTCCTCCGGCGTCTGGCTTTCCGTGGCGATCCAGCCGGGCAGGACGGCGTTGCAGGTCACGCCGTGCGGCCCGTATTCCAGCGCGATGGACCGGGTCAGACCGGCCACGGCGGCCTTGGCGGTGGAGTAGCCCGCGACGCCGGGGAAGGTGACCATCGGCCCGGTGACCGAGGCGATGTTGACGATCCGGCCAAAGCCGCGCGCGGCCATTCCGGGTAGGACGGCGCGGCAGCAGTGAAACGTGGTGTTCAGGTTCAGCGCCAGATGGTGCGCCCAGGCGGCATCGTCGATATCGGCGAGAAGCCCGTCGGCAACCGTCTTTCCGGTCTGCACCATGCCGGCGTTGTTCACCAGGATCTCGACCGGACCCAGCCGTGCCTCGACCGCCGAGACCAGGTCTTCCACCTGCGCCGGGTCGGTCAGGTCGGCAAGATGGGCCAAGCAGCCAAGCTCGGCCGCGCGGTCGCGGATGCGGGCCGAGGTTGCGGTGATCGCGACGCGCACGCCTGCGTTTACCAATGCCCTGGCGGTCGCAAAACCGATTCCCCCCGGCGATCCTGCCCCCGTCACCAGTGCCACCCGCCCGGTCCCTGCCATCGCGCGATCCTGTCCTGTTGCCCTCGGACGGTGACATATCGGATTAGTGCAAGAAAGCCGGAAAGTTAGATGCAAACCTGGGTGAGAAGATCGTATAACTGAAAGCACGCAGAAGTGCGCGGATTGCGGCCAGCGGGGCTTTCGCTTGTGCGTCCCATGCCATTATAAGAAGGTGCCCCGTCGGAAACCCCGAGTCGGGGCGATCTCTGTTGTTGAAGGACCACCGATGGCTTTCTTTCCAAGCCTGTTTTCGTCAGACATGGCGATCGACCTCGGGACCGCGAACACGCTGGTCTACATCCGCGGCAAGGGCATCGTCTTGAACGAACCGTCGGTGGTGGCCTATCACAACAAGGACGGCAAGAAGCAGGTCCTGGCCGTGGGCGAGGATGCAAAGCTCATGCTGGGCCGGACCCCCGGCACCATCGAGGCGATCCGCCCGATGCGCGACGGGGTCATCGCCGACTTCGAGGCGGCGGAAGAGATGATCAAGCACTTCATCCGCAAGGTGCACAAGCGGTCCACGATCTCGAAACCCAAGATCATCGTCTGCGTGCCCCACGGCGCGACGCCGGTGGAAAAGCGCGCCATCCGGCAATCAGTCCTGTCCGCCGGGGCCAAGCGCGCCGGCCTGATCGCCGAACCCATCGCGGCGGCCATCGGGGCCGGGATGCCGATCACCGAACCAACCGGCAACATGGTCGTCGACATTGGCGGCGGCACCACGGAAGTCGCGGTCCTGTCGCTGGGTGACATCGTCTATGCCCGGCCGGGACGCGTCGGCGGTGACCGGATGGACGAGGCGATCGTCAACTACCTCCGCCGCCACCAGAACCTCTTGATCGGTGAATCTACGGCTGAAAGGATCAAGACCTCCATCGGCACGGCGCGGATGCCCGATGACGGGCGCGGGTCCTCGATGACCATCCGGGGCCGCGACCTTCTGAACGGCGTGCCGAAGGAAACCGAGATCAACCAGGCCCAGGTCGCGGAAGCGCTGGCCGAACCGGTGCAGCAGATCTGCGAAGCGGTGATGCAGGCGCTGGAAGCGACCCCGCCCGACCTTGCCGCCGACATCGTCGACCGCGGCGTGATGCTGACCGGCGGCGGCGCGCTTCTGGGCGAGCTCGACCTTTCCTTGCGGGAACAGACCGGGCTTTCGATCAGTGTGGCCAACGAGTCACTGAATTGTGTTGCCCTGGGGACCGGCAAGGCGCTGGAATACGAGAAGCAGCTTCGGCATGTGATCGACTACGATACCTGAGCCTGCCCGCACGCCGCGCCGCGCCGCTAAGGAAGCCTGACACGTGGCCAAGAACCGCACCGCCCCCGAGGAATACTCGCGCCCGCTTCGTAGGCTGCTGGTCTGGATCGCGGTGCTGTTCCTGCTGGCGATCTTCCTGCTGTGGCGTATCGATTCCCCGCGCGTCGAACGCTTTCGCGCGGCGCTGATCGATGCGGTCGTGCCGAACTTCGACTGGGCGATGCGACCGATCACGATGGTCGCGGGGATGATCGACGATTTCCAGTCCTACAGCCGCATCTACGAACAGAACCAGGAACTGAAGCGCGAGTTGCAGCAGATGAAGGCCTGGAAAGAGGCGGCGCTTCAGCTTGAACAGAAGAACGCACGCCTTCTTGACCTGAACAACGTGCGGCTCGACCCCAAGCTGACCCATGTCACCGGCGTGGTCATGGCCGACAGCGGCAGCCCCTTCCGCCAGTCCGTCCTGCTGAACGTGGGCGAGCGGGACGGCATCCGCGACGGCTGGGCCACGATGGATGGCATCGGGCTCGTCGGCCGCATCTCGGGCGTAGGGCACCGCACCTCGCGCGTGATCCTGGTGACTGACAGCAACAGCCGGATCCCGGTGACGATCCAGCCCTCCGGACAGAAGGCCCTTCTCTCTGGCGACAACTCGCCCCTGCCGCCGCTGGAGTTCATCGAGGATACCGACGAGGTCCGCCCCGGCGACCGCGTCGTGACCTCGGGCGATGGCGAGGTCTTCCCCGCCGGCCTGCTGGTGGGTCAGGTCGCTCTTGGCACCGACAAGCGGTTGCGCGTGGTGCTGGCTGCCGATTACCAGCGGCTTGAATTCCTGCGCGTGCTGCGCAGCCACAACCTGGAACCGATCACCGACCCCGGCAGTCTGGTTGCCCCCCCGGCCTCGGCCCCGCTGCCCGACACCTCGGCCGGGGCCGCCGAAGCTGCCGCGGGGGCTCAGCCCGCCCCCACCGAGGGCGGCAATGTCGAGGACGCAGGCTCCGGCGCCGCCGAGGGCCCCGCGACGGAGGCCGCCGATGGGTGACTTCTGGCGTCAGGAGCAACTGATCTTCCGCGGTCTCTTCCTGTTGATTGCGCTGGTGCTGCTGTTCATCCGTCTTCTGCCCCTCGGCAACGCCCCCGGCGCGCTGCCGGGACCGGACCTTCTGATCTGCGTGATCATGGCCTGGATCGTGCGGCGACCCGATTTCCTGCCGATGCCGCTGATCCTGGTCGTGATCCTGGCAGAGGACCTGATCCTGATGCGGCCCCCCGGCCTATGGACCGCCATCGTGATCCTGGCGACCGAATTCCTGCGCGGGCGCATCGCGCTCACGCGAGAGTTAAGCTTCGTGGTCGAATGGCTGCTTGTGTCGGGCGTCATGCTGGGCATGATGCTGATCTACCGGCTGGTGCTTGGGATTGCCTTCGTGCCGCAGGCTCCCTTCGGGTTTGCCATCGTGCAGGTCCTTTGGTCCATCGCGGTCTATCCGGTGGTCGTGGGCCTGTCGCGGCAGGCGCTGGACCTGCGCAAGCCCGCGACCGGCGAAGTGGACAATTTCGGGAGACGGCTGTGAGGCGCAACCCCCGCGACACCGAAGAAAGCAACCGCACGCTGAACCGGCGCACCTTGATGCTGGGCGGCGCGATGGGCGCGATGGTGGCCGTCCTTGGCGCCCGGATGCGCTATCTGCAGGTGGACCAGGCCGACGAATTCAAGCTTCTGGCCGAGGAAAACCGCATCAACATCCGTCTTATCCCCCCGGTGCGCGGCCTGATCCAGGACCGCAACGGCAAGGTGATCGCCGGCAGCGAACAGAACTACCGCGTCGTCATCACGCGCGAAGCGGCGGGCGATGTCGAGCTGGTCCTGCGCAGGCTGGCCACCATCATCCCGATGACCGCAGAAGAGCTGCAAAGCTCGGTCGAAGAGGTGAATGCGCTGTCCGCCTTCGTCCCGGTCACAGTGGCCGAGCGTCTGTCCTGGGATGATTTCTCGAAGGTGGCGATCAACGCCCCCGCGCTGCCCGGCGTGGTCCCCGAGGTCGGCCAGTCCCGCCGCTATCCGCTGGACACGGACTTTGCCCATGTCGTCGGCTACGTCGGCCCGGTCAGCGAAAAGGACCTTGAGGGGCTGGAGAATCCCGATCCCCTGCTGAAGATCCCCAAGTTCCAGATCGGCAAGATCGGCGTCGAGAAGTGGATGGAGGACACCCTTCGCGGCGAAGCCGGGACCAAGCGGATCGAGGTGAACTCTGCCGGCCGCGTCATGCGCGAGCTGGAACGGCAGGAGGGCGACCCCGGCACCGACATCCGCCTGACGATCGACGCTGACCTGCAAAACTTTGCCCAGGTCCGGCTTGGCACTGAAAGTGCCGCTGTCGTGGTGATCGACGTGACGAACGGCGACATCGTCTGTTGCGCCTCGGCCCCGTCCTTCGACCCCAACCTCTTCGTGCGCGGGATCAGCCACACCGACTACAAGGCGCTGATGGACAACGACCATCGCCCCCTGGCGAACAAGACTGTCTCGGGCGCCTATCCGCCGGGGTCGACCTTCAAGATGGTCACAGCCCTCGCTGCGCTTGAAGCGGGCGTGATCGACACCAACCATACGGTCTATTGCCCGGGTTACCTGGAATTCGGCGGTAGGCGGTTCCATTGCCATTCCCGCGGCGGCCATGGTCGCGTTGGATTGACCGAAAGCCTCGCGAAAAGCTGCGACGTCTTCTACTACGACGTCGCGCAGAAGGTCGGCATAGACAAGATGGCCGAGATGGGCCGCAAGCTGGGCCTCGGCCAAAAGTTCGACATCCCGATGTCGGCGATCACCGAAGGGATCATGCCGAACAAGCAGTGGAAGCTGGAACGCCACAAGCAGGACTGGCGCATCGGCGACACGATCAATGCCTCGATCGGCCAGGGCTATGTTCTGACCTCGCCACTGCAGCTTGCGGTGATGACCGCGCGCATCGCCTCGGGCCGCGCCGTCGCGCCGCGTCTCGTGCGGATGGTCAACGACAAGGAAATGCCGGTCCCCGATGCCGTGCCGCTGGAGGTCCCGCCCGAATACCTCGCCGCAGTCCGCAATGGCATGTACGAGGTGGTGAACGGCGAACACGGCACCGCGAAGTCCAGCCGGATTGTCGAGCCGACGATGGTCATGGCCGGCAAGACCGGGACCAGCCAGGTCCGCAACATCTCGAAGGCGGAACGCGATGCCGGGGTGATCTCGAACGAGGACCTGCCCTGGAACCGGCGGGACCATGCTCTGTTCGTCGGCTTCGCGCCCTATGACGCGCCGCGCTATGCCGTGGCGGTGGTCGTCGAACATGGCGGTGGCGGGTCGACGGCGGCGGCCCCGATCGCGCGCGACGTGATCCTGCGGGCGCTTTCCGAAGGACTGCCGTCGCTGGACGCCTACCCCTCCAGCCAGCGCGGCCGGATCGAGACGATGCTTAAGGAGCTTCCCCTGCGCGACCCCGTCACCGGGCAGCCACCCGTGATGACCGAAACCTGAGGGCGCATGAGCTTCCTGGAACATCGCGTCAAGTTCGCGCCCACGGGGATCCGCAAGATCCTCTACATGAACTGGCCGCTCGTGTTGCTGGTGACCGCCGTCGCCTCGGTCGGGTTCCTGATGCTCTATTCCATCGCCGGCGGGAATATCGAGACCTGGGCGCGCCCGCAGATGGAACGCTTCGGGGTCGGCCTAGTACTGATGTTCATCGTGGCGATGATCCCGATCTGGTTCTGGCGGTCAATGTCGGGCGTGGCCTACATCGTCGCCTTCCTGCTTCTGATCGTGGTGGAGTTCTTCGGGACTGTCGGCATGGGCGCGCAGCGCTGGATCGACCTGGGCTTCATCCGCCTCCAACCGTCCGAGATGATGAAGTTCACCCTCGTGATGCTGCTGGCCGTCTATTACGACTGGCTGGACCCAAAGCTGGTGTCCCGTCCACTTTATGTGCTGATCCCGGTCCTGATGATCGTGTCGCCCACGGTCCTTGTGCTGATGCAGCCGAACCTCGGCACCTCGCTGATGCTGCTGCTCGCCGGGGCCACTGTGATGTTCGTCGCGGGTGTCTCGCTGTGGTACTTCGGCGCCGTCCTTGCACTTGGCGTCTCGGCCGTGGTCGGCGTCTTCACCCTGCGCGGGACACCGTGGCAATTCCTGCACGACTACCAGTACAAACGGATCGACACCTTCCTTGACCCGGCGGCCGCCCCCCTGGGTGCTGGTTACAACATCATGCAGGCGAAGATCGCGCTGGGATCTGGCGGGTGGAGCGGCAAGGGCTTCATGCAGGGCACACAGTCGCGGCTGAACTTCCTGCCGGAAAAGCACACCGACTTCATCTTCACCACCCTGGCAGAGGAATTCGGCTTCGTGGGTGCCTTCTCGCTTCTGGCGCTTTATGCGCTGATCATCGGCTTCTGCCTGGTGGCGGCCTGGCAGAACCGCGACCGCTTCTCCTCGCTTCTCATCATCGGGGTGGCGGCGAACTTCTTCTTCTACATCGCGGTGAACCTGTCGATGGTGATGGGCATGGCCCCCGTCGTGGGCGTGCCGCTTCCGCTTCTGTCCTACGGCGGCTCGGCGATGATGGTGCTTCTGGTGGGCTTCGGGCTGGTGCAAAGCGCCCATGTCCACCGGCCGCGCTAGATGAGCCTTTTCCGCCGCCATGCCCGCTTCCTTGCCGCCTTCGGACTGGGCGTCGTCGCCGGCGCTGCGGCCTGGGCCTTGTCCTTCGCCCCTGTCTTCGCGCTTCTGGTCGCGGCAGATGTCTTCTTCCTGACCTATCTTCTGTTGACCGCGCGGATCGTCGGCAAGACCGGTGCCGACGACCTCCGCCGCCATGCCGAGGAAGAGGACGAAGGCGTCGCCCTCATCCTGCTTCTTGCGGGGCTTGCCGTCCTCGTCAGCGTCACCGCGATCTTCCTGGTGCTGAACGCCGACGAAAGCGGCCTTGGCTCACGGCTCACGGCGCTGGTCAGCCTGCCCTTGGGTTGGGCAACCATCCATACCCTGCTGGCGTTCCACTATGCCTACCTGCACTATCGGTCGGGCGAGACTGGCGAAGGGATGAGCTTTCCCGGCAAGGGCGACCCCGATGCGTGGGATTTCCTGTATGCGAGCTTCACCATCGGCATGACCGCCCAGGTCTCGGACGTCGAGGTCACCACCCGGACCATGCGCCGTGCGGTCCTGCTGCATGGCGTGGCATCCTTCTTCTACAACACCGGCATCCTGGCATTGGCGGTGAACGCCGCCGTGACGGCGGGACAGTGATCCCCAACCGCCGCTCTTCAAGTACTGGCGAGCACTCCCCGCTTGACGCCGCTCCAAGGAGTGCACGAAGTGCTTGACGAGGTTCCCAACCGGAAAGTTCCCATGCCGACCATCCTCTTCGCCGTGCCCGCCCTCTGGCCGGAATACCGCGACACCCTGCCCGCCGCCCTGGCCGAAGCCGGGATCGCCGATGCCACCCTCGTCACCGAAGCCAGACCGGAGGACGTCGATTACATCGTCTACGCCCCCGCCTCGCCTCTGCAGGACTTCGCCCCTTACACCCGGACAAAGGCCGTCCTGAACCTCTGGGCCGGAGTCGAGCGGATCGTCGGTAACCCCACCCTCACCCAACCCCTGACCCGCATGGTCGACCCCGGCCTGACCGAGGGGATGGTGGAATGGGTCGTGGGCCACACCTTGCGCCATCATCTTGGCATGGACCGCCACATCCTGAACCCGGGCCATGTCTGGGACCCGACCTGTCCGCCCTTGGCCCGGGAACGCCCCGTCACCATCCTTGGCATGGGCGCCTTGGGGTCCGCCTGCGCCGACGCCCTTCGCGCCCTCAACTTCCCCGTGACGGGGTGGAGCCGCACCGAGAAGCCGGGGCAGTTGCACGGCGAGCATGGGTTGCGGAAGGCGCTGTCCACCGCGCAGATCCTTGTCACCCTGCTGCCGAAGACGCCCGAGACCGAGAACCTCTTGAACGCCGACCGCCTTGCCCTTCTCCCGCAGGGCGCGGCGATCCTGAACCCAGGTCGGGGCGCGCTGATCGACGACGAGGCCCTCCTTGCGGCCCTGGATGTCGGCCACATCGGCTACGCCACGCTGGACGTCTTCCGCGTGGAACCCCTGCCGCAGGATCACCCCTACTGGTCGCATCCAAAGGTCACCGTCACCCCCCACATCGCCGCCGACACCCGCGCCGTGACCTCGTCGCGCGTGATCGCCGAGAACATCCGGCGGGGTCAGGCGGGGGAGCCGTTCCTTCACCTCGTCGACCGCCAGCGCGGCTATTGATCCCCGCTCATCGCTTCCTTCGGTCGCTCTTCGCTACCCTCCGCGAAGAGCGACCGACGGAAGCGAGAAGCCGTCCCAGCGCGCAACAGGTCGGGAACGGAACAGCCGCCGTCGGGCTGTCATGCCAGCTTGCTCGAAAAGAGGGCATCGAATGCGATATGGAACAGGCGTGGCACTGTGCCTGGCGGCGGGAACCATCTGGTCGCTGATGGGCCTTGGCCTGCGGCAGATCGAGGCCGCCTCGATCTGGCAGATCCTGTTCTGGCGTTCCGTGGGCATGATCCCGGTGCTCCTGGGCTTCATGTGGTGGACCTCGCGCGGCCGACCCCTGCGCGCGCTTTGGGCGGTGGGCTTTGCCGGGGTCGCCGGCGGCCTTGGACTTGTTCTGGCCTTCTCGGGCGCGATCTACGCCTTCCAGACCACCACCGTCGCCAATGCCGTCCTGCTTTTCGCCGCCTCGCCTTTCGTCGCTGCCGTCCTGGGCTGGCTTGTCCTGCGCGAGGCCGTGCGCCCCTCGACCTGGATCGCCATCGCCATCGCGGTCTTCGGCATGTACCTGATGGTCAGCGATGGCTTGCAGACCGGGGCGATCACCGGAAACCTTGCGGCCCTCGCCTCGGCGGCGGGATTCGGTCTTTTTTCGGTTGCGCTGCGCTGGGGCCGGGTCGGCGACATGATGCCCGTGGCCTTCCTCGGCAGCATCTTCTCCACCCTCTTCGCAGGCGCGGTCCTGCTGGCCCAAGGCGAGCCGATCCCGGCCTCGGCCCATGACATGGCCGTGGCCTTCGCCATCGGCTTTTTCGTCGTGGCGCTGGGAATGGTCCTATTCACCCTTGGCAGCCGGGTGGTCCCTGCGGCAGAACTGACGCTTCTGTCGCTGGTCGAAGTGCTGCTTGGACCGATCTGGGTCTGGCTCGCCCTGGGCGAGACGGCCAGCCGGAATACCCTGATCGGCGGCGGGGTGCTTCTGGCCGGTGTGGTCTTCAACGCCGTCATGGGCGCGCGGGGGCCGCGACAGGAGGGGGTTGCGGAAACGCCCTCACCTGTGAATGATTGATCAAATTCGCGGGCCACGATGCACCGCGAGCCGGGGAGATTGATCAGATGCGGTCCGAGCCGCAAGACACCGCGCAAGGCCCGTGCTGGCCGCGCAAGCCCGAGTTTGGCGGGGCCTTGGGGTTTGTCCCCTTTGCGCTCCGGGCTTCGGCCCTTCCCCAATCCAATATTGAAAGAGGCACCATATGCCCGGTAATCTGACCCTCGAAGACCTTAAGACGGCCGTAAAATCCGGCGAAATCGACACCGTGATCGCGGCCGGCATCGACATGCAGGGCCGCCTGATGGGCAAGCGCTTCCACGCCCAGTTCTTCGTTGACGGCGGCTGGGAAGAGACCCACTGCTGCAACTACCTTCTTGCTGTGGACATGGAGATGACCACGGTGCAGGGCTACAAGTCCTCGAACTGGGAGACGGGCTACGGCGACTATGTGCTGAAGCCCGACCTGTCCACGATGCGCCGCATCCCCTGGTTGCCAGGCACCGTTCTGGTTCTGGGCGACACGCAGGACCACCATCACCACGACGTCGCCCATGCGCCCCGGTCGATCCTGAAGGCCCAGGTCGCCCGCGCCCGTAAGCTGGGCTTCGAGCCGATGATGGCAACCGAATTGGAGTTCTATCTCTTCGAGAACTCCTACGAGAACCTCCGCGACGGCGGCCTCAACGCGCTTCGCACCGTGGGCGGCTACAACGAGGACTACCACATCTTCCAGACCACCAAGGAAGAGGACGTCATGCGCGCTGTCCGCAACGGGCTTTATGGCGCGGGCATCCCGGTGGAGAACTCCAAGGGTGAGGCCGAAGCGGGGCAGGAAGAGATCAACTATCGGTATTCGGACGCCCTCGACACCGCCGACAACCATGTGATCATCAAGAACGCCATCAAGGAAATCGCCTGGTCCAAGGGCAAGTCTGTGACCTTCATGGCGAAATACGACCACCGCCGCGCAGGGTCGTCGAGCCACATCCACCAGTCGCTCTGGTCGCTGGACGGGAAGGCCTCGTTTGCCGACAAGGCCGACGGGCATGGCATGTCCGACCTGATGAAGCACTACCTCGCCGGTCAGCTGCACCACGCCCGCGACATCACCGCGTTCCTTGCGCCTTACGTGAACAGCTACAAGCGCTTCACCATCGGGATGTTCGCCCCGACGAAAGCCGTATGGAGCGCCGACAACCGCACCGCGGGCTTTCGCGTCTGCGGGACCGGCACCAAGGCCGTGCGGGTGGAATGCCGCATCCCCGGTTCGGACGTAAACCCGTATCTGGCCTGTGCCGCGCTTCTGGCAGCCGGGCTGGACGGGATCGAGAAGAAGATGGCGCTGGAGCCCGAGATGAAGGGCGACATGTACAGCGCCAAGGGCATCCGCGAAATCCCGCATACCCTGCGCGAGGCGGCGGACCTTCTGAACAAGTCGCAGATGCTGCGCGAGGCCTTTGGCGACGACGTGATCGACCACTACCATCACGCCGCCCAGTGGGAGATTTCCGAGACCGACCGCGTCGTCACGGATTTCGAACGCGAGCGGCTGCTGGAACGCGCGTAACCCGTAGGGTGCGCATTCATGGCGCACCTTCCACACCGAACGGTGCGCCATGAATGCGCACCCTACGAGGACTGACATGAAACCCATCCAACTCATTTCCCCCGTCGATGGCCGGGTCTATGCGGAACGCATGCCCCTGTCGGCAGACGCCGCCGATGCCGTTGTCGCCCGCGCCAAGGCCGCGCAGAAACCCTGGGCAGCGCGATCTCTGGAAGACCGCATTGCCCTGGTGAAAGCCGGGGTTGCCAAGCTGAACACCATGTCCGAGGTGGTGGTCGAGGAAATCGCCTGGCAGATGGGCCGCCCCACCCGCTATGGCGGGGAATTCGGCGGGGTGAACGCCCGCACCGACTACATGGCCTCCATCGCCGCCAAGACCCTTTCGCCCGAGATGATCGAAGACAGCGACAAATTCCGGCGCTACCTCGCCCGCGAGCCCGTCGGCGTCGTCTTCATCATCGCACCCTGGAACTACCCCTACCTGACCACGATCAACACCCTCGTCCCCGCGCTGATCGCCGGGAACACGGTGGTCCTGAAGCACGCAAGCCAGACGCTCCTCGTCGGCGAACGGCTGGCCGAGGCTTTCCACGCGGCGGGCGTGCCCGAGGATGTGTTCCAGAACGTCGTCCTCGACCACGCCACCACCGAAAGCCTGATCGGCAAGCGGTCTTTCGGCTTCGTGAACTTCACCGGGTCAGTCGGCGGCGGGCAGGCCATCGAACGCGCGGCGGCGGGGACCTTCACGCCCCTTGGCCTCGAACTTGGCGGCAAGGACCCGGGCTATGTGCGTGAGGACGCGAACCTCGACGTGGCGGTGGACGTCCTGATGGACGGTGCCATGTACAACGCGGGGCAGTGCTGCTGCGGGATCGAGCGGATTTACGTCCACGAAAAGCTCTTCGACAGTTTCGTAGAGAAATCGGTGGCTTGGGTCGGCCAGCTGAAACTCGGCAACCCGTTCGACGCCTCCACCACCCTTGGGCCCATGGCGCACAAGCGCTTTGCCCAGACCGTGCGCGACCAGACGGCGGAGGCGATTGCCAAGGGCGCGAAGCCGCTCCTCGATCCGAAGAAGTTCGCCGATGACGGGGGCGCCTACCTTGCGCCGCAGATCCTGGTGAACGTCGATCACTCCATGCGCGTCATGAAGGAAGAAAGTTTCGGCCCCGTGGTCGGCATCATGCCGGTCAAGTCCGACGCCGAGGCCATCGCGCTGATGAACGACTCGCCCTACGGCCTGACCGCCAGCATCTGGACCGAAGACTACGACACCGCCGCCGCCCTTGGCGCGCAGGTGGAAACCGGGACCGTCTTCATGAACCGCGCCGACTACCTGGACCCCGCGCTGACCTGGACGGGCGTCAAGGACACCGGGCGGGGCACGTCGCTCTCCTATCTCGGGTTCCATTCGGTGACCCGGCCGAAATCCTATCACCTCAAGAAAGTCTGAGACCATGACCCACAACGTTCCCCACCGGAACTGGTCCTACCCCACAGCGATCAAGTTCGGCGTCGGCCGGATCGCGGAGCTTGCCGATCACGCCAAATCCATCGGCCTGACGAAGCCGCTTCTGGTGACCGACAAGGCGCTGGCGTCCCTGCCGATCACCAAGAACGCCCTCGACGTGCTGGAGGCCGGTGGCCTTGGCCGCGCGGTCTTTTCCGACGTGGACCCGAACCCGAACGAGAAGAACATGGAGGCCGGGATCGAGGTCTACCTTGCGGGCGGCCATGACGGGGTGATCTGCTTCGGCGGCGGCTCGGCGCTGGACCTCGGCAAGATGATCGCGCTGATGGCGCATCAGCCGAAGAAGCTGAAGGTCTGGCAGCTGGAGGATATCGACGACTGGTACACCCGGGCGGACGCCAGCAAGATCGCGCCGATCATCGCGGTGCCGACGACCGCAGGGACGGGGTCGGAAGTGGGCCGGGCGGGGGTGATGACCATCTCCGAGACGCACAAGAAGAAGATCATCTTCCACCCCAAACTTATGCCCGCCGTCACGATCTGCGACCCCGCGCTGACCACGGGGATGCCGAAGTTCATCACCGCCGGGACGGGGATGGACGCGCTGGCGCATTGCCTGGAGGCGTTCTCGTCGCCCTTCTACCACCCGATGAGCCAGGGCATCGCGCTGGAAGGCATGCGGCTGGTGTTCGAGAACCTGCCCAGGGTCTATGCCGACCCCAATGACCTCGACGCCCGCGCGCACATGATGTCGGCGGCGGCGATGGGGGCGGTGGCGTTCCAGAAGGGGCTGGGGGCGATCCATGCGCTCAGCCACCCGATCGGGGCGGTCTACAACACCCACCACGGCACCACGAACGCCGTCGTCATGCCGATGGTGCTGGACTTCAACCGCAAGGCCGTGAAGGACCGGCTGGCCTCGGCGGCCGCCTATTGCGGGATCAAGGGTGGCTACAAGGGGTTCTACCAGCGCATTCTGGACCTGCGGACGGCGCTGAACATCCCGGAGAACCTGACGAAGCTGGGCGTCAAGGACCCCGACCTCGACATGCTGACCAAGATGGCGCTGGAGGACCCATCCTGCGGCGGCAACCCGGTCAAGATGACGAAGAAGAACACCCGCGCGCTGTTCGAGGCCTGCCTCTAAGGCGCGCAGATGGGCGCGGTCAAAGACCATATGTCCCCGGGCGACCTTTTCGCCCGGGGAGTGACCTGCGGAGTGGATGCCTCATCCACGTCGCTGGACGGACGCGACTGCCTGCGGGTGGCGCTGGACCCCGCGCGGCGCAAGGGAGAGCTGGGCCGGGATTTCGGCGATGAGCCGACATTCCTTCTTCTCCCCGAGACCCGAGACCCCGTTGTGATCGAGGCGCAGATCCGCGCCCGCCTTCTGCCCGATGCCCCGGACTATGCACGCGGGTTCATCGGTCTGGCCTGGAACGTGCAGCCAGACAGGTTCGAGGCGGCCTATCTGCGGCCCGCAAACGGCACCTCCTACGCTCCGCTACCGCCACGCAATCAGCGGGGCGTGCAGTATTTCGCCTACCCCGACGCCAAGTTCGATCGGCTGCGCGAAACCGCGCCCGGCCGGTATGAAGCCGCAGCGGATATCCGTCTGGACCGATGGCACCACTTTCGGGTCTCGCTTGCAGCCGGGGTCGAAATCGAGGTCGACGGCACCCCGGTCCTGACCCTCGACCACCGCCTGCTGCCTTCCGGGCCGGGACAGGTCGGCCTCTGGGTCGATATCGGCACCGAGGGGTTCTTCTCTGGGGTGACCGTCCGTTGAATCAGGCCTCCAGATGACCGCCCATGAGACAACCGACATCGCTTTGATCGGCGCAGGCGTAGTGGGCCTGACCATCGCGCTGGAACTGGTCGACCAGGGCCGCGAGGTGGTGCTGGTCGATCCGGGCCAGCCCGGCATGGGCGCGAGCTATGGCAACGCCGGCACCATCGCGGGCTATGCCACCAGCCCCGTGGGCACGCCGGATGTCCTGCGCTCCCTCCCCTCGCTCCTCCTCTCGAAGACGTCCCCGCTCGCCATCCGCCACCGGGCGCTGCCATCCCTGACCCCCTGGCTCCTCCGCTTCCTCTGGCAGTCGCTTCCGGCCCAGGCAAAGCGCAACGCCCTAAGCCTTTCCACACTGTTGTCGGGGGCGGGCGAGATGTGGGACGACCTTGCGCTGCGAGTCCAGGGTGCAGGCATCCTGCAGCGGCGCGGCTGCCTTTACCTTTACGAGACGCCCGAAGCCTTCACCAAGGCCTGGACCGACTTGGACCAGCGCCGCAAACTGGGGGTCGAAGTCGACCTCGTCGCCCCCGACCGCCTGGCAGAACTGGAACCCAACCTGCCCCCGGGCCTTGGCGGGGCCGCGTTCTTCACCGGGGCGACGTTCCTTGACGATCCTGGCCGGATGATGGGCCTGATCGCCGACGCCGTGTTGAGAAAGGCCCGCCACATCCCCGCCCGCGCCGACCGGCTGGAGCGCAAGCCCGATGGCGTGGTGATCGAAGGCCCGGGCCTTCATCTTCACGCCCGCCGGGTGGTGATCGCCGCAGGGGCGCATTCGCGTGCGCTGGCCGCCCAGGCCGGGGACCGTATCCCGCTGGACACCGAACGCGGCTACCACGTCGAATGGGACATGGCCGAGCCGCTTCTGTCGCGCCCCTCCTGCCCGACGTCGCGCGGCTTCTACTTCTGCCCGATGGCGGGGCGGCTGCGCGTCGCGGGAACAGTGGAACTGGGCGGGCTCACGCTGCCCCCCTCGCCACACCGGATCGCCAAGCTGGTCGAAGGCGCACGCGCCTTCTTTCCCGACCTGCCTGAACCCGACCGTGAGTGGATGGGCTTCCGGCCTTCGATCCCCGACAGCCTGCCGGTCATCGGCGCCTCGCGTGGCGGGGACGAGGTTTTCCTGGCCTTCGGGCACGGACATCTTGGCGTCACGATGGCCCCGATCACGGCGCGCATCGTGTCCGACCTCATCCAGGGCCGTGATCCCGGTCGGGCGGCGCTCGCTTGCCGCCCGACTCGGTTCTAGCCGGCAAAATCGCTGTTGCGATTAGCGCAACCGTGTTCAGCCCGGTTCCGTCTCGTCGTCGTTGCCGCAAGCGATGGCGCACAGGATGATCCCTCCGATGATCACCGGCACGATCCAGCCCGACCGCGGCGTCTCTTCGACGACGACAGCAGGCTGCATTTCTTCCTCGATCACGATGGGTCCGCCGGCAAGGGCAGCAGTAGAGGACAGCGCCAGCGACAGCGCAAGCACGGGGGCAGCAAAGCGGTTCATGTGAAGTCCTTTCTGGGAACGATGGTTCCGTTCAACTTTCCGAGACTTACTTCGTTCCCGCCCCCGGACAAACAGGTTCCGGATGTTGCCGAAAAGACGCAGTTGGTGACGCCGCGAAAGCCCGCGCATCTGCTTCCAACTGGGCTGAGGCCCAGCATTTAGGTCTTTCGCGACGGGTGGGGGAACTTGCCCGGCTTGGTCCTACGCGACCCCGTCTAACGTCGATTTCACCCAGACCGAACACTGCCTCAGGAGTGCTTAAGGACGGCGCCCCACGCGACCTGTAGTCCTGTTTCCAAGACTTCAGGAATGCCACTAGCAGTTTTCATGCATCCTTGCGCCAGTCCCTCGGCCGAAGGTCCATCTGCTTTGCACAAATGGAACACCATCCCTGAACCGCGGGATCAGCCGTAGAGTGCCGCCCAACGGTTGACCAGCTGCCCCTGCAGCCGCCGGGCGCGTCCGGTCCAGGCCTTGCCACCCTCGGGCTGCTCCCGCAGGGCCACGGGAACCGCGTCCCGCCGTGCCGGATCGCCAGTGAAGATCGCAAAGACCAGCTCTCGCCCGCCTGGCGGCACGATGTGCCCGGCCAGCCCCGAGACAAAGTTCAGCGTCCCCGACTTGGCCAGCACCTTCACCGGATGCCCCTCGATCACCCTGCCCTTGTCGTCCTTCATGCCCACGTCGCGCAGGATCTGCTCCAGCCCCCGCCCTTCGCGCGCGGCCTGCACCAGCACCTTCGCCATCCCCAGGGCCGTGACCCGCGAGTTCCCGCCCAACCCGGAATGGTCGTGCAGATCGAAGCCCACCCCGAACGTCGCCCTTACCCAGTCCGACATCGCCCGGCCCGAGACTTCCAGCTCTGCTGCGCCCGAGACGGTCAGCCCCGCGCACTCGGCCGTCAGGTTGGTCGAATAGCGCAGCATGTCGCGCAGCACCTCGGGCAGGGGTTCGCTTTCGATCCGACCGATCTCGTCCCCCTGTGGCACTGCGGCCGCCCGTTCGCCCTGCTCCAGCCGGATGCCTTGGGCGCGGGCCATGGTGCGGAACACCTCGGCGACATAGGCGCCCGGATCGCGCACCGGCAACCAGCGGCTGCCATCCTTGCCCAATGCGCCCGAGGCCACGGTCCATTCCTCGACCCGGCCCCGGCCATAGGTGAACAGCGGCGCCTCGCGCTGCGCCACCGCCACGCGGACCATGCCCACTTCCGGCAGGAAGCGTTCACCCCGCGCATCGACCGTGGTCTGCCAAGCGCCCGCGACCCGCTTCCATTCGAAATGCACGCGGTTGAAGTTCAGGTTCAGCCCGGCGATGGCGGCATTGTAGCCGACATGGTCCGGCTGGTCCGCCGCAATGGCCGACAGGCGCGGCAGCGCGCCATCCCAGAACAGGAACCGTCCCGTCGCCCCCTTCAACCCCGCCTTGGCCAGCCGCGCCACCAGATCGCCCAGCTGGTCCGTCTGCAGCGTCGGGTCGCCCCCGCCCACCAGCACGATGTCGCCTTGCACCACGCCACCCGCTACCGGTCCGGTCGCCAGCACCCGGGTCAGAAAGCGATACCCTGCCCCCAGCTTTTCCAGCGCGTAAAGCGAGGTCACCGCCTTGGCCACGCTGGCCGGCGGCAGTGGCAGGTCCGGCTCGCGCGCTTCCAGCAGATCGCCGGTCCGCGCATCCAGCAGCACATAGGCGACCGATCCGCCCAGCTTGGCCGCCGCGATCAGACCGGACGCGTCAAGCGGCCCCTTGGCCGCCGGCACCGCCACAGCCTTGCCGCCCCGCGCCACCGGGCGGGGCGAGCTTTCCATGACCTCGGCCATAGCCGGGAAGGCCGCTCCAGCCAGCAGCCCGGCCAGCATCATCCGCCGTGAAATCCGCATCCTACCCCTCCGTCTGCCATGGTGATAGCCGCATCCCCGGCGATTCCACCAGTCCGACATCCTTATCGAAGATCGCGCTTGCGTGATCCATTTATCGGACTAATGTCAGGCAAATCATCTGACCAAGGTCCGGCAATGCTTGACGATATCGCCCGCCTCCGCCGTTTCAACCGCGCCGTTACCCGTGAAGTGGGCGCGCTTGACACCTCGTTCCTGGGACGGGGCCGCCCGCTGGGGGCCGCGCGGGTCCTGCAACTTGTCCGGCCCGAGGGCACCGACGTTGCGGTGATCCGGGATACGTTGGACCTCGATTCGGGGTTGATGAGCCGCTTCCTGCGCTCGCTGGAGCGCGAGGGGCTGATCGCCACCGCAACCGACCCAGGCGACCGCCGCCGCCGCATCGCCCGGCTGACCGAGGCAGGGCGGCAGGAAATGGCAGCCTACGACCATATCGGTCGGGACCGGGCGGCGCGCCTCGTTGCCCGCGCGGGCAGCCGCAGCACCGAGGTACTGGCCGCGATGGACCTGATCGCCACGCTGCTGAACCGCGACCACCTGACGGTCCGCCCGGCCGACCCCGACAGCCCCGAGGTTCAGTCCTGCTGGCAGGCCTATTTCGACGAACTCCTTGTCCGCGTGCCCGCCGCACGGTCCGGCACCTTCACCCTTCCCGAGCCCGGCGCCCCTGCCTACCGCCCGCCGCAAGGGCGCTGCCTCGTCGCCTGGTCCGACGACCTTCCCGTGGGCTGCGTCGCGCTGCGCCCGCTTGATACGGCCACTGCCGAGGTCAAGCGCCTCTGGGTCCACGACAGTGCCCGGGGACAGGGCCTGGCCCGCCGCCTCATGCAGACCATCGAGGATGAGGCGCGGGACATGGGCCTGCACCTTCTCAAGCTCGACACCAACTCGGCCCTCTCCGAGGCGCTGGCGCTCTACCGCGCCACCGGCTGGCACGAGACCGCGCCTTATACCGGCGCGCCGGCCGACGTCTGGCTTGAGAAGCGGCTCTGACGACCGCGCCCGTTCGCCGCCGGCTCCTCATCGGTCGTACCGCGACGAGACGCCGAAGGCGCACGAGGAGCAACTGCTCAGAAGCCGTTAGTTCCCCGACGTCCACCCACCCCGCGCCCGGATCTCGGTCGAGGACGCGTCGTTCATCGGGAGGTTCACGAAGGCCCAGACGGGGGCCTTGCGGCCCCGCAACGTCTCGCCCCGGTCGACCTGGTGCACCCGGAAGGCCCGCGCCGCCACCGATGTCCGGGCCTGCACGCCAGCGCCCGGCCGCGCCAGCACCCCCACAGCGACCGACCGCAGGATGTCCCGCCAGCGGCCCCACCGGTGGAACTGCACCAGGTTGTCCGCCCCCATCAGCCAGACAAAGGTGACACCGGGATAGATCGCCTTCAGCCGGGTGATCGTGTCGAAGGTCGCCCGCGTCCCCAGCCTCTCCTCCAGCGCCGTGATCTTCACCCTCGGGTCCCGCATCACCACCTTCGCCCGCGCGATCCGGTCCGCCAGCGGTGCCGGCTGCCGCGCCTTCAGCGGGTTCCCCGGCGTGACCAGCCACCAGACCTGGTCCAGCCCCATCCGCTTCATCGCCTCGCGCGTGATATGCACATGCCCCTCATGCGCCGGATCGAACGACCCGCCGAGCAGCCCCACGACCATCCCCCTGGTCGCCACTGGAAACCCTTGCCGCATCGGCGCCCCTTGTTCCTTGCGGCCGAGAAAACCCGAACCCGCCCTTACACACAAGCCGCCAACCGTTGCAGCGCCGCGCCTTCATCGCTACATACGCGCCAACCCCAAGGATCCCCGGAGCACGTCATGGCCAGCTATCAATACGTCTACCACATGGAGAACGTCTCCAAGACCTACCCCGGCGGCAAGACCTGCTTTGAAAACATCCACCTGAACTTCCTGCCCGGCGTGAAGATCGGCGTCGTCGGTGTCAACGGCGCGGGCAAGTCGACCCTGCTGAAGATCATGGCCGGAATGGACAAGGACTTCAAAGGCGAAGCCTGGGCCGCCAAGGGCGCCAAGGTCGGCTATCTGGCGCAAGAGCCCTACCTCGACCCCGCCCTGACCGCGAAGGAAAACGTCATGCTCGGCGTCGCGGCCCAGCAGGCGATCCTCGACCGCTACAATGAACTCGCCATGAACTACTCGGACGAAACGGCGGACGAGATGGCCGCCCTGCAGGACCAGATCGACGCCGGCAACCTGTGGGAACTGGAAGCCACCGTCGGCGTCGCGATGGACGCGCTCCGCTGCCCGCCCGATGATGCCGATGTGACCACGCTCTCGGGCGGGGAACGCCGCCGCATCGCGCTCTGCAAGCTCCTCTTGGAGAAGCCCGACATGCTCCTCCTTGACGAACCGACCAACCACCTTGACGCCGAATCCATCGCCTGGCTGCAAAAGCACCTGATCGACTACAAGGGCACGATCCTGATCGTCACCCACGACCGCTATTTCCTGGACGACATCACCAGCTGGATCCTGGAACTCGACCGCGGCCGCGGCATTCCTTACGAGGGCAACTACTCCGCATGGCTTGACCAGAAGGCCAAGCGGATGGCCCAGGAAGCGCGTGAGGACAAGACCAAGCAGAAGGCGCTGGAAAAGGAACTGGAGTGGATCCGCTCCGGCGCCAAGGCGCGTCAGGCCAAGGGCAAGGCCCGCCTCAACCGCTACAACGAGATGGCGAGCCAGACCGTCACCGAACGCGCCACCACCGCGCAGATCATCATCCCGAACGGTGAGCGTCTGGGCAACAAGGTGATCGAGGTCGAGGGCCTTAAGAAGGCGATGGGCGACAAGCTTCTGATCGAGGACCTGTCCTTTGTCGTCCCCCCCGGCGCCATCGTCGGCGTCATCGGCCCGAACGGCGCGGGCAAGTCGACCCTGTTCCGCATGATCACCGGCCAGGAAAAGCCCGACGCCGGGACGATCAAACTGGGTGAGACGGTGAAACTCGCCTACGTCGATCAGTCGCGCGACGCCTTGGACCCGAACAAGAACGTGTGGGAGGAAATCTCCGGCGGGGCCGAGGTCATCCACCTGGGCGACATGCAGATGAACAGCCGCGTCTACACCGGGGCGTTCAACTTCAAAGGCACCGATCAGCAGAAGAAGGTCGGTTTGCTCTCCGGCGGTGAGCGCAACCGCGTCCATATGGCCAAGCTGTTGAAATCCGGCGGCAATGTGCTGCTCCTCGACGAACCGACCAACGACCTGGACGTCGAGACGCTGCAGGCGCTGGAAGCCGCCATCGAAGACTTCGCCGGCTGCGCGATCATCATCAGCCACGACCGCTTCTTCCTCGACCGCCTCTGCACCCACATCCTCGCCTTCGAGGGCGACGCCCATGTGGAATGGTTCGAGGGCAACTTCCAGGCCTACGAGGAAGACAAGGTCCGCCGCCTTGGCCCCGACGCGCTGGAGCCGAAGCGGGTGAAGTACAAGCGGTTCGCCCGCTAACCGCAGGTCGGGGCCCGCGCCCCGACCCCTTTACGGCCCCAGTAGGTCGGTATTCAGCCCGACTCGCCCCTTGTCGTCCCCGCGAAAGCGGGGACCCAACTTTTGGTCCCGGGTATGGATCCCCGCCTTCGCGGGGATGACACCAAAGGCTCCAGGCCAGTGGTGCGGCATTCCACCCCTCCACCCGTAGGGTGCGCATTCATAGCGCACCCAACCCACCCGTGCTCCATCGTAGGGTGGGCAATCTGCCCACCACCCCGCACAACAAAGGGCCGCGCCCTCCCTCGGGCGGGCGCCGCAGCGACCGCCTGAAGCGATTAACCGTTCAACCCCTCCCCCCGTAGTTCTCCCGACCGTCGCCCCAAAAGCGCCCTCAGGGGGAGGGGGGGCACACCCGGCGGGCTGACACCCTTGATTCCTGGCCACGCGGGATCACCTCCACCCATGCCGCCTTTGAGAAGGTCCCAAGGCGGTAGGCTGCTCGCGGCGAAGGTGGCGCGTCGAGCCACAGCGCCACCTCTATCAGAAGATAGGATAGACGGATCTCGACGGCTGGGGGAAGCTTGCGCCTCGTGCAGTTGTTGGCTGGTCACTCAGCCCGGAGTACCACTCGGCGTTCCATCCAGACAGATGCCGACAAACAAAGAAGAGCCGTGGGGTTGGGGCAATGATGAAGCAAAAGGTGTTTCAATATACTGCTCTGATGTCAGTCGCCTGGTTTGCATCAGCGATTGCTGTCTTCGCTCTCGATGCGATTGATCTTGACGACTTGAGGAAGAGGTACCCCGCTTGTACGGAAGCGGAAACTTGGAACTATTGTTATGGCGAGCGGACCATAAAAGGTACCGCGTCAGAGGAAAATCAAAAGGGCATGTTCAAAGGGGGAAACCTGTGGACAGGCAATATCTACTTCTTCAACGAACTTCAATCCGTTTGCCATGATAACAACTGCGAGACCGTACCTAGTTGTGAGTATTCGGTCTTGCGGCAGCAATATGAATGCAAGGATGGGGATAAGTTTTGGGGCTTTGACATCGACTCAAAGGGCAATCGTCAGGGTCGGGGAGTTTACGTTTGGGAAAACGGAAGCAAATATGAAGGTGAGGCAAAGGATGATCATTGGCACGGTCAAGGCGTAAAGACTTACAATGATGGATCTACACACACTGGACAGTACGAGAATGATTTGCCGCACGGCTTTGGCGTATATGTAAGCGCAGAAGGTTGGATTTATAAAGGTAATTTCAAGGAAGGAATGTTTGACGGTCAGGGTGAATACACGTATCCCGACGGAACCAGGTATGTAGGACAGTTCTTGAATGACAAGTTCAATGGATATGGTGTAATGTATTACACCGACGGAACAAAACAGGTAGGTCTTTGGGTTGATGACAACTATGTCGGGGATTAGTTATATTTGACTTCCAGAATTGATGTCCTGGCTTCGCCGACCCACTTGTATTGCTCTTCGCGCTTCGCTTGAATTTCATAACAGCGCTTATGGTGCCTACCCTTCGTCCTCAAAGCTCTGAAAACTCCTGATGAGGTGAGCGCTGAGCGGCAGCTGTCGCACGGAGAACCATTGAATTTAGGTCCCGCGTGTCCCGAAGCGGGCCGGTCTGCCGCAAGCAGTTCCCTGGCCCACAATCCTTAACACCACCCTAACGCCCCCACCCAACCCCTTGAAATCCCTCACCCCGCCCAAAGCGCCGCGCGCGGCGCGGCCACAGACCCTTCCCCTCCCCCACCCCCGCCCCTACACTCCCCTCAAAAGGGGGACCCCATGACCCAGCCCGATTACCAGACCCTCATCGACGCCCCTACCTGGGCCTTCATTCAGAAGACGAACGCCTCCTACCCCCCCGACACCGCAACCCTCTCCATCGCCGAGCAGCGGGCGATCTACGACCGGATGTGCCGGGCCTTCGACACCCCCTACCCGGCGGGAGTGACCTCCCACGACACCCCCATCGCCGGCGTCCCCTGCCGCATCTACCCCGGCAAGCAACCGACCGTCCTCTACCTCCACGGCGGGGGGTTCGTGGTGGGCGGCCTCCATTCCCACGACGGTGTCTGCGCCGACATCCGGGGGGCCACCGGCCTGACCGTCGTCTCGGCCGACTACCGCCTCTCCCCGGAGAACAAGCACCCCGCCGCCTTTGACGACGCCTGCTTGGTCGCCCGCCATCTCGCCGCAAAAGGTCCCCTGATCCTGGTCGGTGACAGCGCCGGGGCAAACCTCGCCGCCGCGACCTGCCACGCCCTGCGGGGGAACCCGCAGATCAAGGGGCAGGTCCTGATTTATCCCGGCCTCGGCGGAGACGTGAACACCGGCAGCTACCTGACCCACGCCCAGGCCCCGATGCTGACCCGCGACGACGTCCTGTTTTACAAGGACATCCGCCACGACAGCCCCGCGCCGGGAGGCGACCCGACCGTCAGCCCGCTGCAGGACACCGACTTCACCGGCCTGCCCCCGACGCTGGCCATCGCTGCCGAATGCGACCCGCTGTCCGACGACGCCCCGGCCTATGCCGCGAAGATTACCCAGGCAGGAGGCCGCGCCCAGGCGATCACCGAACCGGGCCTCGTCCATGGCTACCTCCGGGCGCGGCACTCTGTCCCCGGTGCCGCCGCAAGCTTTGCCCGCATCACCAACGCCATCACTACCCTGGCCGAGGGCGGCTGGCCAGTTTCCGGGCCGGCATAGCCTAGACGGTCGGCCCCAGACCCGGAACCGCCGTGCACGCCCCGCGTTGTCCCGGCGTCAAGGGCCGCCCCGGCCCCGATGCGAAAGGGCATATCATGTCGCTCGGCACCATTCTTCTCGTCGTCCTCGTCCTGCTCCTGATCGGTGCGCTGCCGAACTGGGGGTATTCCAGCGGCTGGGGCTATGGCCCCTCGGGCGTGGTCGGCATCCTGCTGGTCGTTTTGCTGGTCCTGGTCCTGATGGGCCGAGTCTAGCCCGCACCATCCACGGCACAGACCCTGACGGGCGCGCTTTCCGGCGCGCCCGTTTCTCTGAGAACAAAGGCCGCAAGTGGGCAGCCAATCAAACCATAAGCCGGGTGGTCCCATCGCTCTTCAGCGGAACCGCCACCATCCCTCGGCGTTTACCCGGCAACCGAACCTTTGGAAGGAGACCCCAATGAAAGGCGCCCTTGCCTGGCTGATCGGCATCCCGATCCCGATCATCATCATCCTCTACCTGCTCGACGTGTTCTGAAGCAGGCGGGCCGAGGTCAGCCCCGCTCGACCTCGGCGCCAAGACCCCGCATCAGGTCCTCGAAGATCGGGAACGATGTCTGGATCGGCGAACCGTCGTCCACCGCGACCGGAGCCTTCGCCGCCAGCCCGCAGACCAGGAAACTCATGGCGATCCGGTGGTCAATGTGGGTCTTGGCCGTGGCCCCGCCCGGAACGCCGCCGGGACCCATGCCGTGGACGATCAGCGTATCCGCATCCTCCTCGACGCGCACGCCGCAGGCCTCCAGACCCCGCGCCATCGCGTCGATCCGGTCGCTTTCCTTGACCCGCAGTTCCTTTACGCCCCGCATCACCGTCTTGCCGGTGCTGAAGGCGGCGACCACCGACAGGATCGGGTATTCGTCGATCATCGACGGCGCACGCTCCGGTGGCACTTCGATCCCCTTCATGTTGCCCGAGAACCGGACGCGGAGGTCTGCCACCGGTTCGCCACCCTCTTCGCGGGGGTTTTGGAACTCGATCTCCGCGCCCATCTCGACGAGGGTCAGGTAAAGCCCGTTCCGGGTCAGGTTCTGACTGACGCCGGGGACAAGGATATCCGACCCCTCGACGATCAGCGCCGCGCAGACCGGGAAGGCCGCGCTGGAGGGATCGCGCGGAACCGCCACGGTCTGAGGCCGCAATTCCGGCTGGCCGCGCAGGGTGATGACATGGCCCTCACCCGTCTTCTCGACCGACAGCTGGGCACCAAAACCCACCAGCATCCGCTCGGAATGGTCGCGGGTCGGTTCCTTCTCGATCACCACGGTCTCGCCGGGGGCGTTCAGGCCGGCAAGCAACACTGCCGACTTCACCTGCGCGCTGGCCACCGGCAACGCATAGCGTACCGGCACCGGGTTGGCCGCCCCAACGATGGTCATCGGCAGGCGGCCACCCTGGCGGCCGTAGGCCCGGGCCCCGAAAAGCGACAGCGGGTCCGTCACGCGGCCCATCGGCCGCTTGCGCAAGCTGGCGTCACCCGTGAAGGTCGCGGTGATCGGCGTCGTTGCCATCGTGCCCATGATCAGCCGCGCCCCGGTGCCAGAGTTCCCGACATCCAGCACGTCCGCAGGCTCCTGGAAGCCACCCACGCCGACGCCGTTGACGGTCCAGGACCCCTCGCCATGCCGCGTCACGGTCGCCCCAAAGGCCCGCATCGCCTTGGCCGTATCCAATACGTCCTGGCCTTCCAGAAGGCCGGTGATCTTCGTCTCCCCGACCGCCATCGCGCCGAAGATCAGGCTGCGGTGAGAGATCGACTTGTCTCCGGGCACCGCGGCCACACCCTTCAGGGGGCCCGACTTGCGGGATTTCATCGGTTGCGCTTCGCCGTGGCCGGACATCGTCGTCTCCCCTACAGGTTCCGGGATGCCTGATAGCGCAAGCGAAAGCCCCGCGCGACCCCGATTTCTTCGAAGAAATCGGACCGGAGTTTTCGAGAACTCCGGGGCCTACACCCGACGGAAGGTCAGGTAGTGCGGCGGACGTCCCTCGCGGAGCGCCTTTTGCTCGTAGCGGGTGGACAGCCAGTCGTCCCACGCCTCTCCCCGACCCGCTTGGCGAACCAGTTCGAACCCGGCGGGGGGCACTTCCTCAAGCGTCTGGCGCACATAGTCGGGGATGTCGGTCGCCACGCGGAATTCGGCCCCCGGCGCGCAGACGCGGGCGAGCGCGCTCAGGTAGCCGGGGGTCACGAAGCGGCGGCGGTGGTGGCGGGCCTTGGGCCAGGGGTCGGGGTAGTTGAGGAAGACCTTCGACAAACTGCCGTCGGGCAGCACGTCGAAAAGGTCGCGCACATCGCCTGGGTGGATTGCCACGTTCTCGATCCGTCCGTCGCGCAGCTTGCCCAGTAGCATCGCGATACCGTTCACGAACGGCTCACAGCCGATCAGGAAGATGTCGGGATTTCGCGCGGCCATGTGGACCAGATGCTCTCCCCCGCCGAAACCAACTTCAAGCCAGAGCGGTCGACCCCCGGTGAAGCCCAGGTCCAGCGTTGCGCGGGACGGGTTCTCCTCGCGCGTCACGTCCTTCAGCGACAGCGCCGCCAGTCCCGTCTCCAGGTCGGCCTTCTGCTGCGCACGCAGGGTCTTGCCGTGGATGCGGCCGTAGAAATTGCGGTGTTCGCCCGCCTCGGACATGACAAGACCCCGGAGATGATCCGGGGCCTTCAATCAGAGCGCCACGCAAGGGTCAAGCGCGACCGGAGCCGGCACTGGCGACGCCGTCTGCGGGGCTCGAAGCCCCAAGGACGGCCCCACCGGTCAGACGGCCTTCTTCAGCGCCTCGACCAGATCGGTCCGTTCCCACGAAAAGCCACCGTCCGCCTCGGGCGCGCGGCCGAAGTGGCCGTAGGCCGACGTGCGGGCATAGATCGGGCGGTTGAGGTCCAGGTGCGTGCGGATGCCGCGCGGGGTCAGGACCATGACCTCGGCCACGGCCTTTTCGATCACCGCTTCGGGGACCTTGCCGGTGCCATGCGTGTCGACG
>JAIXSA010000151.1 GCA_027484915.1 Paracoccaceae bacterium | reverse complement strand
GTAGAGGATGCGTTCCGAGGTCGTGGTCTTGCCCGCGTCGATGTGGGCAATGATCCCGAAGTTGCGGTAGCGGTCGAGCGGATAGTCGCGTGCCATGATGACCCCTTACCAGCGGTAATGGCTGAACGCTTTGTTCGCGTCGGCCATCTTGTGGGTGTCTTCGCGCTTCTTCACGGCGGTACCGCGGTTCTGCACGGCGTCGGCCAGTTCGGCGGCCAGACGCTCTTCCATCGTGTTTTCGTTGCGCTTGCGGGCGGCGGTGATCAGCCAGCGGATCGCAAGGGCTTCACGACGCTCGGTCCGGACTTCGACAGGGACCTGGTACGTCGCACCGCCGACGCGGCGCGAGCGGACTTCGACCGACGGCTTCACGTTGTCGAGCGCTTCGTGGAAGGCTTCGACGGCGGGACGCTTCAGACGGGTCTGGACGCGGTCAAGCGCGCCGTAGACGATGGTCTCGGCGACAGATTTTTTGCCGTCGAGCATCAGGTTGTTCATGAACTTGGTGACCACACGATCGCCAAACTTGGCATCGGGCAGGATTTCGCGCTTTTCGGCGGCGTGACGACGGGACATCTGTTATCTCCTCACTTCGGACGCTTGGCGCCGTATTTCGAACGACGCTGACGACGTTCTTTCACGCCCTGGGTGTCCAGAACGCCACGGAGGATGTGGTAGCGCACACCCGGAAGGTCCTTTACCCGGCCGCCACGGATCAGGACGACGGAGTGTTCCTGAAGGTTGTGCTTTTCGCCGGGGATGTAGGAGATGACCTCGAAGCCGTTGGTCAGGCGCACTTTGGCGACTTTCCGCATGGCCGAGTTCGGCTTCTTCGGGGTGGTGGTGTAGACGCGGGTGCAAACCCCACGCTTTTGCGGGCAGGATTCCAGGTGCTGCGACTTGGACTTCCGGACCACTGCTTCCCGGGGCTTCCGGATCAGCTGTTGAATCGTCGGCATTCACGTTCCTCGTTTCGATACTCGCCCCCTAGCCGTCGGGGGCGCCGCTTCTCGACCGTGCCTTGCGCGAATCGCAAAACACGAACACCGCATCCACCGCCGTTTCCGGCGATGCCGCGGTGGAATTCCAGAGGATCGGGGCGTTTTCGGCCCGGATCATGACCACTTCAAGCGCTCTGAGCCCTTGTCCGGTCGCAACCTTGCAGTCGGGGCGGAGGTCGGGTTGGCGGGCGTATAGGGGGAATCGGCGGGGGTGTCAATGGAAGCCCCCTGCCCCGCCCGTCACACCTTATGACGGCGCAGTTGGCGCTCGCGCCATAGGGTGAAAAGGCCTGCCGCGATGACGATGGCGGCGCCGACCAGGGTCCAGACGTCGGGCAAGTCGCCAAAGACGAACAGGCCGAGGACTATGGCCCAGAGGAGCGAGGTGTAGCGGAACGGCGCGACAAGCCCGATGTCACCGTGGCGCATGGCGGCGACCGAGGTAAGGTAGCCGACGATGAGGAAGAGCCCGGCCCCGAGGACACGGGCAGCCTCGAACCCGGTGGGGGCGTGCCAGCCCTGGAAGGCGGTGCCGATCCAGCCCATCGTGGTCACCGCCACCGCCGCGCCAAGCGCGACCAGGGTCGAGGGGACCTGGCCCTGCAGGGGCCGCACCGACAGGTCACGGACCACGACACAGGCGACCGAGGCGAGGCCGAGGAGCGACCAGCGGTCGAAGCCCTCGGTCCCCGGACGGATGATGATGAGGACGCCGATGAGGCCGACGAGGATCGCTGTCATCCGCCGCCAGCCGATCTTGTCGCCGTAGACCAGCGCCGCGGCGAGGGTGATGAGGAGCGGCAGGGCCTGCAGGATGGCCGAGAGATTGGCCAGCGGCATCCGCAGGAGCGCCTCGAGGAAGAGGATCGTCGCAGCCACGTCGGCGAGGGACCGCAGGAGGATCAGCCCCGCATCGCGCCGGTTGGGGCGGAACCGGAAGGCGCCGGTGACGATGCACAGGATGAGGAGGCCCACCACGGCGATCAGCCCGCGCATCCCGATGGTCTGGAACAGCGGCAGGCTCTGGGTGACCGACTTCATGAAGGTGTCGTTGATCGTGAAGGCGGCCATCGAGGCGCACATCATGAGGATGCCGCGGAGGTTCTCTGACATGGGCAAGATGGAGGTCCTTTTTCTGGACCTTGGGTAGCAGGCGGGACGCAGAAGGGAAAGTGTCCACGCGCGGGCAGTTTTGCGGGGTCTTTGGACTCAAGGGGTTAGGCGCGGGCGTTTACGGACTGGAAAGGTTTGGCGTCCACGCGGGTGGGGCGGTTTTCGAAGGGAGCGCTGACGCGCAAGTCTTTCGTCTCGTCGTCGGCCTTCGCCTCCTCCTCGGGACGTCGGGGGGCTTCGCCCCCCGAACCCCCAGAGGATATTTGGTGCCAGGTGAAAGGTATTGTTTGGACGCGCTACAGGGACTTCCCGCGACAATCGGATCCGGGGACAGGGCCGCGGGGGACGGATCGGCTATGCCGACAGCAACACCGGCAAGGGACAGTCGCCGTCAAGGATGCGGCCGGTGACACTGCCGAAGACCAGTTCGTGGATCGGAGAATGGCGGACGGCACCCGTGGCGATCAGGTGGCAGCCGGAATCCCGGGCGGTGGCGAGAAGGGCGTCGTAGACGTCACGGCCTGCGCGCTGGATGTCACGGAACTCGGCCTTGATGCCGTGCCGCGACAGGTGATGCGCGGCCTCGATCCCGGACTGGTCCATCCGGAGCGCCTTGTCGTCGGTAACACGGGCCACGATGGCCTCGGACCCGGGGGCGAGGAGCGCCAGTGTGTCCTGCATCGCGCGGGCGGCGGCGTGGGTGCCGTCCCAGCCGATCAGGGCGCGGCGGGGGAGGCTGGTGGAACCGCCTTGCGGCGCGATGACAAGGGGGCGGCCCGAGTCGAAGATTGCGGCCTGGGCGAGAAGCCGCTCTGCCACCAGGGGGCCGCGGCGGCCCTGCAGGATGCCAAGATCGGCCACCTTCATGTGGTCGGCAAAGACCTCGCCGATGCCATAGGCGAAGCTTGATCGATCCACCACCGAGGCAGTGACGCCGGCCCGGGCAGCGCGGGCGGCAATGGCAGAGCGGGTGGCGGCAAAGTCCATCTCCTCCAAGGTCACATCCGCCGGGAAGGCAAGGACGACGACCCGCGCGTCCAGAGCGCCCGCCCAGGCCAGGGCAAGCGACAGTGCCGCAGGGTCGCGGTCGACAAGGGTGGGCTCGACATGGGTGACGATCGAACGAACGCGCATCTTTGCTGGCTCCTCCTCACAGCTGCTCCCTGCCTTGGAGGTATGCATCGGCATGCCGGGCCACAAGATCGCTCGGCAAAAGGCAAACCCCGCCAACCTTGCGGCTGGCGGGGCTTATCAGTTTCCCGAAAGCGGTGCGGATCAATCGCGGCTTTCGATGGTGTCGACGAGGCCAGAGTCGAGGTCGATGTCCGGTTCGACCACCGCCATCGGGGCGGCCAGCGCGGCGGCCTGGTCGGCCTCGGACCGGCGTGCCTCGATCACGGTGTGGTCGCGGTCGGCGGCGATCTTCTTCACGCGGCTGGTAGCGCCACCGGTGCCCGCCGGGATCAGGCGGCCGACGATGACGTTTTCCTTGAGCCCCAGGAGCTTGTCGCGCTTGCCCTGCACCGAGGCTTCGGTGAGTACGCGCGTGGTTTCCTGGAACGAGGCCGCCGAGATGAAGCTGCGGGTCTGCAGCGACGCCTTGGTGATCCCGAGGAGGACCGGCTCGGCCTTTGCCTCGCGGCCGCCACGGGCGACCGATTTGGCGTTCTCTTCGTCCAGCTCGATCTTCTCGACCTGTTCGCCCTTCAGAAGCGTCGTGTCCCCGGATTCGAGGATCTCGAACTTCTGCAGCATCTGGCGAACGATGACCTCGATGTGCTTGTCGTTGATCTTCACGCCCTGCAGGCGATAGACGTCCTGCACTTCGTCGATCATGTAGTTGGCAAGCGCCTCGATCCCCATGATCCGCAGGATGTCGTGCGGAGCCGGGTTGCCGTCCATGATGTAGTCGCCCTTCTGGACGAAGTCACCTTCCTGGACCGGAATGTGCTTGCCCTTGGGGATCATGTACTCGATCGGGGTCAGCGTCTCATCCACCGGTTCCACGGTAATGCGGCGCTTGTTCTTGTAGTCCTTGCCAAAGCGGACGTAGCCGTCGGTTTCCGCGATGATCGCGTGATCCTTCGGACGACGGGCTTCGAACAGTTCGGCCACGCGGGGAAGACCCCCGGTGATGTCCTTGGTCTTGGCACCTTCGCGCGGGATACGCGCCACCACGTCGCCGGGCCGCAGCTCCTGGCCGTCTTCGACGGAAAGGATCGCGTCCACCGACATGGCGTAGGTGATCGGGTTGCCGCTGTCGCCGCGCACCGGATCGCCGGTGGCCGGGTCCATCACGATGATCTCGGGCTTCAAGTCGCCGCCCTTCGGCACCGACCGCCAGTCCGAGACGATCTTCTGGGTCATGCCCGTCGCATCGTCGGTTTCCTCGCGGACGGAGATGCCCGCGACCAGGTCCTTGAACCGCGCCACGCCGGTCTTTTCGGCGATGATCGGCAGGGTGAAGGGGTCCCATTCGAAGAGCTTCGTGCCGCGCTTGACCGTCTCGCCGTCCTTGACGTGCAGCTTCGCACCGTAGGTCAGCTTGTGAGCGGCCCGTTCCTGGCCCGCCTCATCGATGATGGCGATCGACATGTTCCGACCGACGACGATCTGCTCTCCGGTGACGTTGGAGAGGAGGTTGGCGTTCCGGAACTCGATCTTGCCTTCCTGCGACGCTTCCAGGAACGACTGCTGGCCACCCTGGGCCACGCCGCCGATGTGGAAGGTGCGCATGGTCAGCTGGGTGCCGGGTTCGCCGATGGACTGGGC
>JAIXSA010000056.1 GCA_027484915.1 Paracoccaceae bacterium | reverse complement strand
TGGGGGCCAATGCGGTGAAAGTCGCCAATATCGCCGAGCTAGAGGCCGAGATGCAAAAGGCCAAGTCGGCAACGATCCCCACGGTGATCGTGATCGACACCGACCCGATGCCCGGCACCGGCGCGGGTGGCACCTGGTGGGAGGTTGCCGTGCCCGAGGTGTCTACCCGCGCGGAAGTGAACGAGGCCCGCAAGGGCTATGAAACGGCCCGCAAGGCCCAATGGCTTTTGAACTGAGGACAAGATGAGCATCAAGATCGGGATCTCTCCCATCTCCTGGCAGAACGACGACCTGCCGGACCTGACCGCCGCCTACACGATGGAGCAGGCGCTCAGCGAGGCGCGCGATATCGGCTATACCGGCGTCGAGCGCGGGCGGCGGATGCCGTCAGACACTGAAGGGCTGCGGTCCTACCTGAGCGCAAACGGACTTTTCCTTTGTGGCGGCTGGTGTTCCGGAAATCTCCTCATCAACGACGTGAAGACGGAAATCAAGGCCGTGCGCCAGCAGGTCGAACAGTTCGCGGCCCTGAACGCCCCCTGCATCGTCTATGCGGAATGTTCCAACACCGTGCAGGGCAACATCGCGGTGCCGGTGAACAACCGCCCGAAGTTCTCGGCCGCCGACGTGCGGGCTTATGGCGCGAAGCTGTCGGAGCTGGCGAAGTGGATGGCGGATCAGGGTGTGACGCTGGCCTACCATCACCACATGGGGTCGTTCATCGAGTCCGAAGACGACGTCAACGCGCTGATGGAAGGCTCGACGGAGGACGTGAAGCTTCTGTTCGACACCGGCCACCTCCTCTTCGGCGGGGCCGACGTGATGCGCGTCCTCAACACCTGGGCGGATCGGGTGCACCACGTCCACTTCAAGGACATCCGCCCCGAGGTGGTGGCTGATGTGCGGAAGAACAACCGCAGCTTCCTGGACGCCGTCATCGCCGGGGCTTTCACGGTGCCGGGCGACGGCTGCATCGACTTTCAGGCCGTTGCCGACAAGCTGAAGGCGATGAATTACCACGGTTGGATCGTGGTCGAGGCCGAGCAGGACCCGGCCAAGGCCCCGCCCTACGAGTATTCAAAGCTCGGCTACGAACACATCCTGCAGGTCTGCGCCAAGGCGGGCCTTCAGATCGACCATTCCCGTCCCTGAGGTAGACCCATGCCTGACCTCCTCCGCCACCCGACCGGCACCCGCGGCAAGGTGCACGAGATTACGACCGAAAGCGCGGGCTGGGGTTATGTGGGCTTCACGCTCTACCGGCTGGAACCGGGCGACGTGGCCGAGGAGATCACGGGGACGACCGAGGTGATCCTGGTGATCGTCGAGGGCAAGGCACGTGTGCAGGCGGCGGGGCAGGACTGGGGCGAGTTGGGAGCGCGGATGGATGTCTTCGAGAAGACCCCACCGCATTGCCTTTATGTCCCGAACGGGAGCCAGTGGCAGGCCGTCGCCACCACGGCCTGCACCATCGGGGTCTGCAAGGCCCCCGGCAAGGGCGGTCATCAGGCCCGACGCCTTGGGCCGGGGGGGATCACCTTGACCCCGCGCGGCAAGGGGACGAATACCCGCTACGTCAACAACATCGCTATGGAGGCGCTGGACGTGGCGGACAGCCTTCTGGTGACCGAGGTCTTCACTCCGGCGGGGCACTGGTCGTCCTACCCGTCCCACCGGCATGACGAGGACGACTTCCCGAACATGACCTACCTGGAAGAGACCTACTATCACCGGCTGAACCCCGGCCAGGGTTTCGGCATCCAGCGGGTCTATACCGAGGATGGCTCGCTGGACGAGACGATGGCGGTGAAGTCCCACGACGTGGTGCTGGTCCCCAAAGGGCACCACCCCTGCGGGGCGCCCTATGGCTACGAGATGTACTATCTGAACGTCATGGCCGGGCCGATCCGGAAGTGGCGGTTCAAGAACGACCCCGACCACGACTGGATCGCCAAAGCCGACGCTTGACACCCGCCGCGCGTGGACAGCTTGGCACGGTCAATCCTTTCAAGGGGTTGGGCGTGGGCGTTCATCAAATCTTCATCCTTTAGGCGGTCACCGATCATCGTGCGCGCCCGCTTCTGCTCGCTGCGGCCGCGCAGGGAGGAGACGATGTCAATCGAGAGCCGCCCTTTGCCTTGAAGGCAACCGATGGGTCGTCTAATCAGGGGTGAAGCCGAAGGAACCCCCCGAGACATGCGCATCCTGATCACAAACGACGACGGCATCAACGCGCCGGGGCTTGAGGTTCTGACCGAAATCGCACGGGAAATCGCCGGGCCGAAGGGCGAGGTCTGGACCGTTGCCCCCGCCTTCGAGCAATCGGGCGTCGGGCACTGCATCAGCTACACCCATCCGATGATGATCGCCGAGCTTGGCCCCCGCCGCTTTGCCGCCGAAGGGTCGCCCGCCGATTGCGTGCTGGCCGCGATCTACGATGTCCTCGACGGCGCGAAGCCGGACCTCGTGCTCTCGGGCGTCAACCGGGGCAACAACGCGGCCGAGAACGTGCTTTACTCCGGCACCATCGGCGGGGCGATGGAGGCGGCGCTGCAGGGCGTTCCGGCCATCGCGCTGTCACAGTTCTTCGGGCCGGAGAACGCGAAGCTGGCCGATCCTTTTGAATCCGCGCGGGTCCACGGGGCGGGCGTCGTCCGGGCGTTGCTGGACAAGGGGATCTGGACGACTGGCGACTACCGGACCTTCTACAACGTCAACTTCCCGCCGCTGCCGGCTGCCACGACCAAGGGGATCATGGTCGCGGCCCAGGGCTTCCGCCGCGACACGGCTTTTTCGATCGAGCCGCACATCTCTCCCTCGGGGCGCAAGTTCCTGTGGATCAAGGGCGGAACACAGCATACGCCCACCCTGCCCGGCACCGATGCGGCCGTGAACCTGGACGGCTACATCTCGGTCACGCCGATGCGGGCGGACCTTACGGCGCATGACCTTCTGGCCGAGCGGCAGGCCAGCCTCGCATGAACCAGGGACCGGAGGACGAACTGACCTCCGAAGAGCTTGCCGAACGCAAGATGCGCTTTCTCTTTGCCCTCCGCTCGCGCGGCGTGACAGACACCCGTGTCCTGAACGCGATGGAGAAGATCGACCGCGGGCTTTTCGTGCGCAACGTCTTTGCCGACCGCGCCTACCAGGACATGCCGCTGCCTATCGCCTGCGGCCAGACGATCAGCCAGCCCTCGGTCGTGGGGCTGATGACTCAGGCACTGCAGGTGAGCCCGCGCGACACCGTGCTGGAGGTCGGCACCGGGTCGGGCTACCAGGCGGCAATCCTGTCGCAGCTTGCCCGTCGGGTCTATACGGTGGACCGTTACCGTCGCCTGACGCGTGAGGCGGCCGAGCTTTTCCGCCAGCTTGATCTGGTGAACATCACCACGATCACCGCCGATGGCTCGTTCGGGCTGCCGGACCAGGCGCCCTTCGACCGCATCCTGGTGACGGCGGCGGCTGAGGACCCCCCCGGTCCGCTGCTGGAGCAGTTGAAGCCCGGGGGCATCATGGTCGTGCCGGTAGGCCAGTCCGATACGGTACAGTCGCTGATCAAGGTGACGCGCACCCAAAGCGGTTTTGATTACGAAGAACTTCGCCCAGTGCGTTTTGTCCCACTGGTCGAAGGGATCGGCTCCGAGTAGACTGCGCGGCAGAAACCGGGCCAACCCGGACAGGCGATGATCAGGCGGGACGACATGGCAAAAGCGGGCAGACTTCGGGCAACCCTGGTGCTGGGCGCAAGTGCGCTGGCGTTGGCGGGGTGCATGGACACCGGCAACCTGGACTGGGACCTGCGCCAGGGGCGCGGCGACACGTCGGAAGCCGCACGCCAGGCCACGGCGGCAGCCCCGACGCCGGATGCGAACGGCATCATCTCCTATCCCGACTACCAGCTGGCCACCGCCCGTCGTGGCGAGACTGTCGCCTCGATGGCCGGCCGGCTGGGCATGCCGCCCGAGGAACTGGCGCGGACCAATGCGCTGCGCGCGACCGATCCCCTGCGCGAAGGCGAGATGCTGCTGTTGCCCAAGCGCATCGCGGCCGTGCCACAACCGTCGGTGATCCCGGGGGCGACCCTGCCGTCGGGCGGCGGGGTGGACATCACCTCGATTGCCACAACGGCGCTGGACGAGGCGGGGCCGACGCCGGTCGCGAGCTCTCCCGCCGCGTCGAAGCCGGTCTCGGGCCAGCCGCTGACCCACCGTGTCGCGCGCGGCGAGACAGCCTTCACCATCGCGCGGAGCTACAATGTCTCGGCCAAGGCGCTGGCGGACTGGAACCAGCTTGGTCCTGACATGGCCGTGCGCGAAGGCCAGACGCTGATCATCCCGATCGCCACGGCGCCGGCGCCCGATCCGGAACCGGTCCCGACCGCGCCCGGCGCGGGCTCGCCCACGCCCGAGCCGCCCTCGGCCAAGAAGCCACTGCCGGACGAAGAACCCGTCGCCGCCGCCGAGAAACCCAAAGCGACCCCGCCTTCGCCCGACCTTGGGGCCGAAAAGACGACCTCGTCGAAGATGGCGATGCCGGTCGCGGGCAAGATCATCCGCGGCTATGACGCGAAGAAGAACCAGGGGATCGACATCGCCGCCGCTGCAGGAAGCCCGGTGAAGGCGGCGGATGCGGGGACGGTGACAGTGCTGTCAGCCGATACCGCCGGAAAGGGGATCGTCATCATCCGCCACGCGGGGGACCTCTTGACGGTTTATGTCGGCGTCTCGGGCATGGTGGTGAAGAAGGGCGACAAGGTGAAGCGCGGGCAAGAGATCGGCAAGGTCGCGCCCGGCGATCCGGCCTTTGTCCACTTCGAAGTGCGCAACACCTCGAAGCAAAGCTTCGACCCGGTGGGGTATCTGCAGTAACCGGCGGGGCGGTTGGTCGGTTTCAGTCCGCGATGCGCGAGACCAGCACCTTGTCGATCCGGCGACCGTCCAGGTCGATGACCTCGAACCGGTAGCCTTCGGCGGTCACCGAGGCCCCGAGGTCGGGGATCTGGCCCATCTGGTGCAGGACCAGGCCCGCCACGGTGTCGTATTCCCCTGCCAGCTCGCGGGGAAGGGACAGCCGGTCGCAGAATTCGTCCACCGGCATCCAGCCCGCAACCAGGAAGCTGCCGTCGGCGCGTTCAACCATGGCGGGTTCGTCGGCCTCGGACGCCGCGATGGCCCCGGTGATCGCCTCCAGCACGTCGCCAGTGGTGATGATGCCTTCGAAATGGCCATACTCGTCATAGACCAGCGAAAAGTGGTGTTCGGTCTTCTGCAGGATCTCCAGCACGTCCAGCGCCTCGGTCCGGTCCGAGACCACGGGGACCTCATGCACCAGCGCCTTGATCGACAGGGTTTCGCGGCGCGAGACGACCTGGAAGGCTTCGGTCAGAAGGACGATGCCGACGACCTCGCCCTCGGCATTGGCGACGGGCATGCGCGGGCGGGCGATCTTGCGGATGGCGGCCACGGCCTCGGCCCCCGTGGCGTCCAGGGGCAGCATCTCGACCTCGTGCCGGGGGGTCATGAGCGCGCGCGCGGTGCGGTCGGACAGGCGCATGACGCCGGTGATCATCTCGCGTTCTTCGGTTTCGAGGACGCCGCCCTCATGCGCCTCGGCAAGCAGGACGTGGACTTCCTCTTCCGTCACCCGGTTCTCGCTGGTCCCGCGCTGGCCAAGAAGCCACAGAAGAACCCGGCCCGACCGGTCCAGAAACCAGACCAGCGGCGCGCCGATGACCGACAGAAGCGTCATGGCCGGGGCCATGCGGATGGCGACCGCCTCGGGATCGCGGAGTGCGATCTGCTTGGGCACCAGTTCGCCCACGATCAGGCTGACATAGGTAATGGCCACGACCACGCCGCCCACGCCCAGCGTCGCGGCCCAGTCGGCGGGCACGCCCTGCCCCTCCAGCCAGACCTGCAGCCGCAGGCCCAGCGTCGCCCCGGACAACGCACCTGACAGTACGCCGACAGCCGTAATTCCGATCTGCACCGTCGACAGGAACCGCCCCGGATGTTCAGCGAGGCGCAGCGCCATCCGCGCACCCCGGCTTTTCGCCTCCAGGGACTTGAGCCGCCCAGGCCGCGCGCTGACGATGGCAAGCTCGGACATCGCAAGGACGCCGTTCAGAATGATGAGGGCCAGAATGACCAGAAGTTCGGTGAGCATGGTCTTACCGGAGTAAGGCCGGACCATGCCGCATGCAAGACCGACGGCGCATCAAAGGCGGATTCGGACCCCTTCGCGGGCGGCAAGATCGCAGAAGAACTGCCAGGCCACCCGGCCCGAGCGCCCGCCGCGCGTCGCCTGCCATTCGATGGCTTCGGCATGCAGACGGTCGTCCGGCACCTTCACCCCATGCGCCGTGCAATAGCCGCGGATCATCTCCAGGTAATCGTCCTGCGAACAGGGGTGGAAGCCCAGCCACAGCCCGAAGCGGTCGGACAGCGAGACCTTTTCCTCCACCGCCTCGCCGGGGTTGATCGCGGTGGAACGTTCGTTCTCGATCATATCGCGCGGCATCAGGTGGCGGCGATTGCTGGTCGCGTAGAACAGCACATTCTCCGGGCGCCCCTCGATCCCGCCATCCAGCACCGCCTTCAGCGACTTGTAGTGCTGGTCGTCGTGGCTGAACGACAGGTCGTCACAGAACAGGACGAACCGGTACGGTGCGGCGCGCAGATGCGCCAGCAGGCGCTGGACCGAGGGCAGGTCCTCGCGGCTTAGCTCGACGATCTTCAGGTCATGGCCTTCGGCGCGGACCTGTGCATGGACCGCCTTCACCAGACTGGACTTTCCCATGCCGCGCGCGCCCCAGAGAAGCGCGTTGTTGGCGGACAGTCCGGCAGCGAAGTGGCGGGTGTTATCCAAGAGCGTGTCGCGTGACCGGTTGACGCCCACCAGCAGCGACAGGTCGACGCGGCTGACATGGGCCACCGGCTCCAGCCTGTCCGGCTGGGTGTGCCAGACAAACGCCTCGGCCATGAAGTCGGGCGCAGGCGCCGGCGCGGGGGCGAGACGCTCCAGCGCCGCCGCAATACGGTCGAGCGGGTCGGTCACTTGTCCGTCGCCTCGTCGCCGTCGGGGATATCGACCCACAGGCCTTCTGCCCGAAGCTCGGCCTCGCGCCGCTTTTCCATGCGCTTGATGATGAAGATCGACACTTCGTACAGCGGATAGATGCAAGAGAAGAGCATCAGCTGGCTCATGATATCGGGAGGCGTCACAAGAGCCGCGACGAAAAGGATGATCACGATGGCATAGCGGCGCATCCCCGCCAGACCGGCCGAGGTTGCAAGTCCGGCCTTGCCCATCAGTGTCAGAAGGACCGGCAGCTGGAAGCAAAGCCCGAAGGCCAGGATCAGCTTGAGACTGATGTCCAGCGTCTCGTTCACCTTGCCCTGGAAGACGATCTCGATCCCTTCCTTGGGCGCGTCGGGGGCAACGATGACCGCTTCAGCGGGCGCGGTGCCGAAGCCGGGGATCAGCGCTGTCAGGATCGAGGACGTGTCGGCGTAGCCCAGGAAGAACTTCATCGCCATCGGGGTGACGACGAAGTGGCTGAAGGCCGCCCCGATCACGAACAGGACGGGCGAGGCGATCAGGAAGGGCAGAAAGGCCTGCTTTTCGGACTTGTAGAGCCCCGGGGCCACAAAGCGCCACAGCTGGTAGGCGATGACCGGAAAGCTGACCATGAGGCCGCCCACCATCGCGATGTGCATCAAGGTGAAGAAGTATTCCTGTGGGGCTGTGTACTGCATCACCGGGTTCGGGTTGCCCAGTGCGCGCATCGCCTCTTCGATCGGGTGCAGCATGAAGTCGAGGATCGGCTCGGCCACGATGAAGCAGAGGACCATGCCGACAAGGAAAGCGGCGACCGACCAGATCAGGCGGTTGCGCAACTCGGCCAGGTGTTCGACCAGCGGGGCCGAGCTGTCGTCGATCTCGTCCTTGGTGGTCATTCCTGGTCCCTGGCGCTGTCGGATTTCTTGCGGCGACGTCCCGGTGCGCGGGCGGCAGGGGCGGCTTCCGCCGTGACCTCACTGCCTGCGCTGCCGATCGTACGCAGTTTGGCCGCAGCCTCTTCCACCACGGCCTTGCGCGCGGCCTTCTGTTCGTAAAGCGCCGCAGTGGCGGGACCAACCGGGGCGGCGGGTGCTGCGGCTATCACCGGCTCTGGCGCGGCTGCAGTCGACGCGGCCGCCGGTGCTGCCACGGGCGATGGGGGCATCGGCGGCGGGGTCAATGGCTTGGTCGGCACCGCGGCGTTCTTGATCGGGTCCCATTTCTCGAACCGGTCAGCGGCGTTCTTCACCGCGTCGAGGCCCGTCCCAACCGGATTGGTGACGGCCTTCAGCCCGTCAGTCGCTTCCTTGACGCCCGATTCCTTGGCCGCCTGTTCCATCGCGCGGCTGAACTCGCGACCCATCGAGCGGATCTTGGCGGTGATCCGTCCCAGTTCGCGGAACATGGCGGGCAGGTCCTTGGGACCGATCACGATCAACGCGACGATCCCGACCAGCAGCATCTCGGACCAGCTGAAGTCCATCTTCTATTCTCCCGAAGGATCGGTCCGGATCAGACCTTGTCCTTCTCGGGGGTGACGTCCTTGGCGGTGTCAGCGGCGGCCTTCTCGATCTCTTCGTTGCCGTCCTTGATGCCCTTCTTGAAGGCAGTGATGCCCTTGCCGACTTCGCCCATCATGCCGGCGATCTTGCCGCGGCCGAAAAGGACGAGAAGGACGATTGCGATCAGCAGAAGCTGCATGGGTCCGGGGGCGTGCATGGTTTTCTCCTGTGGTAACCCGCAAGGGCGGGCGGAAATTCGGCTCTGGTGCTCTCAATATGTCCGATGGCCCGCCCTCTCCAAGACCCAAGCGGCTTGCGCGGGGCAGTCAACTGACAGTATTTTGTCAGTAAGTAGGTCCGCTTCCCCCGGAAAGCCCGATGAAACGCGATGCCCGACTTTACGATATCGTCCAGTCGCTGCGCGACGGGCGGCTGCATACGGCATCCGAGCTGGCCCTGCGACTCGGGGTGTCCACGCGCACGATCTGGCGCGACATGGAGATGTTGGCGGCGACCGGACTGCCGGTCGAGGGCGAGCGAGGACTTGGCTACATCCTGCGCTCGCCGCTGATGCTGCCGCCGACGATGCTGACGCCGGAGGAGCTTGAAGCACTGGTCGAGGGGCTGCGCCATGTGGGGCAAGAGGGGAACCCGCGTGCAAAGGCTGCGCGGAGCCTTCTCTACAAGGTCGCGACCCTGCTGCCGCAATCCGGGATCGACGTGGAGAGCTAGACGCCGAAAACGAAGCAGCGATCCCGCCTGATCATCAGCCACAGAACCGTTCCGGGTTTCGGCAGGAACACCCCAGGCACGCTGGCCGTGAGTTTCGCCCCCTCGAAGTCCATCGCGAAATCGACCAGGCTCTCGCGCCCAAGATAGCGGCTGCGCAGGACCGTGCCCCGTGCGGCCGTGCCGTCTTCGGGCGTCGGGTTCGGGCCCCGGCCCGCCCGGTCGAAGTCGATCCGCAGGTGCTGCGGACGGATGACGATCTCGACCTCTGCCCCGTCCTTGTGGCCCGGCGTCAGGAAGGCACCAAAGGGCGTCTGGGTGAGCGCCCCCTTGGACACCCCCCGGATCACGTTGATATCGCTGAAGAAGGCCGCCGCCGCCTTGTCCGCTGGCGCGTTGTAGACGTTGTAGGGCGCACCCTTCTGCACCACGCGGCCCGCGCGCATCAGGGCGATCTCGTCGGCCATGCGCATCGCCTCGTCAGGTTCATGCGTGACCAGAAGGACGGCGGCGCCCTCTTCCTTCAGAAGTTCAAGCGTCCGGTCGCGGATGCCGTCCCGCAACCGGTTGTCGAGACCCGAGAACGGCTCGTCCATCAGCATGACCTTGGGCTTCGGCGCCAGCGCCCGCGCCAGGGCCACGCGCTGCTGTTCACCGCCCGAAAGTTCGTGCGGGTGCTTTGGCCCGAACCCGGACAGGTCCACCTTTTCCAGGAGTTCCCCCACCCGCCGGGCCTTTTCGACCCGGTCGTCCCGCAAGCCGAAGCCGACGTTCTCGGCCACCGTCAGGTGCGGAAACAGCGCGAAATCCTGGAACATGAGGCCGACCGAGCGTCGTTCCGGCGGGACATGTACCCCCGGCCCGGCGACCACCTGACCGTCCAGCAGCACCTCACCCGCATCGGCGCGCTCGACCCCGGCGATCATCCGCAGCGTGGTGGACTTGCCGCAGCCCGACGGGCCAAGGAGACAGGTCACCTGCCCCGCCGCGACCGACAGCGACACGTCATCGACCACCCGCCGCCCACCAAAGGAGCGGACCAGATGGCGGACCTCAAGCCGGAGGGGAAGGCTGTCAGGCATAGCGTCCTAGAGTTTTGCTCAGGTTTCTCTAGCAGCGCCCCGCCGCCGCGACAACAGGCCGCCCCGCGACGGATGACCGCAAAATTGGCGCAAACTGTCCACGATTTGCACAGAATGCGGCGCTATGGCGGGACTGTCTTCATTCCTGGACAGGAAGGTCCCGGTCATGCTGTTTCGTCCGCTTGCGCTTCTTTGCGCCGTTGCCATCCTGGCCGGGCTGTTCCTGCCGTGGATCTCCACCCCGCTGGGTGCCAATCTTTCGCCGTGGGACGCGCTGCCCGCTTTCGACCGCGTCGCGGTCGAAACCTACCTGACCGAGGCCCCGAACGACGTGCGGCTCTTCCTCTTCTCGTTCGTGCTGGCCGCGCTGTTCGTGCTGCTCGCCCTTGTCGGGCAGGAGCGTCGCTGGCTTGCCTTCCTAACCGGGCTCAGCATCGTCGGCCTTGCGGGCCTCTTGGTCTGGCGCACCCGCGAGACGCTTGGGATCGTCGAACTGCAATGGACAATGGACGAAGCGAACCGCCTTCTGGCGCTGGCGACCGATGTGCTTGGACCGGGCGGCTGGGCCTGGATCGGGGGCGGCGCGCTGCTTCTTCTGCTCGGCGTCTTCGACCCAGGCCGCGCGAAACCGCGCGCCGCTACAACGTCGCGTTGGTAGCACCGCCGTCCAGCAGGATGTTCTGCCCGACGATGAAGCCCGCGTGCTGCGAACACAGGAACGCGCAGGCGGCCCCGAATTCTGACGGGGTGCCGTAACGGCCGGCCGGGATCGTCGCGGCGCGTTCGCTGATCGCCTCTTCCATGCTGATGCCCTTGGCCTTCACCACGGCCGTATCCAGCGCGATGGCGCGGTCGGTGGCATGGATGCCCGGCAAGAGGTTGTTGATCGTCACGCCCTTGCCAGCGACCTGCCGCGAGGTGCCGGCGACAAAGCCCGTCAAGCCCGCGCGGGCCGAGTTCGACAGGCCCAGCACCGCCACCGGCGACTTGACCGAGACGGAGGTGATGTTCACGACCCGGCCCCAGCCCTTGGCCATCATCCCGGGCAGCACCGCCTGCATCAGCGCGATGGGGGTCAGCATGTTGGCATCCAGCGCCTTGATGAAATCCTCACGGCCCCAGTCCGACCACATTCCCGGCGGCGGGCCCCCTGCGTTGGTCACCAGAATGTCGAACGGCCCATGCGCCAGGACCGACGCGCGCCCGGCCTCGGTGGTGATGTCGGCGGCGATCGTCGTCACGTTCACCTGATAACGTGTACGAATGTCATGGGCCGCAGCCTCCAGCGCCTCTGCCCCGCGGGCGTTCATCACCAGATCGACCCCCGCATCGGCCAGCGCTTCGGCACAGCCCCGGCCCAATCCCTTGGACGACGCACAGACCAGCGCCCGCTTTCCTGCAATCCCAAGATCCATCGCAATCCCTCCTGCTTTGGCCGAACCCTAGCAGCCAAAGCCGCAAGGGCAAGCCGCCCCATCTGTTGCGGCGAGGCCCTGCGCGCGCTATGGGGGGCGTCATGTCGAACCGTGCCCCCCTTCCGCCCGAAATCGCCCGCCGTCGGACCTTTGCGATCATCTCGCACCCCGACGCCGGGAAAACCACGCTCACCGAAAAGTTCCTCTTGTTCGGCGGCGCGATCCAGATGGCGGGCCAGGTCCGCGCCAAGGGCGACGCGCGGCGCACGCGGTCGGACTTCATGAAGCTGGAGCAGGAGCGGGGGATTTCCGTCAGCGCCTCGGCGATGTCCTTCGACTACCGTACCTACCGCTTCAACCTGGTCGACACGCCCGGACACAGCGACTTTTCCGAAGACACCTACCGCACGCTGACCGCCGTCGATGCCGCGATCATGGTGATCGACGGGGCGAAGGGCGTCGAAAGCCAGACGCGCAAGCTGTTCGAAGTCTGCCGCCTGCGCGACCTGCCGATCCTGACTTTCTGCAACAAGATGGACCGCGAAAGCCGAGACGTCTTCACGATCATCGACGAGATCCAGGAAAACCTGGCGATCGACGTGACCCCGGCCTCATGGCCGATCGGCGTGGGTCGCGATTTCGTCGGTGCCTACGATCTGTTGCACGACAAGCTTGAGATCATGGACCGCGCCGACCGCAACAAGGTCGCCGAGTCGATCAAGATTTCCGGGGTGAACGACCCCAAGCTGGCCGAGCATATCCCGGCAAACCTGCTGGCCAAGTTCCACGAAGAGCTGGAGATGGCGCGGGAACTCCTGCCGGCCTTCGACCGCGCAGCGTTTCTGAACGGCTCGATGACGCCGATCTGGTTCGGCTCGGCCATCAACTCGTTCGGGGTGAAGGAGCTGATGGACGGCATCGGCGAATACGGACCCGAACCCGAGCCGCAGAAGGCCGCCGAACGCCAGATCGACCCGTCGGAACCGGCAGTGACCGGCTTTGTCTTCAAGGTGCAGGCCAACATGGACCCCAAGCACCGCGACCGGGTGGCCTTTGTCCGCCTTGCTTCGGGGCACTTCGAACGCGGCATGAAGCTGCACCACGTGCGGTCGAAGAAACCGATGTCGATCACCAACCCGGTCCTGTTCCTTGCCGCCGACCGTGAGCTGGCCGAGGAAGCCTGGGCCGGAGACATCATCGGCATCCCGAACCACGGGCAGTTGCGCATCGGCGACGCGCTGACCGAAGGCGAATCCCTCCGTTTCACCGGCATCCCCAGCTTTGCGCCGGAGCTTTTGCAGTCGATCCGGGCGATGGACCCGATGAAGGCCAAGCACCTGGAAAAGGCCCTGACCCAGTTCGCCGAGGAAGGCGCCGCCAAGGTCTTCAAGCCGATGATCGGGTCGGGCTATATCGTCGGCGTCGTGGGGGCGCTGCAGTTCGACGTGCTGGCCAGCCGGATCGAGCAGGAGTATTCGCTGCCCGTCCGGTTCGAGGGGTCGAACTTCACCTCGGCCCGCTGGATTTCCGGCGACAAGGCCGAGATCGAGAAACTGGTGAACGTCAACAAGGGCCATATCGCCCATGACAGCGACGGGGACCTGGTGTTCCTGACGCGCCTGCAGTGGGACATCGACCGCGTTGTTCGCGACTATCCCGGCGTCAAGCTGACCGCAACCAAGGAGATGATGGTCTGAGGCGCGCTTGACCCCCAAGATGCCGGGCCCTAGCCTGCAGCCGACCAAAGGGCGGAGACAGCAGGCACGATGACGACGCCCGACCCAGATGGCGACCCGGACGACGACGGGGGTGAGTCGTTCGAGACCTACCCCGGCGCCCCCGACAGTCTGATCGCGATCTGGAATGAGCGTCGGCGGCAGTTGAAGCTGACGCCCTCGGACTGGTTTCCCCCGGCTGACGTTGACTTTGCGCCCCTGCTTGCAGCCCGCATTCCGGAAACGCTTCCGCCGTTGGAGGGACGCCAGTCGCTGCATGCCAAGAAGCTGCATCTCATGCGGACAGAACTTGCCGGCAAGCCCGAACTTGCCGCGCTGAACGCCATCCTGATCGCGCATCTGCGCAAGCGCCGCTTCCTGCCGCATACCCCAGCGCTGTTCCGCCGGATCTGGTCCGAAGCGGGGCCGCAACTGATGCAGGAGCTTCCGGGTCGTTGGCTCATCTCCTCTGCCATCACCTTCGGCGACCACGGCGAGACGGAAGCGCAGCGCCGGATCGGTCTGTCGATCAACGTGCTCTTCTCGCTGATGAAGCTTTACGAGTTCGAGCGCTTCCATTCCGGCTATGCCGCCGACACGCCGTTTCCGACCCGCTGGGTCCGACGCCGCCGCCTGCCACTGGGCATGCCCCATTTCAACCTGGAGGCCGGTGGGCTGGACATCAACCTTCTGGCCCAGATCTGGAACGAGGCGCGGCAAGAGGCGTTGGTGGGGCCCTTGGCCTGCCACCTGCTGCAGCGGCTGAACGAAGACCCGGGCACCTTGTTCCGCCGGATCGGCATGATGCGGGCCGAAAGGCACCTCGCGCGGATGGAACGGTCGGTCCTGCCTGCCCCAGCCCCAGGCGACGATGGACCAGTGGAAAACGGCTGATTCCTGGGCCTGGCGGGCCGATCCGGCGCCCGGCTTGACCCGAGGGAGGATTTCCGCTATGCGCGGACTACGCGGCCAATCGGGCCGAGACGCCGGGGCGCCCGGAAACTAGCGTCCCATCACACATGCGGTCCGATACCGCATCCATAGGACGCTAATGACCAAATTTTCCGACCTCGCGCTGGACCCGCGCGTGCTGCAAGCCGTCTCCGAAGCCGGCTATGAGACTCCCACCCCCATTCAGGCAGAAGCCATTCCGCATGCCCTGCAAGGCCGCGACGTTCTGGGGATCGCCCAGACCGGCACCGGCAAGACTGCGAGCTTCACGCTGCCGATGATCACGCTTCTGGGCCAGGGCCGTGCCCGCGCCCGGATGCCGCGTTCGCTGGTCCTTGCCCCGACGCGCGAACTGGCCGCCCAGGTGGCCGAGAACTTTGACGTCTATGCCAAGCACACCAAGCTGACCAAGGCGCTCTTGATCGGTGGCGTGGCCTTCGGCGAACAGGACAAGCTGATCGACCGCGGTGTCGACGTGCTGATCGCGACGCCGGGCCGCCTTCTGGACCATTTCGAACGCGGCAAGCTTCTGTTGACCGGCGTGCAGATCATGGTGGTGGACGAGGCTGACCGGATGCTCGACATGGGCTTCATACCGGACATCGAGCGGATCTTCATGCTGACCCCGCCGAAGCGGCAGACGATGTTCTATTCGGCCACGATGGCGCCCGAGATCGAGCGCATCACCAAGACCTTCCTGAAGGACCCCGCCAAGATCGAGGTGGCCCGTCAGGCGACGGCGTCGCTGACCATCACACAAAGCCTGATCGAGGTGAAGCCCGTCCGCAAAGACCGCAGCTTCGGCGACAAGCGCGCCGTCCTGCGCGCTCTGATCCGCGCCGAGGGTGAGGCCTGCACCAACGCGATCATCTTCTGCAACCGGAAGATGGATGTGGACGTGGTTGCCAAGTCTCTGAAATCGCACGGCTTCAACGCGGCCCCGATCCACGGCGACCTTGAACAGTCGATGCGGATGAAGACGCTGGACGCGTTCCGCGACGGGTCCTTGCACCTGCTGGTCGCCTCGGACGTGGCGGCGCGGGGGCTGGACATCCCGGCGGTGAGCCACGTGTTCAACTTTGACGTGCCCTCCCACCCCGAGGATTACGTTCACCGCATCGGCCGGACCGGCCGGGCCGGGCGTCTTGGCAAGGCGTTCACGATCTCGGTCCCGTCGGACGAGAAGTACCTCAAGGCCATCGAAAGCCTGATCAAGACGGAAATCCCGCGCGGGTCCTTGCCCGAGGGGTTCGAGCCCGATACCCGCGAAGGCAAGCCCGACCGCCCGCGCGAAGAGCGCAAGGGGCGCGAGCGCGGTGGCCGTGGCCGGGACCGCGGCCGTCCGGTCAAGGCGCACGACGAAAGCGCGCCGATGGAGCCGTTGGTTGCGACCCCGAAGCCCGAGGTCGCCGAAGAACCCCTGCGTGAGGCCCCCCGCGAAGAGCGCCGGGAAGAGCGTCGCGATGACCGCCGCGAACCGCGCAGCGCCGAGCGTACCGACCGCGGCGGAGAGCGTCGCCGTGACGATCGCGCTGAACGCCCGGATCGGGGAGAGCGGCGCGAGCCCCGCGAAGAGCGTCGGGATGACCGGCGCGACTATCGCCGCGACCGCGACCTGGGGCCCGCCGTGATCGGCATGGGCGACCATGTGCCGGACTTCATCCTGCGCAGCTTCGCGCTGAAGCCGGCAAAGACGGAAGAGCTGGAAGAGGCCACCGGCACCGAGGGTTGATCCAATCGCCAGAAATGAAAAAGGCCCCGTCCAGGACGGGGCCTTTTCCTTTGGGCTGGGGCCTTACTCGGCGACGAGGCGGCTGATCACAACGTTGACCTCGGGCTTCTTGCCGATCTCTTCCATCGCGACCTGGCGCACCACGCGGCGGATTTCCTCTTCCAGCTTGGCGTCGTCGGCCATCACCTTGCGACCAAGGCGTCCGACCACTTCGTCAAGGTCGGACTCCATCGTCTCGGCCAGAGGGCGGTCGCCCCGGCCAGTGGTGGCAAGGCCCATCACTTCGACCCAGGGCTCTCCCATCGGGCTGTTCGTCTCGTCCAGGATCAGCGTCACCGTGACATGGCCGTTCAGCGCCATGCGGATACGGTCGCGGATCACCCCGTCCATCGCGCCGACCATCGCGGTGCCGTCCAGGTAGATCCGCCCCGTCTCGATGTATTCCACAACTTCGGGGACATCTCCGGTCAGGTTCAGCATCGTGCCGTTCACTGCGACCGCTGCCGCGATACCGCTTTCCGTGGCGATGCGGACGTGTTCGGAAAGGTGCCGGTGCTCGCCATGCATCGGGATCAGCATGTCGGGCAGGATCAGCCGGTGGACATGTTCCAGGTCCGGACGGTTGGCGTGCCCCGAAACGTGGTACTTGCCGTTCTGGTCATCCAGCACGTTGACGCCCTGTTCGGAGAAGGCGTTCCAGACACGGATCACGTCGCGCTCATTGCCGGGGATGGTGCGGGAGGAGAAGAGGAAAGTGTCGCCCTCTTTCATCTCAAGCCCCAGATACTTGCCGCGGCTCAGTTGCGCCGAAGCCGCACGGCGTTCGCCCTGGCTGCCGGTGACCAGCAGCATGAGGTTGCGGCGCGGGACCTCCAGCGCTTCCTCGGGCGTGACGGTCTTGGGGAAACTCGCAAGCACGCCGGCCTCCTCGGAGGCAGACAGCATCCGCTTCATCGACCGTCCCAGAACGCAAATCGTCCGGTCGGCGGCACGGGCAGCTTCGGCCAGCGTCTTCAGGCGCGCCACGTTCGAACCGAAGGTGGTGGCAACGACCATCCCCGTGCAGCTGCGGATCAACTCGGTCAGGGGTTCGGCCAGCGTCGCCTCGGACCGGCCCTGATGGGTCGAGAAGACGTTGGTGGAATCGCAGGTCATCACCTTGACCGGACGCTCGGCCACGATGTCGGTAAAGCGCGCGTCATCCCAACCTTCGCCCACGACCGGCGTGTGGTCGATCTTGAAATCGGCGGAATGGAAGATCCGCCCTGCCGGCGTGTCAATCACCAGGGCCGAGCTTTCCGGGATGGAATGCGAGACGGGGACGAACTGCACCTTGAAGGGGCCGACCTCGACGGTTGCCGGGCGAGGGTCGACAACGACGATCTGGTCGACGGGCAGGCCCGCCTCCTCGAACTTGAGCCGCCCGATGGTCGCGGTGAACCGGCGGGCATAGACCTTCTTGCCAAGCTCGGGCCAGAGCGGCGCCAGGGCACCGATGTGATCCTCATGCGCGTGGGTGATGAAGATCGCCTCAAGCCGGTCCAGCTTGTCATGCAGCCAGCTGATGTCCGGCAGGATAAGGTCCACGCCGGGCGAGCCATCCATGTCCGGGAAGGTCACGCCCAGATCGACCAGGATCAGGCGTTCCTTGCCCGGGGGGCCGTAGCCGAAGACATAGGAGTTCATGCCGATCTCGCCGGCACCGCCGAGGGGAAGGTAGATGAGGCGGTTGGCGCTCATGGGATTTCCTTGTTCAGGTCGTTGATCAGGACGAGGCCGTGCATGGTCAAGTCGTCCTCGATCGAATGAAATAGTTCGGTTCCTTGCGCGAAAAGACTGGCAAGGCCCCCGGTCGCGATCACTTTCATGGGTCGGTCGCGCTCACGCCGCACTTCGCGAACGATGCCTTCGACCAGCCCGATGTAGCCCCAATACACGCCCGACTGCATGCAGGCCACCGTATTCGTGCCGATGGCTTTGAGAGGCTTGGCCACATCGACGTGAGGCAGCGCGGCGGCAGCCATGTGCAAGGCTTCGAGGCTAAGGTTCACGCCGGGCGCGATGACCCCGCCGATATAGGCGCCATCGGTGTCGACGACGTCGAAGGTGGTGGCGGTGCCGAAGTCGACGACGATCAGGTCGCCGCCATGCCGGTCAAAGCCCGCCACCGTGTTGACCAAGCGGTCGGGGCCGACGGTGGTGCCCTGATCCACGCGTGGCGCGACGGGGAGTTTGCAATCGGGCTTGCCGACAACCAGTGGCCGGCAGCCGAAGTAGCGGTCGCAGAGCACGCGCAGGTTGAACACGACGCGTGGGACGGTGGAGGAGATGATCGCCTCGGTCACCGTCACTGCGGTGCTGGTCAGGGTCATCAGGCTGGACAGCCAGACGAAGTATTCATCCGCCGTCCGCTTGTGGTCGGTGGCGATCCGCCAGGTGGCGAGGAAGCGCGTGCCATCCCAGATCGAGAAGACGGTGTTGGTATTGCCGCAGTCGATGGCGAGAAGCATGTCCGGCCCTCCGTTCCGGTCAGAAGAACACCTCGGCCGCCGGAATGGCAACCGGGCCGTGGGCCATGCGCAGGATCAGGTTGCCGGTGGCGTCGATGGTCTCGAACGTGCCGTCGCGCGTTTCGGTCCCGGTGCGGGCGCGGATGGGTTGGCCGAGACGCGCCGCGTGGGAGAGCCAGGCGGTGCGGAGCGGGGCGAAGCCTTCCGCACGGAAGGTGGTCTCCCAATGGGCGTAGGCGGGGGCGAGTGCGTCAAGGAAGGCCTCGGGCGCGATGCGCAGGCCGGTTTCCTGGAGGAGGGAAACGGCCGGGACGGCTCCGGGTTCGATCTGGGAGGCGTCGGGGGCGGCGATCAGGTTGACGCCGATGCCGATGCACAGGGTCGCGTCAGGGGTATTGAGGCCCTGAGACTCAAGCAGGATGCCCGCGATCTTGTCGCCATTGCAGAGGACGTCGTTCGGCCATTTCAGCGCGAAACTTTGCGGCAGGCCCGTCAGCTGGACGAATGCATCGCGGAGCGCGAGGGCGGCGGCGAAGGACCTCAGGGCTACCGTCTCGGGCGGCTCGGCGGGTTTGAGGACGAGGGTGCCGTGGAAGTTGCCTTCCGGGCTCGACCACGGCCTTGCGCGGCGTCCACGTCCGGCTGTCTGGAGCCCGGCGAGGATCCAGGTCGGGCGGACCAAGGTGGCGGCCCGCCGGAAGCCCTCGGCGTTTGTGCTGTCGATCTCGGGCAGGGTGATGCGCCCTGCCCCGCCGTCACCGGACAAGCGCTTCGGCGGCCAGCGCCGCGGGGGCTTCGATGCCGAAGAGGTTCACAATGCCCAGCACCATGATCGCGGCCACCGCCACCAGCATGCCCCATTGGACGGGTGCCATGCGGCTGTCGACGGGTTCCTGTTCCGCGCCGAAGTACATGAAGTAGACGAGGCGCAGGTAGTAGAAGGCACCGATCACCGAGGCGACGGCCCCGGCCACGGCAAGCCAGACCCAGCCCGCGTCGACGGCGGCTTTCAACACGTAGAACTTGCCGAAGAAGCCGACCATCGGCGGGACACCGGCCAGCGAGAAGAGTAGGACCAGCATGGCCAGCGCCTTCAGGGGCTCCTTCTTCGCGAACTGGTTCAGGCCCGCGATGTCCGACACGGGGCGGCCGTCGCGTTCCATCGACAGGATGAAGGCGAAGCTGCCGACGTTCATGGTCACGTAGATCGCCATGTAGATCATCGTCGCCTGCACGCCGTAGGCGGTCCCGACGCAAAGGCCGATCAGCGCATAGCCCATGTGGGCGATGGAGGAATAGGCCATCAGCCGCTTGATGTCGCGCTGGCCGATGGCGGCGACGGCGCCAAGGAACATCGAGGCGACGGCCAGCGCCGCCAGTACCTGGCCCCATTGGCCGGGAATGCCGCCGAACGCGTCCTGCACCAGGCGCGCGATCAGGGCCATTGCGGCCACTTTCGGCGCGGTGGCGAAGAAGGCGGTGACCGGGGTGGGCGAGCCTTCGTAGACGTCGGGCGTCCACATGTGGAACGGAGCCGCCGACACTTTGAACGCCAGACCCGCCAGCATGAAGACGAGGCCAAACAGCAGCCCAAGCGGCACGCCGTCCTGCACGGTGGACAGGATGCCCGCGAACTGCGTGGTGCCGGCGTAGCCGTAGACCAGCGAGGCGCCGTACAGCAGCAGGCCCGAGGACAGCGCGCCGAGGACGAAGTACTTCAGGCCCGCCTCCGACGACTTGGCACTGTCACGGCGGATCGAGGCGATGACGTAGAGCGCCAGCGATTGCAGTTCGAGACCCATGTAAAGCGTGATGAGGTCGGCCGACGACACCATCACCATCATCCCGACCACCGACAGGGTGACGAGAAGCGGGTATTCAAAGCGCAAAAGGTCGCGGCGCGTCATGTAGTCCTGGCTCATCACCAGGACGGCGGCGGCGGACAGAAGGATCGTCACCTTGGCGAAACGCGCGAAGGGGTCGTCGGTGAAAAGGCCGTTGAACACGGTCCGCTCGCCCTCACCCGTGCCGCCGATGTAAAGCGCCAGCGCCACGAAGAGGCCCGCTGTCGCCCAGACGAGGGTGGCGGCAAGCTTGTCCTTGGTGGTGTAGACCGCCGCCATCAGCGCGGCCATTGCGTAGCCCGCGAGAACGATCTCAGGGAGCAGGGTCTGGAAATCGGCGGAAGTCATTCCGAATGTCCTTCGTTCAGGGCCACGGCAGCATCATCAGCGGGCAGTGCGGCCTGGTAGTCGGTCACAAGCGCCGACACCGAGGGGCCGATGATGTCGGTCACCAGGCTCGGGTAGACGCCAAGGATCAGGGTCATGGCGATGAGCGGCGCGAAGATTGCCTTTTCGCGCCGGTCCATGTCGGTGATGGACTTCAGCGCCTCTTTGATCAGGTCGCCGAAGACCACCCGGCGGTAGAGCCACAGGGCGTAACCGGCCGACAGGATCACGCCCGTCGCAGCGACGGCGGCGACCCAGGTGTTGACCTGAAAGATGCCCATCAGCGTCAGGAATTCGCCCACGAAGCCCGAGGTGCCGGGCAGGCCGACGTTGGCCATCGTGAAGAACATGAACACCAGCGCATAGGCCGGCATTCGGTTCACGAGGCCGCCATAGGCGTCGATTTCCCGCGTGTGCATCCGGTCGTAGATCACGCCGACGCAAAGGAAGAGAGCGCCGGAGATGAAGCCGTGCGACAGCATCTGGAAGATCGCACCGTCGATGCCCTGCTGGTTCGCGGCGAAGATGCCCATGGTGACGTAGCCCATGTGGGCGACCGACGAATAGGCGATCAGCTTCTTCATGTCGGTCTGCGCCAGCGCCACGAGGCTCGTGTAGACGATGGCGATGGCCGACATCCACAGGACCAGGGGCGCCATGACGTCCGACCCGACCGGGAACATCGGCAGCGAGAAGCGCAGGAAGCCGTAGCCGCCCATCTTCAGCAGGATCGCGGCCAGCACCACGGAGCCCGCCGTCGGCGCCTGCACGTGAGCGTCGGGCAGCCAGGTGTGGACCGGCCACATCGGCATCTTCACCGCGAACGACGCGAAGAACGCGAGGAACAGCATGGTCTGCAACCCGCCGACGACCTGGAAGCCTAGGACCGAAAACGTCTCGGACCCGAACTCATGCGCCAGGAGCTGTACGATGTCCGTGGTGCCTGCGTCGAGATACATCGCGATCATCGCGACCAGCATCAGGACGGACCCAAGGAAGGTGTAGAGGAAGAACTTGAAGGCGGCGTAGATGCGGTCCTTGCCGCCCCAGATGCCGATGATCAGGAACATCGGGATCAGGCCCGCCTCGAAGAAGAGGTAGAAGAGGACGAGGTCCAGCGCGCAGAAGACGCCCAGCATCAGCGTCTCCAGCACCAGGAAGGCGATCATGTATTCCTTGACGCGGGTCTCCACCCCCCAGCACGACCAGATGGTGATCGGCATCAGGAAGGTCGTCAGCATCACGAACAGGATCGAGATCCCGTCGACGCCCATCTTGTAGGTCAGACCCAGGATCCAGGTCCGTTCCTCGACGAACTGGAAGCCGGTGTTCGACGCGTCGAACCGGAACAGGATGAAGAGAGAGATGACGAAGGTCGCCGTGGTGGTGAAGAGCGCGAGCCACTTCGCCCCCTGACGGGCCGCCGGATCGTCGCCGCGCATGAAGAGCGCGAGGATCACAGCCGCGACCAGCGGCAGGAAGGTGATGATCGAGAGAAGCTGGTTTTCCATTCTGCGCGCCCCTTACTTCGCGCCGCCGAAAAGCGTCATCCAGGTGACAAGGACAACGATCCCCAGCACCATCGCGAAGGCGTAGTGGAACAGGTAGCCGGACTGCGCGCGGCCTGCGAGGCGGGTGAAGAAGGGGATGATCCCCATCGCCACCCCGTTAAGCGAGCCGTCGATGACGTTGCCGTCGCCCTTCTTCCACAGGAAGTTTCCCAGCCACTTGGCGGGGCGGACGAAGATCACGTCATAAAGCTCGTCGAAGTACCACTTGTTCAGAAGGAACAGGTAGAGCGGGCGCTGCTGCGCGGCCAGACGGCGCGGCAGGCTGGGGTCCTTGATGTAGAAGAGCCAGGCTATCGCGAAACCGATCAGCATCGCGACGAAGGGCGAGACCTTGACCCAGGTCGGCACCAGGTGCGCGGCGTTGATGATGGTGGTGGGCGCGTGTTCCGAATTCGCGGCCTTTTCGGCGTCGAGGCGGGTGTCGACCACGGCCTGTTCCTCGGGCGTGAAGGGCAGCATCAGGATCGCGCCTTTCGGAGCGACGCCTGCAGCATGGCCTTCGGAATGCTCCTCGGCCGGGGCGGCCTCGGTCGCGACGGCTGTGCCTTCGGTTGCAGCCGGTTCAGCCGGCGCTGCCTCGGTCGTGGCGGTCTCAGCAGGTGCTGCCTCGGTCCCCGCCTCGGCGGCAGTCTCAGTATGCGCTTCGCCGTGGGCGACCTGCTCCATCCCGAACCAGTCGCGGACGGCGGTCTCTTCGCCGAAGAAGACCTTGTACCAGAGCATGCCCGAGAACACCGCGCCCAAAGCCAGGACCCCCAGCGGGATCAGCATGACCATCGGGCTTTCGTGCGGCTCGTGGTGGCCGTGGTCGTGGTCATCGTGGCCATGCCCATGCGCATCGTGGCCGTGACCGTGGGCGTCGTGACCATGTGCCCGGCTTTCCCCGAAGAAAGTCAGGAACATCAGCCGCCAGGAATAGAAGCTGGTGAAGCAGGCGGCGACGACCAGAAGCCAGAAAGCGAAGCCCGATCCAACCCAGGCGCTCTCGATCACCGCGTCCTTCGACAGGAAGCCGGCGAAGCCGTAATGCGTCAGCGGGATGCCCACGCCGGTGATGGCGAGCGTGCCGATCAGCATGGCGTAGAAGGTCAGCGGGATCTTCTTCCGCAGGCCGCCATAGTTGCGCATGTCCTGTTCGTGGTGCGTGGCGTGGATCACCGAGCCGGCCCCAAGGAACAGCATCGCCTTGAAGAAGGCGTGGGTGAAAAGGTGGAACATCGCCACTGAATAGACGCCCACCCCGGCCGCCACGAACATGTAGCCCAGCTGCGACATCGTCGAATAGGCGATCACGCGCTTGATGTCGTTCTGCACAAGGCCAATGGTCGCCGCGACGAAGGCCGTGCAAGCGCCCAGCACCGTGATGAAGGCCAAGGCCTGCGGCGCGTATTCGTAAACCGGCGACATCCGGCAGACGAGGAACACCCCCGCCGTCACCATGGTCGCCGCGTGAATCAGCGCCGACACGGGCGTCGGGCCCTCCATCGCGTCCGGCAGCCAGGTGTGCAGGAACAGCTGCGCCGATTTCCCCATCGCGCCGATGAAGAGCAGCACACCGACGAGGTTCGCCGCGTTCCACTCCCCCCACAGGAAGGTCAGGTTCGTCTCGGCCAGTGCCGGGGCGGCGGCGAAGACGTCGTCAAAGCGGATCGAGTCGGTCAGGTAGAAGAGGGCAAAGATCCCCAGCGCAAAGCCAAAGTCGCCGACGCGGTTGACGAGTAAGGCCTTCATCGCAGCGGCATTGGCCGAGGCCTTACGGTAATAGAAGCCGATCAGCAGGTAGGACGCGACGCCCACGCCCTCCCAGCCGAAGAACATCTGGACGAGGTTGTCCGACGTCACCAGCATAAGCATCGAGAAGGTGAAGAACGACAGGTACGCGAAGAAGCGGGCCTTGTAATGCTCGCCCTCGTGCCAGTGGTGGTCATGCGCCATGTAGCCGAAGCTGTAGAGGTGGACGAGCGCCGAGACCGAGTTCACCACGACCAGCATGATCGCGGTCAGCCGGTCCAGCCGGATCGCCCATTCCGACCCCATCGTGCCGGATTCGATCCAGCGCATCAGGGTGATGTGCTGCGTCTCGCTGTCGAAAGTCAGGAAGATCTGCCAGCTCAGGGCCGCCGCCAGGAAGACCAGCGCGGTGGTGATGACCTGACCCGCACGCTCACCGATGAGCCGCCAGCCGAAGCCGCAGATGAGGGCCCCGATCAGGGGAGCGAAGAGGATGATCGTTGCCATTCTGGGTCAGCCCTTCATCACGTTGACGTCTTCCACCTCGATCGTCCCGCGGTTGCGGAAGAACACGACCAGGATGGCCAGACCGATGGCAGCCTCGGCGGCGGCCACGGTCAGGACGAACATGGTGAAGACCTGCCCCACCAGATCGCCCGAAAAGCTGGAGAAGGCGACGAGGTTGATGTTGACCGCCAGAAGCATCAGTTCGATCGACATCAGGATGACGATCACGTTCTTCCGGTTCAGGAAGATCCCGAAGATCCCGATGACGAACAGCGCCGCGGCCACCGTCAGGTAATGTTCAAGTCCCACCATCTCTCGTTCCCTCTTGGGCTCTAGCGGCCCGCATTTCGTTCTGTCGGCGGTCTGAAGCCCGCCCTACGTAGGTCGGGCTTCAGACCGACCGGGTCACAGCCCCTGCCCCGGCTTGACGTCCTTGAGCTCCATCGCCTTGGCCGGGTCGCGCCACATCTGCTGCAGCACATTCTGCCGCTTGACGTCCTTGCGGTGGCGCAGGGTCAAAAGGATCGCACCGATCATGGCCACCAGCAGGATCAGGCCCGCCAGCTGGAACAGCAGGAAATACTTGTCGTAGATCAGCATCCCCAGCGCACGGGTGTTCTCAATCTCGGTCGGGGCGACCGCCTGCCGCAGCCCCTCGGCCCCGTCGGCCACCTGCCAGACGCCCACGCCGATGGCGACCTGCATCAACAGGACCACGCCGATCAGCAGGCCCAGGGGCATCGCCCGCGCCATCTCGCCCTTCAGTGCTGCGAAATCGATGTCGAGCATCATCACGACGAACAGGAACAGCACCGCCACGGCGCCCACGTAGACGATAACGAGAAGCATCGCCACGAACTCGGCCCCAAGCATCACGAAAAGGCCCGAGGTCGACAGGAAGGCGAGGATCAACCAGAGCACCGAGTGGACCGGGTTCCGCGACAGGGTGACCATCAGGCCCGACAGCACCGTGATCACGGCGAACATGTAGAAGGCGAAACTGAAGACGGTCATGCGTCTTTCTCCTCAGGCGTTTCGGCGAAGACGGACTGGGCAACTTCCAGCGCCTTCTGCATGGCGGGCACCCCGCCGAACATGGACATCTGCCAGATCACTTCCGCGACCTCGCGTTTCGTGGCCCCGGCGGCCAACCCGTTCTTGATCGTCATCCGCAGCTGCGGCTCGCCCACCGGCCCCAGCACCGTCAGCGCCGCGATGGTCACCAGGAACCGGGTTCGCGCATCCAGACCTTCGGGGTTGAAGGTCTTGCCGAACCACATCTCCAGAAGTTCCTTCGGCATGGCCGGGAAGAACTTCTCCATCGCCTTTGCGTCGAAGGTTTCCATGCCCGGCATGAAGGCGCTGGCCATCTTCTGGCCCTGCTCCATCCAGGCGGAAAACATCTTGGCGAAGTCGTCGGTCATCAGCGGTAAGGCGCGTCGATTTCAAGGTTGCGGGCGATCTCGGCCTCCCAGCGGGCGCCGTTCTCCAGGAGTTTTTCCTTGGTGTAGAACAGCTCTTCCCGCGTCTCGGTCGAGAATTCGAAGTTCGGGCCTTCGACGATGGCATCC
>JAIXSA010000027.1 GCA_027484915.1 Paracoccaceae bacterium | reverse complement strand
GCTGGTCCTGCAGGATGCGCGCGGCATAGGCCACGGCATCATCCGGCGTGAGGCTGCCGTCGGTCTCGATCTTCATGGTCAGCTTGTCATAATCCAGCACCTGGCCCTCACGGGTCGGGGTGACTTCATAGCTGACCTTCTTGACCGGCGAATAGATCGCGTCGATCGGGATCAGGCCGATCGGGGCATCTTCGGGACGGTTCTTGTCGGCCGAAACATAGCCCTTGCCGGTGTTCACGGTCAGCTCCATGAACACGTCAGCGCCGTCGTCCAGGTGGCAGATCACGTGGTCCTTGTTCAGGATCTCGATACCATTCGATTCCGAAATGTCGCCCGCGGTGACGACGCCCGGACCCTTGGCCGAGATCGACAGGCGCTTCGGCCCCTCGACGTCCATCTTGATGCTGACGCCCTTCAGGTTCAGCACGATGTCAGTCACGTCCTCACGAACGCCGGCGACCGAGGAGAACTCGTGCAGGACGTTGTCGATCTGGACCGAGGTGATCGCGCCACCCTGCAGGGACGACATCAGTACACGGCGCAGCGCGTTGCCCAGCGTAAGGCCAAAGCCACGCTCCAGAGGCTCGGCGATCACCGTCGCGACGCGGGCGGCATCTGCCCCCGGCTTCACGACCAGCTGCGTCGGCTTGATGAGTTCCTGCCAGTTCTTATGGATCATTCTGAAGCCCCTATTCTTGTCCGCTGCCAATGTCCGAAAGCCGGCGGACGCCCGAGGATCGTAAACGACGAAAACCGGGCCGCGAGGGAACACCCCCACGGCCCGGCCGTAAGCAAAATCTTAGACGCGGCGGCGCTTCGGCGGGCGGCAGCCGTTGTGCGCCAGCGGGGTCACGTCGCGGATCGAGGTGATCTGGAAGCCTACAGCCGCCAGAGCACGCAGCGCCGATTCACGGCCCGAACCCGGACCCTGCACTTCGACTTCCAGCGTGCGGACGCCATGTTCCTGAGCCTTGCGGCCAGCATCCTCGGCAGCCATCTGGGCGGCATACGGGGTCGACTTGCGCGAACCCTTGAAGCCCATGGTGCCCGAGGACGACCACGAGATCGCGTTGCCCTGGACGTCCGAGATCAGGATCTTGGTATTGTTGAACGACGAGTTCACATGCGCCACGCCAGCGGCGATGTTCTTGCGTTCTTTTTTCTTGGTGCGGGCGGCTTTGGTATCACGTGCCATGTTTCAAGCCCCCTTATTTCTTCTTGCCGGCAATGGCCTTCGCGGGGCCTTTGCGGGTGCGGGCGTTGGTGTGCGTGCGCTGCCCGCGAACCGGCAGGCCCTTGCGGTGACGCAGGCCACGGTAGCAGCCAAGGTCCATCAGACGCTTGATGTTCATCGTGACTTCGCGGCGCAGGTCGCCTTCGACAGTCAGGTTTGCGTCGATGTATTCACGGATCGCAAGAACCTCGGCGTCGGTCAGCTGGTTCACGCGACGTGCGTCGTCGATCTTCAGCGCCTCGCAGATGGTCTTGGCCGTAGCAGGGCCGATCCCGGTGATGTAGGTGAGCGCGATCGGAACCCGTTTCGCGGTCGGAATGTTGACGCCAGCAATACGTGCCAAACGTGTCGTCCTTCTTCGTTGCGGTTCCGTAGTGCCAGAACCTTTTTTCACAACACCGCACGGGCGATTAACCCGGCGATACGAACTTCCAATTAGGAAGACCCGCAAGGCGATTCCACCGCGGGACGCCGTGCATTAGGGGCTTTTCCCGGGGCCGTCAAGGCCGCGAGAGAAGTTTTTCAGGGTTTGTCAAGAACCTTGGCAATCGCCTCGGCAACAGCGTCCACCTCAGCCAGCCCGTCGACGGCGGAAAGCCGCCCCTTGGCATAGTAATAGCCGATCAGGGGCGAGGTCTTCTTGTAGTACTCCATCAGCCGGGTCTTGAGCGTTTCCTCGTTGTCATCGGCCCGCCGCTTCATGTTGGTCGAGCCGCAGACGTCGCACACGCCCTGAACCTTCGTGGGATAGGTCACGTCATGATAGACCGCGCCGCAATTACCGCAGGTGAACCGGCCGGTGACCCTCGCGACCAGGGCCGCATCATCCACCTGCATCTCGATGACGCTGTCCAGGGTCTGCCCGGTGCGCGACAAGAGGTCGCCCAGAGCATCCGCCTGCTTCAGCGTGCGCGGGAAGCCGTCGAAGATGAAGCCGCCCTGGGCGCCATCGTTCATCTTGGCCTCGATCAGGCCGATGACGATCTCGTCCGTGACCAGCTCGCCCCGGGCCATGATGCCCTCGACGCGTTTGCCCAGGTCGGTGCCCTTTGCAATCGCTTCCTTCAGCATGTCGCCGGTCGAGAGCTGCACCATGCCGCGCGCCTCTTCCAGACGCTTGGCCTGCGTTCCCTTGCCCGCTCCGGGCGGTCCCAGAAGGATGATGTTGGTCATCTTGATCAGCGCCGTGCGGGGGCCTTGGGCGCGCCGGTCTTCTTCTTCCCGCGCAGCTGCGACTTCTCGATCAGGGCTTCATACTGATGCGCAAGAAGATGCGACTGGACCTGCTGGATCGTGTCCATCGTCACCGAAACCACGATTAGCACCGAGGTGCCGCCGAAGTAGAAGGGGATGCCCAGTTCGGCAATCAGGACTTCAGGAAGAAGGCAGACCGCAGCGAGGTAGGCCGAGCCAAGGACGAGGATGCGGTTGACCACATATTCCAGATACTCCTCGGTCTTCTTGCCGGGGCGGATGCCGGGCACCGAGGCGTTCTGGTTCTTCAGGTTCTCGGCGACCTCATCGACCTTGAACGAGACGTTCAGGGTGTAGAAGTATGCGAAGAAGACGATCATCGCCGCCAGGAACAGAAGGTGCAGCGGCTGGCCGTAGCCCAGGTTCGCGGCAAGCCAGCTGAGGACCGGGTTGGTCGATCCGCCCGAGAAGGTGCTGACAGTCGTGGGCAGAAGCAGGATCGACGATGCGAAGATCGCCGGGATCACGCCCGCCGGGTTCACCTTGATCGGCAGGTGCGACGAGCCGCCCTCATACACCTTCATCCCGACCTGACGGCGCGGATAAAGGATCGAGATCTTGCGCAGCGCGCGCTCCATGAAGACGACGAAGGTGATGACCGCGACGACCATGACGATGATCCCCAGAATCACCGGGGTCGACAGCGCGCCGGACCGGCCCTGCTCGAAGAACTGGGCGATGGCGCGCGGGATTTCGGCCACGATGCCGACGAAAATGATCAAGGAAATGCCGTTGCCGATGCCGCGTGCGGTGATTTGCTCACCCAGCCACATCAGGAACATGGTGCCGCCGACCAGCGTGATGACGCAGGAGGCGATGAAGAAGAGGCCTGGGTTGTGCGCCAGCCCGCCGCCCTGGATCGACATGGCGATCCCGTAGCCCTGCAGGATCGCCAGCGCCACCGTCCCATAGCGGGTGTACTGGTTCAGCTTCTTGCGGCCCTGCTCGCCTTCTTTCTTCAGCTGCTGCCAGGGGCCGTACATCGTCCCCAGAAGCTGCACGATGATCGAGGCGCTGATATAGGGCATGATGCCCAGGGCGAAGATCCCCATCCGCGACAGGGCGCCGCCGGTGAACATGTTCAGCATGCCACCGACCGTCTGCGACGCCTGCCCCATGAACTCGCGCAGCGCATCGCCGTCGATGCCCGGGACCGGGATGTATGTGCCAAGCCGGTAGACGATCAGCAGACCGATCGTGAAGAAGATGCGTTGGCGCAGGTCGGTCGCCTTGCCGAGCATGCCCCAGCTGAGGTTTGCCGCCATTTGCTCTGCAGCAGATGCCATGTCAGGTCTCTTTCAAGCCAAGCGCCGCCGGACCGTTCTCCGGTCGGCGGCGCGGGAAAACTAGACGGTGATGTAAGCGACCTGCGGGCCGCTCACAACCATTATTCAGCCGCTGCCGCGACCGGTGCCAGGAGCGTGACCTTGCCGCCGGCCTTTTCGATGGCTTCCACAGCCGAGGCCGAGGCGCCAGAGACGGTGATGTTGAGCTTCGACGTCAGCTCGCCCTTGGCCAGCACGCGGATGCCGTCCAGCTTGTTCTTCGTCAGGCCTGCAGCGACGATCGCGTCTTCGGTGATCTCTTCCTTGGCGTTCAGCTTGCCCGCGGCGATGAACTTCTCGATCAGGCCGAGGTTGACCACCGAGTAGTGCAGCTTGTTCGGTTTGGTGAAGCCGCGCTTCGGCAGGCGGCGGTACAGCGGCATCTGGCCGCCTTCGTAGCCACCCAGAGCCACGCCAGAGCGGGACTTCTGACCCTTGATACCGCGACCGGCGGTCTTGCCCTTGCCCGAGCCGGGGCCGCGAGCGACGCGCTTTTTCTTCTTGGCCGCGCCTTCGTTGTCGGCGAGTTCATGCAGTTTCATTTCGCTTCTCCTTGCCGGATGCGCCCCCGAAGCGAGAACGGGACGACCACGGCTTTTCTTGATTCTCATGGCCGGAACTGGCCACCGGGGGGCCTTACAGGAAGGCGGGCCGCTTGGCAAGGGAAAGGCCCGCCGCGCGCGGCGCGCCTTTCGGATGTGCGATTCCAATAGGTTAGGAAATCGCGTTAGGGTGGCGTTAACCCTTTGGTCACGCGCCTTTCGGCCAGACGAAGCTGGGCTGGAGGCCGGAATAGACCGGTCGGCCGTCGGTGGGGGCGGGATAGCCCTTCGTCTCGTCCCAGAAGGCGTGGTAGGTGGCCTTGGGGAACTTGGCGTCGTCGTAGCCCATGACGTTCGGCACGGCCACGCGGATGCGGCCCTGCTTGTCATCCAGCATCAAGGCCGCCCCGCATTCCTTGCAGACGCAGATTTCCAAAGGGCCGTTGGGGTTGTCCTTGTTGAAGGGCACCCTGTTCATCAGCTCCGGATGGTCGACCTTGATGTCACCGTGGTTGAAGAAGGCGACATGGGTGTGCTGCTGGCCGGTCACGCCCTTGCAGACGTTGCAGTGGCATTCGTGGTTGTCGATGGGCTCGGCGGTTGCAGTGACATGGACGTGCTGGCAGCCGCCAGAGTAATGGGTGGTCATGGATAACTCCTCCCTGGTTGCGGCCCCCTGCCCCTCCTCGGGCGTATTGAGTCGCTGAACGCAGCGTAGCACCGGCGCTGGACGCCAGGCGAGTTTTTGCGATCCGGTTTCCGCTGTCTTCGCCAGGATCGGAATTGACAGACCATCCGTTGATTTGGACGCTGTGCCAGTGGGGAGGGACGACCATGAGCATGTTCACGACAGAGAACCCGGTCTTTGTGACCTGGATCATCGCGACGGCGCTGACCGTGCTGAAGGTGATGGGCCAGGGCTGGATGACGGTCTACCGGATGATGAAGGTCGGTGGCGGATATGCCGCGCCCGAGGACCTGCGGCCCGGCCTGATCAACAAGGCCCCGAACCCGGCGCAGCTGGAGGTCAACGACTACGTCGACCGCTCACGCCGGATGCACCGGAACGACCTGGAGAACATCCCGGCCTTCTGGGCGGCGGGGCTGGCGCTCGTGGCCGTCGCGCCGCCGCTGTGGCTGGCGCAGGGGCTGATGTACGGTTTCGTCGCAGCCCGGGCGGCCCATGCGGTGGCCTACGGGACAGCGCAGTCGCATGAGGTGCGGGCGACGTTCTACACCATCGGGTCACTGATCGTGATGGCGATGGCGGGGTATGCGCTGGTGGCGGTGGTGTAGGGGCTCTTCCTGCGCAAGAAGTCGCCGCATCTTGCCCCGGGTTGGCTGGCCAAGGTCCATCCCCAGGAACAGAGGCAACCCCCTGCCGGTTCTTTCCGCATGTTCACCGGGCTAAGCCGGTGGGACAAGCGATGGAGAGCAACAATGGCGAACAACCAGAACCAGTAGGGTGGTCAATCGGGCAGACAATCGGGGGGCAAGTCCGGTGGTCAGTCGGCACGCAGCGATGCAGGCCAGGGTGACCTCAAGAACCCAGAAACCGATGGCCGTCTGAAGGAGAACGGCGGCGGGCAGCAGAACCGTGGCCAGGGTGGAAGCGGCGGCAGCAAAGGCGGTCGCAGCGGAAGCTGACCCGCCCTTCTACAAACAAGAAACGCTCCACCGATCCGGCGGGACGTTTTGTTTCAGAGAGCGATCGCCAGACTACCCACCCTACGCTCTACGATTTGAGGACATATCCTCCCTCAACGACGCATTCGATCTTGTCGTACGTTGGTTGCTTGCGGCCCATCGAAGAAACTGCACGTTTGCTTTGTTCTGCATCACACGACGGCAGACTAATGGTCTGAAATCCCTTCTGAGCAAGGCACTGCATCGTAACGCGGTCACGCAAGTCCTGATTGGCATCATAACTGTATACGTCGCCTCCGTACGTCTGGCCACCGTACTGCTGACAACTCACGTATGCCCCGGTTCCATAGCATTGGACGTTCGAAGGAGTTGTGTAGGCAGGGGTCATACCAGTGGCCATAGCCCTGGGGACTTTAGCCAGTGCTTGAGTTTCGCACTCGGTGAGAGCGCTCAAACGTTGTTCACCAGTTGAGCCAGGCTTGTAGACCACATTGACAGGTCCAGTAGCCACACACGCCGTTGCGACAAGAAAAGCAATTACCGAAAACTTCTTCATTCATATCCCCTACGATCTACAACCCTAGAATGAACGAACTTTAGATCATTTCAAGTATGGTATGTTACGAGAAGATAAAGGCAGGGTTAGTAACGCAAAACGCCCCCGCGTTTCCGCGAGGGCGTTCGAGTCTTAAACGGGAGATGGGCGGATCGCCCACACTACAGCCAGGCAATAAGCCTTAGCCGCGCTCTTCGATGATCTCGACGAGGTGGCTGATCGAGGCGACCATGCCGCGGACGGAAGGGGTATCCTCCAGCTCGCGGGTGCGGTTCATCTTGTTCAGGCCCAGGCCCTTGAGGGTCGCGGTCTGCACGGCCGGACGGCGGGCCGCCGAGCGGACCTGCTTCACGACGATGGTTTTCTTCTTGTCAGCCATGTTCAGGCCTCCACGGTTTCGGCTTCGGGCTTCCGAAGGATTTCGGCGACCTTCTTGCCACGACGCGCGGCGACCGAACGGGGCGAGGCTTCGTGCTTCAGCCCGTCGATGGTGGCGCGGATCATGTTGTAGGGGTTCGCGGAACCGATCGACTTTGCGACGATGTCCTGGATCCCCAGCATTTCGAAAACGGCGCGCATCGGGCCGCCGGCGATGATGCCGGTACCGGCCACGGCGGTACGCATCACGACGCGTCCGGCGCCATGACGGCCTTCCATGTCGTGGTGCAGCGTGCGGCTGTCCTTGAGCGCGACGCGGATCATCGAGCGCTTCGCCTGTTCGGTGGCCTTGCGGATCGCTTCCGGCACTTCCTTGGCTTTGCCCTTGC
>JAIXSA010000019.1 GCA_027484915.1 Paracoccaceae bacterium | reverse complement strand
CGGATGGACGCGGCGCTGGACCAGCGGTTCCGCAGGCTGGCCGACCGGCTGGAGGCGCTGGACCGGACGCGGGTCACGCTGGGCTATGCCGAGACCTTGAAGCGGGGCTATGCGGTCGTGCGGGGGGACGGGGCGGTCGTCACCTCGAAGGTCGGGGCAGAGAAGGCTGCGATGCTGGAGATCGAGTTCCGGGACGGGCGGCTTCTGGTAGGCGGCCGGGCCGGGAAGCGGGCGAAGGGCGAGGGCGAGAGCGGGCAGGGGAGCCTGTTCTGACCGGGGTTGCCCACACGTGGGCGGAAGCGGAGCCTTGGAATTTCAATGGCTTGTTTGCGGACATTCTCCGCTTGTTAACCAGTCACCACGTCCGGATCTGGGCCGAAAACTCCTTGCTCAAGGAATTTTGGGTCTGCGGGAACGCGGTCAGACACCGAAGTAGCCGTCGCAGGTGACGACCTCGTCGGCGGGGTAGAGCATGATCGGGTCGGTTCCCCGGTCGCCATCAAGCCAGGCCATCAGCCAGTCGCCGCGGTCATGGTAGGTCCAGCAATAGGACGTAGGATCGCCCTGGTAGTCGAAGCAGATCTGGTCACCCTGCACCCGCCAGGTCCCCTCCATGCACTGGTTCGCATCCCGCCAGATGGCCTTGCGGCCGGGCAGGAAGGTTTCCACCCCGTAGCTGCCCGTCTGGTCATGGGTGTCGAAGGTGCGTCCCTGCACGAAGGCCTCGAACGCTTCGGGGGTCATCGGCGGGTCGGTTTCGGCCATCACCGGCAACGGGATCAACGCGAGGGCGAGGAGAAGGCGGGTCATGCGCCGACCTCGGGGCCGAAGCAGGCCATCGGTTCGGTGGTCTCTTTCACGACGACGGGGACGGAGTCGGCGGCGCTGCCGGCGTAGCGGGCATCAAGCCCGGTTGCGCCCGGGGTGATGGTCCAGCAGTCGGGTTCGGGGTCGTCCTCGTACTGAAAGCAGATCATCTGGCCTTCGGGATACCAGTGGCCAAGCTTGCAGTCGTCGCCCAGGACGGTCCAGCGGACACGGCGGTCGGGGAGGTATTGCTCGACCCCGTAGACCTGGCCGAACTCGGCCCAAGTCAGGGTGCGGCCAAGGGTCAGGGCGTCGAACTGATCGGCGGTGAGCGGGGCTTCAGCGGCGGCCTGCGATACCAGGACCAAGGAAAGGAGGGCTGCGCGCATGTCAGACCCCGACCTCGGGGGTGCAGGCAAGCGGGGTGGTGGCAGGCGTCACGATCTGGGCCGGTTCGTCCGGGCTGGCGGTGACGGGCTTTGCCAGTACCTGCCCGCCCTGGCGCCAGTAATGCCAGCAGTGGCGACGGTCGTTGCCGTCATAGACGAAGCAGATGGCGGGGCCGTCGGAATACCAGTGGCCCGCACGGCAGGGGCCGCCGGTATCTGCATCGCGGACGCTGCGGTCGGGGAAATAGGCTTCGGACCCCAGGACGGTGCCGTCGACAGCATAGTCGAGGGTGCGGCCGGTGGCGAAGGCCTCGAACTCCTTTGGCGTCATCGGCTTGGCGGCGGCCAGCGGGGTTTCGGCGCCAAGGGCGGTGGCGGAAAACAGGACCAGAAGTGCTGCACGCATCAGACGCCGACCTCGGGTCCTGGGCAGGCAAGCGGCTGGTCGCTGGCCTGGATCTCGTACAGCTCTTGGCCGGGCAGGCCGTCGGTGGACAGGGCGACAAGCGCGCCGTCCCTTAGCCAGAAGGTCCAGCAATGCGGGACGGGATCGTATTCGTAGACAAAGCAGATGTCGTCATCCTGCGGATACCAGCTGCCGTATTGGCACATGTCGGGCGAAACGGACCAGCGGACCTTTCGGTCGGGGAGGTATTCCTCGGTGCCGAAGATGTAGTCGCCCTGCTGGTAGGTCACGGTCTTGCCGGTGACATGCGCCTGAAACTGGTCGGCGGTGAAGGGCGTTTCAGCAAGCGCCGGTGCTGCAAGGAGGAGGGAGAAGGCAAGCTGGCGCATCGGTCAGACCCCCACGTCCGGGCCGGGGCAGGCCAAAGGCTCGGTCGTCTCGCGCACGTCGCGTGGCGGGATATCGGGGGTGTCGGTCGCGTAGCTTGCGGCCAGTCCGTCGCCGTTGGGCCAGATGCGCCAGCATTTCGGTTCAGGGTCGCCGTCGTAGAGAAAGCAGATCTGCTCGCCCTCAGGATACCCGTGGCCAAGCTTGCATTCCTCGGCGGTGAAGGCCCAGCGGACCTGGCGGCCGGGCAGGTAGACCTCGCGCCCGAAGACCTGGCCGTCCGAGAAGTAGTCGAGCATCTTGCCGGTGGCGAAGGCTTCGAACTCTTCGGCGGTCATCGGGGTCTGGGCGATGGCGGGGGTGGCAAGGAGAAGAGCGAAGGCAAAAGCGCGCATCGGTCAGACCCCGACCTGGGGCCCGGGACAGGCGAGGGCCTGGTCGGTGCGGCCGGTCTCGCGGATCGTCACGGGGTCGGTACTGCCGGAGCCGAGCTCGGTCGCAGCGCCGCGAAGTCGCTGGCCGTCCAGGAAGAAATGCCAGCAGGCCGAGAGGCGGCCGTCGGGATAGGCGAAGCAGATCTCGTCGTTGCGGGCGAACCAGATGCCGTCGAAGCAAGGCTCGCCCTCGAAGGCCCAGAGGAGGGTCCCGTCCGGTCCGTAGTCCGCCGTGCCCCGGGTGCCGGTGCTGTAGGCGTAGGTGATGGTATCGCTGCCGACATGGGCGGCGAAAGCCTCGGCGGAAAGGGGTGTCTCGGCGCTGGCGGGGGCGGCGAGGATCAGGACCAAGGCCCGCATCAGACCCCCACGTCCGGTCCGGCACAGGGCAGGGGACCGCCGTCGCGGGAGGATTCCAGGATCTCCCATCCGCCGCCTTCGCCCATGTAACGGCCACGGATCTTGCCGTCCTCAAGGAAATAGAGCCAGCAGGCCGCGCCGGGTTCGTTTTCGTATTCAAAGCAGATCTGGTCGTCCTTCTGGTACCATACGCCGTAGATGCACAGGTCGCCCTCGAAGGCCCAGCGGACGCGGCGGCCGTCGAGGTATTCTTCGGTGCCGAAAAGACCGCCGCCGTAGTCGTAGGTGATCGTGTCGCCCCGGGTGGCGGCGTCGAATTGCTCGGCGTTCAGGGGTGTCTCGGCGAAGGCCGGGGTCGAGGACAGGACAAGCGACAGGATCAGGCTACGCATCCGGGACTCCGTTTGGATCGGGCAGAGAGTGCCAGAGAGTGGCCGCGATGGCCAGTCAAGCCGCCGTGTTGCGGGGTCGGGTTTCCCGCAGACGCTGCAGGTGCGGGGCCATCGCGCGACGCCAGAGGCGCGGGGAAAGTGCCAGCATGCAGGCGAAGGGCAGGGGCCAGGGCAGGCGGGGGGCCTCGTCGGGCAGGCGCAGCGCGGGGAAGGGACGGGCGGGGTGGACGTGGTGGTCGGAATGGCGCGGCGCGTTCAGCATCAGGGCCGAGGTGAACCAGTGCGCGGTGTTCCAGCTGTGGTGCAGGCCGACGGGTTCCAGCTTGCTGCCGGGCAGGCGGGCGCGGGTCAGCCCGTAGTGCTGGACGTAGTCGGACAGAAGGATCTGGCTTTGGGCATGAAGCGCAAGGCCGCACCAGGCCAGAAGGCCGGGCAGCCCTGCGATCAGGGTGGCCAAGATCAGCGCGACGGCGCTTGTGGCCAGGTACAGCGCATAGGGGTGGGTGCCGGGACGACCGGCGCGCAGCGCGGTTTCGGCCCTCGCGCCTTCGCGGAAGCTGCCCGCCCAGGCACGACGGGCAAAGCGGTAGAAGCCCTCGCCCTCGCGCGCGGTGTTGGGGTCGTCGCGGGTCGCCACGGCCCGGTGGTGCACCAGACGGTGGGCCGAGGCGTGCTGCCCGAAGAGGATTGCGGCGTAGACGGCGGCGCCAAGCCGGAAAAGCGGGCGCTTGGGGCGGTGGATCAGTTCATGCGCCGCGGGATGGGCGACCTGGCCCAGCCAGAAGCCGGTGGCAAAGAAGAGAAGGACCTTCTCGCCTCCATCAAGCGGGCTGTCGCCGGCGATGGCCCAGGTGGCCAGCGGCAGGACGGCCAGCGCGCACAGCGCCACTGCGACGAGCAGGGCGTCGGCGGCGGGAAACTCGGCATCCTCGGCGGTGCCGGCTGTCAGGGGGACGAGCTGGTCGAGCAAAAGCGTGAGGACCGCCATGTAAAGAAACGCCGCCCAGAGCCAGACCCCGCCTTGCGCGACCCCGGCTGCGAAAAGCGGCAGAGGGGCAAGGGCCACCAGCGCGAAGGCGGACAGCGGCAGGGGGCGGCGGGCTTGCATCGGGGGCTTGGTCCGGTGAAGTCTGGTGGCGGGGACAGGTCAGGGGGCTTTGATGCCGGACAACTTGGGCGAAACGCTGGCGCTTGCAACAGCCTTGTTGTCGTTGGCGGCGGCGGTGGCCTACTGGCTGGGCTTTGCGACGCGCGAGGTGAAGGGGAATGCAGGGGCGGCGGTGAAGACGGCCGCGACGGGGCTGTTGGCGCTGTTGGCGCTGGCGATGCCGTACGGCGGCTGGTTCTGGCTGATCCCGCTGGGCCTTGCGCTGGGGGCGCTGGGCGACCTTCTTCTCGCGCTGGGCGGGATGCAGCGGTTTCTGGCCGGAGTGGCGGCCTTCGGGCTGGGGCATCTGGCCTATGCGGGCGGGTTCATCTGGCGGTCGGGTGATCTGAGGTTCGACGGGCTGGGCATCGGCGAGGTCACGGCGCTGGCGGTTCTGCTGGTACTGTTTCTGTCGACCGAAGTCTGGCTTGCCCCGCGCACTGGAGAACTGCGTCCTCCGGTTCGGGGCTATGTCGGGCTGATCGGACTGATGGGTGTGGCTGCGGTGCTGTTGCCGACCCATCCGGGGCAGACGGAACTGCGGCTGGGAGCAACGCTTTTCATCCTGTCGGACCTGATGCTGGCGCTGCAGCTTTTCGTGGTGAAATCGGCCGCTTGGCGAAAGCGGCTGGCGCTGGCATTGTGGCCTGCCTATTGGGCCGGACAGGCGCTGATCCTTTGGGGCGCCATGCTTTATGCGGGCGCGGGCTGAGCCGGATCGGGGACCGCCTTCCAATGGCGGGACAAAGCGACTAGGTGAAGGGGAAACAGCCCCGGGGGTGCAGCCCATGTCGTTCTTCAAGAAGCTCAAGGAGCGGATGTTCCGGTCTTCGGACAAGATCGGCGAGGGGCTGGAGGCGCTGGTGGCCGAAGGGTCCGAGGACCCGAAGACCCCGCCGCGCGAGGTGCCGGACCGGGGTCCGGAACTGCCCGAGCCGCCGGTGCCGGAGCTGCCGGAGCCGGACCTGCCGGAAGTGCCGCCAGCGACCGATCCAGAGCCGGTCGCGCCGATGCCGGAGGACCCCGCGCCGTCCGACCGTCGCGAGGCGGGGACCGACCCCAAATCCGCGAAGCCCAGCCTTCTGGGGCGGCTCTTCGGGCGTACTGCGGTCGAGGAACCCCGGCGCGTTCTGGACGATGCGATGCTGGAAAGCCTGGAGGAATTGCTGATCCAGGCCGACATGGGCGTCGATACGGCGGTGCGGGTGACGGCCAACATCGCCGAGGGGCGGTTCGGGCGGAAGATCTCGACCCGCGAGCTGCGCGCGGCGCTGGTGGCCGAAGTGGCGCGGATCATGGAGCCGGTAGCGCGGCCGATGCCGATCTATCCGCAAAAGCCGCAGGTCGTGCTGGTGGTGGGCGTGAACGGGTCGGGCAAGACCACGACCATCGGCAAGCTTGCGAGCCAGTTCAAGGCGGCGGGCAAGACCGTGGTCATCGCGGCAGGCGACACGTTCCGCGCGGCGGCGGTGGAGCAGTTGCAGATCTGGGGCCAGCGCGCCGGGGTGCCGGTGCTGACCGCGCCGGAAGGGTCGGACCCCGCCTCGCTGGCGTTTGACGCGCTGACCAAGGCGCGGGCGGATGGCGCGGACCTTCTGATGATCGACACGGCAGGGCGGTTGCAGAACCGGCAGGACCTGATGGAGGAGCTGGCCAAGATCGTTCGGGTGATCCGCAAGGTCGACCCCACGGCGCCGCACAACACGCTTTTGGTGCTGGATGCGACCACGGGCCAGAACGCGGTGGCGCAAGTCGACATCTTCCGCAAGATCGCCGATGTCAGCGGCCTGGTCATGACCAAGCTTGACGGGACAGCGAAGGGCGGGGTGCTGGTGGCCTTGGCCGACAAGTTCGGCCTGCCGATCCATGCCATCGGCGTGGGCGAGCAGATCGACGACTTGGCGCCCTTCGACCCCGAGGAGTTCGCCCGCGCGCTGGTCGGGGCCGAGGGGTGATCCGCGCCGGACATCTGGCCCCCAGCGGTGGATTGCCGGTCGGCGTGACCCCCTGCGATGCGCCTTAGGGCCGTGACGTGACCGAGTTCCTGCGGTCCATTGAGGGCACCCCGGCGGGGCATGATGCGGCGCTGGTGCTGGCGCTGCTCGCGGCGGTGCTGCATGCGCTTTTCGGAGCATTGCAGAAGGGGCGGCATGACCCCTGGCTTAGCCGGGCGGCCATCGACGTCAGCTACGGGGTGATCGCGGCACCCTTCGCCTTGTTCGTCGTCCCTTGGCCGGAAGCCCACATGTGGCCAATCTTCGCGGGCGCGGTGGTGATCCACATCGTCTACAAGGTGCTGCAGGCGATGACCTACACCCGGGGGGCCTTCACCGTGGTCTATCCGGTCGTGCGGGGCACGGGACCGTTCTTCACGGTGATCGGCGCGGGCATCGTTTTTGGCGAGATCTTCTCGCCCGGCCAATGGGCGGGGCTGGCGCTGCTGGTGGGCGGTATCCTGGGGCTTGCGGTGTGGAACCTGCGGACCGTGACGGTTGACCGCGCGACGATGGTGCCGGCGCTGTGGCTTGCGGTGGCGACGGGGGCGATGGTGGCCTGCTACACCACCTATGACGCCTATGGCATCCGGGCGACGGCGGATCCGTTCACCTTTCTGGCGTGGTTCTTCATGCTGGACGGGATCTTCATCCCGCTGGTCACGCATCGACGCTGGCGGCAGCTTCCCGCCGCCGAGGTCCTGCCCCTGATGAAACGGGGTGTGCTGGGCGCCTTCGTCGCCTATTTCAGCTTCGGCTCGATCATGCTGGCCACAAGGCTGGACAAGGTCGGCGAAGCTGCGGTCCTGCGCGAGACCAGTACCGTATTTGCCGCCTTGATCGGCTGGCTGGTTCTGGGCGAGAAGGTGGGGCCCGTGCGGGCCGGGCTGATGGCCCTGATCGCGCTGGGCGCAGTCATCATGGAATGGGCGGGATAATGGCCGAGCGGAAGATCAACCCGATACTCAAGCAGGCGTTGGAGCTGGGGCCGACGATTCTGTTCTTCGTGATCTACATGCGGATCAAGGACCAGACCTACAGCCTTGGGGGCACGGAGTATTCTGGCTTCATTGTGGCAGCCCTGATCCTGGTGCCGCTTCTGCTGGTCTCGACATTCACGCTCTGGTTGTTGACGGGAACGATCAGCCGCATGCAGATATTCGTGGCCGTGATGGTGATCTTTTTCGGCGGCCTGACGGCCTGGTTCAACGACGCCACCTTCTTCAAGATGAAGACGACCTTCGTCTATGGCACCTTCGCCGTGATCCTTGGCGCCGGGCTGCTGCGGGGGCGGAGCCTTCTTCAATGGGTGATGGCCGAGGCTTTGCCCATGAAACCAGAGGGTTGGATGATCCTGACCCGCAGGCTGGCGATGATGTTCGCGGCCCTTGCCATCGCCAACGAGGTCATCTGGCGCACCCAGTCCGAGAAGGTCTGGGTCATTCTTGAGACCTTCGCCATGCCGGCGGCATTGTTTCTGTTCCTGATGCTGAACTTCATGGCGCTGCAGCGGTTCTTGATCGAGGACGAGCCCGGGAAAGAGTGACGGGCGGGGGGCAAATGCCCCGCTACGGACCGTCTTCTGCCGCAGGTCTGCCTTGGTTCGTGGCTAGACCTTTCAGCACGCCAGAAGGGTTCTGCCATGTATCGCTCGCCGCTTGACCTTGTCCGCATCTTCCTCAGCCTGTTCCAGGATCTGCCGCCGCTGTCGCGGTCGCTCTACCTGCCGGGCGCGGTGCTGCTGCTGGGCTATCCGGTCCTGTCGGTGCTGCTGGGGCCGGATCATAATGGACAGGCCTTTGCGACGGCTTTCCTGGCCGCGCTGGCCGTGCGGATCGGGATGGGGTTCGAGGGCATGGTGCGGCGGATGCTGACGCGCTATTCGCCGACCCAGGCTGTGATCCTTGCGCTGATTTTCGCAGCGGCTCCGCTGGCCGTGGTGGCGCTGGTGGACGACCCGCTGTGGTGCCAGCGGATGCAGTCGGTCTTCTACGTGGTGATCGCCGGGGTCTTCCTGCAGGACGTGCTGAACGGCCGGACCGCGACTGCCGCCAGCTTCTGGCCGGATGAGGAGATGCGTGAGCATCTGCCGAACCTGACCAAGATGATGGTTGTCTACAACTTCGGCTTCCTGCTGCTGAACGAAACCATGATCCGCGTGGTCGAGCCGTCGCACTGGCTGCTGTTCTGGGCGGTGCTGCCGATCATCGGCCATACGGTCCTGCGGGCCATGGTGCTGACGGTGATCAACCTGGATGCCGGTCACAAGGCCTGAGCGAGCCGCCACACGGCAAGACGGGGCGCCCCAGCGGCGCCCTTTGTCATCTGGTCAGGACGCAGGCGGTCTTCTTGACATCGATGCAGCGGCGAAGCGCGGTCAGCACAGCCGGCGGCGCGTTCGACAGCGGCAGGAAGCCAAGCTCGGACAGTTTGCGGGCGTAGGTCCTTGACAGTGCGGGGTCGATGTTCAGGGCCGCCTCGAAATTGGCATAGGCGTCGTCCATCCGGCCAAGGGCCGCGTCGATCCGGGCGAGGGTGTCGTGATAGACCGCTTCCATCCGCGCGCCGTTGGGGTTCTGGCGCAGGACCTGGGTGACTTGATCGGCCTCGGCGGCCTTGCCGTCGGCCAGAAGGGCCGCGCCCTGGACGTTCACCGCCGCCAGGTTCTGCGGGTAGCGTTGCAGAAGGGCTGCGGCCTCGGTCGCCACGGTGGCGGGGGGTGCGTATTCGCCAAGCGCGAGCAGGCGGCGGGCGAGGATATCCTCCTCGATCTCGGGGTTCGGCTCGGGGACGGTGCCGGGGCGCAAGGCTTCGTCCGCGACGGCGACGACGTCCTCGTGGCGGCCAAGCGCGGCCAGGGCGGCAAGCTTGTTGCGGTAGGCGTTCTGATAGCCAGGAGCCAGCGCGATGGCGGTGTCGAAGTAGGACAGCGCCTCTTCGGAGCGGCCAAGGTCGATCAGGCAGCGACCCTTGATCTCGTTCGCATAGGCGTATTGCGGGTCAAGGCGCAGCGCGTTGTCCGCGTCGTCCGAACAGCGCTGCCCCTCGCGGAATTGCCACCAGGTCTCGGCCCGGTTGGCCCAGGCGGAAATGTAATCCTCGGTCGCAAGGGCGGCAGAGTAATGCGCCAGCGCCCCGGCGCTGTCGCCCTGGTCGTAGCGGACATTGCCCAACTCGACCCAGACCCAGGCGTTGGCGGGGGTGTAGCCGAGCGCCTGCTGCAACGTGGCCGCCGCGTCGTCGAACTGGCCGAGCATCCGCTGCGCCTCGCCCTTGTAGGCGAGAGCAAGCGCGGCGTCCTCGGGCGATCCGGCGGCCTGGAAGGCCTGGTCGCAGAGGGTGACCTGGGTTTCAGGGTCGGCGACGCGGTCGGTGCAGGATTGCGCCCAGGCGGGGGGGGCGGGGGACAGGGTGGCGAGGACGAAGAGCAGGCGGCGCATGGGGGCCTTGCGGTCAGGGGTGATGTCGTCAGCGTCCTTTACCGGCGTGCGAAAATCAAGCGTGACGGGCGGGTTGACCACACTGGGCGGCAGGCGTATTCAAACCATCGTGGCGATTTGTCCTCCGGATTGCGGGCCACGTTAAACAAGCCGCTAAAGAGGTGAAGGGCTTGGCCCCGGCACCTTTCGGTTGTCCGGGGCTTTTTATTGGCCGGGAGGCCCGCGAGAGATGACGAAGGACTGGAAGACCCGCACGAGCCTCGTGCACGAAGGCAGCCGCCGCAGCCAGTATGGCGAGATGGCCGAGGCGATCTTCCTGACGCAAGGGTTCGTCTACCCCACGGCCGAGGCCGCCGAGGCGCGCTTCGTGAAGGCGGGCGAGGACGAGTTCATCTATGCCCGCTACGGCAACCCGACGACCCGGATGTTCGAAGAGCGGATCGCCGCGCTGGAGGGGACCGAGGACGCCTTTGCGACCGCGTCAGGCATGGCGGCGGTTTCGGGTGCGCTGATGTCGATGCTGCGGGCGGGGGACCATGTGGTCAGCGCCCGCGCGCTTTTCGGGTCCTGCCTTTACGTGCTGGAGGAAGTGCTGCAGCGCTTTGGCGTGAAGGTCACCTTTGTCGACGGCGCGGACCTGGACCAGTGGCGCAAGGCCGTGACGCCTGGAACGAAGGCGGTGTTCTTTGAATCCATGTCGAACCCGACGCTGGAACTGGTGGATATCCGCAGTGTGGCCGAGATCGCCCATGCGCAGGGTGCTTTGGTGATCTGCGACAACGTCTTTGCGACGCCGATCTTTTCGCGCGCGGTGGAGCAGGGGGCGGATGTGGTGGTCTACTCCACGACGAAGCATATCGACGGGCAGGGGCGCGCGCTGGGGGGTGTCGTCTGCGGCACGAAGGAGTTCGTTCGCAAGGTGCTTGAGCCCTACATGAAGCACACCGGGGGCTCGATGAGCCCGTTCACCGCCTGGATGCACTTGAACGGCATGGCGACACTGGACCTGCGCTGTCGGGCAATGGCGGATACGGCGCTGACCGTTGCCAAGGCGCTGTCGGCGCATGGCAAGGTCACCAAGGTGATCTATCCGGGGCTGAACACCCATCCGCAGCATCGGCTGGCGATGGACCAGATGGGGTCGGGCGGGACGCTGGTGACGTTCGAGATCGCGGGTGGCAAGGAGGCGGCCTTCCGCTTCATGAACGCGCTGGAAATCGCCAAGATTTCCAACAACCTGGGCGACGCGAAGACCATCGCTACGCATCCCGCGACGACGACGCACCAGCGGCTGCCGCAGGACCAGAAGGACAGCTTGGGGATCACTCCGGGCCTGATCCGGCTGTCGTTGGGGCTCGAGGATGCGGGCGACCTGATCGCCGACCTGACGCAGGCGCTGGCTGTCGCCTGACGTGGCCGCGCCGGGCGGAGAGCTGGTGCTGTATCTGGGCCTCGGCCAGTCGCTTTTGGCCCTGGTACCGCGCTTGCGACCGCTGGGAGAAAGGCCGGGTCCGGTGGATGCGGACCGGGCCTGGGTGTTTGGTGCGAACGGAGAGCCGAAGGTCGCCAACGATCCGACGCAGGACCTGCCTGACGGTGCCTTGGCAGCGCCGGTCGCGCATCTGCGGCACGGGCGGTCGGGGCCGCTGACGGCGGCGTCGGCGGCGATCCTGGGGGCTCTGGGGCCGCAGGACCGGCTTCTGACCGTCAACCTTGCGCGGCGGAACACGGAGGTTGACGTGTTCTTGCCGGGCGGCGCGGCGTTCCGGAACGTCGAGCGGTGTTTGGCGCGGGCGGTTGAGCTGGCGGCCGAGCGGGACCTGCGCCTTGAGCGGCTGGTGGTGTCCTGGGTCCAGGGTCAGGCCGACGCGCGCACGCCGCACCCGGTTTATCTGGAGCGGATGGATGCACTGGTCGAGGGGTTGGATGCAGCGCTTGCGGCGGCAACCGGCGGGCGGGGGCGACTTGTCTTCTGTCTTAGTCAGACCACGGCCTTCTACAAACCGGGGCGTCGAGGTGTGCCGCTGGCGCAACTGGACTTGGCCGAGGCGCGGTCGGGGCAGGTGATCCTGGCCGGACCTGAGTACATGCTGGAACGGTCGGACGGGGTGCACCTGAAGCCGCGCAGTGCCGTACGGTTGGGGGCATTGCATGGCCGGGCGATCCAGCGGGCCCTGACGGGCGATGGGTGGGCACCCGTGCGGATGGTCGCGGCGCGGGTCGCGGGGTCCGAGGTCCGGATCACGTTTGCGGGAGGTGTTGGTGATCTGGTGGCCGCGCCGCCCCCCTCTGGGCCGGTCGAGGTTGGCGTCAGGCCGCTGCCGCATCTGGGCTTCGTCTGGCAGCCGCCCCGGGGGTTGACGACACGGATCGTTGCGGCAGGGATCAGCGGGCCGCGCGAGGTCCGCCTGACGTTGTCCGAGGTGCCACCTACCCTGGACAAGACATTTGTTGCGCTGGGATTTCCCGAAGGCATCGCGACGCCCGAGGGGTTCGTGAAGGGCGATCCTACCACGGCGGGGGGTGGTGCGACCGGGCTGCGGACCGAAGGCGGCGACCCTGGGCCCTTTGGCGAAAGCCTGCAGGACTGGGCGTTGCAGCAGCGGATTGTGCCGCGCTGGTCGGAAACGGATGGATAGAGTCCGGATTCATCTTGCGTCGCGCCGGGGAATCCCTATCTGATGGACATCTGCCCCGGATCAGGGTGATCCGGCGGTGGGCTAGCCACGTAAGACTCTCCGGAAATTGACGGTGCCTGCCCGATGGCCGCGCCCGAACCGAAAGGACCTGCCCAAATGAACATCTTTACCCCTGACATCGACCGTCTTCCGACGCGCGAAGAGGCCGAGGCGGCGCTTGCCGTGCTGCGGCAGTGGGCGGGCAAGTCCTCGGACGAGGATATCGCCAAGCTGGATTCCGCTGTGGGCTGGCTGCTGCCCGGCCAGGGCTATCCCGCGCTGAGCCGCGTCTACCCCGAGGCGTTCCGTCCCGATGCGGGCTACAAGGCGTCGATGCCCGACCTGCAGAACGGGCCGTCCAGCCTGATCCGGGGCGCGAAGGCGCGCATCCAGCACGTGGGCATTTCCAACTTCCGCCTGCCGGTCCGCTTTGCGACCCGCGACGGCGCGCCGATGGTGCTGGAGACCAGCGTCACGGGCACGGTCAGCCTTGAGGCCGAGAAGAAGGGCATCAACATGAGCCGCATCATGCGGTCGTTCTATGCCCATGCCGAGAAGGAATTCTCGTTCGGCGTGATCGAGGCGGCGCTGGACGACTACAAGGCGGATCTCGGATCCTTCGACGCGCGCATCCAGATGCGGCTGTCGTTCCCGATGCAGAAGATCAGCCTTCGGTCGGACCTGACGGGCTGGCAGTATTACGACATTGCGCTGGAACTGGTCGAGCAGGCTGGCGTCCGCAAGCGCATCGCGCACCTTGACTATGTGTACAGCTCGACCTGCCCGTGCAGCCTGGAGCTGTCTGAGCATGCCCGTATGGTCCGAGGGCAGCTTGCCACGCCGCATTCGCAGCGGTCGGTGGCGCGGTTGTCGGTGGAACTGACCGGCGAGATGGCGCTGGAGGATCTGATCGATCTGGCGCGGGGCGCGGTGGTGACCGAGACGCAGGTGATGGTCAAGCGCGAGGACGAGCAGGCCTTTGCCGAGCTGAACGCGGCCAACCCGATCTTCGTCGAGGATGCGGCGCGGCTTTTCTGCGAGGCGCTGCGCAACGACGGGCGCGTGGGCGATTTCCGGGTGGTGGCAAGCCATCAGGAAAGCTTGCACAGCCACGACGCGATCAGCCTTCTGACCGAGGGCGACACCTTCGCGGCCGAAAGCCTTGACCCGCATCTCTTCCGCACACTGATCCACACGCGCTAGATTGACCAAAGGCGCGGGGCCGCGTAGCCATGCCCGACCATGGTAGACCTCCGCCCCGTCGCCTATGTCATTGGCCGCATCCTGATCGTGCTGGCGATCCTGATGCTGGCCCCGGCCATCATCGACTGGCGGGCGGGGCTGGCGAACGGCTATGACTTCCTGGCCTGTGCTGCGCTGACCGGGGTTGTCGGCGCGGCGCTGTCGCTATCAACCGGCAACGCGCTGGGGCGCGCGCTTGACACCCGGCAGGCCTATCTGCTGACGGCGGGGATCTGGTTTCTGGTGCCGTTCTTCGGCGCGCTTCCGTTCTGGATCGGCGCGCCGGGCCTGTCACTGAATAACGCCTATTTCGAGGCTGTCTCGGGCATCACCACCACCGGGGCGACCGTGATCTATGGGCTGGACGAGCTGCCGGCGGGCATGAACCTGTGGCGGGGGATGCTGAACTGGCTTGGGGGCCTGGGGATCGCCTTCATCGCGATGATCTTCCTGCCGCTGATGCGGATCGGGGGGATGCAGTTTTTCCGGACCGAGGGGTTCGACACCTTCGGCAAGGCGCTGCCGCGCGCGACCGACATCGCGCTGCAGCTTCTTTATGTCTACTCTGGGCTGACGCTGGCCTGCATTGCGACCTACTCCGTGATTGGCATGACCGCGCTAGACGCCGTTGTGGGAGGGTTCGCGACCGTCGCCACGGGGGGATTTTTCCCATCTGACATCTCGTTTTCGAAATACGTGGGGCCCGGGGAATATGTCGGCTCGCTGTTCATGATCCTAGCAGCGCTGCCTTACATCCGCTTTGTGCAGCTCATCAACGGCAGTCCTCGACCGCTGATCCAGGATATCCAGATCCGCTCCTACCTTTTGTGGATGCTTGTTGCTGTGCTTGCGGTGACGCTGTGGCGTGTTCTGTCGACTGGAGCAGAAGTTGAGCCGACCTTCCGAGAGACGCTCTTCAACCTAAGCTCGATCATGACCGGGACCGGGTTCTTTTCGGGATCATTCATGGGATGGGGCGGCTTTGCCATGCTTGTCGCTTTCATCGTCGGTCTGATCGGCGGGTGTTCGGGATCCAGTTCGGGCGCCCTGACCGTCTTTCGGGTGCAGATTGCGTTGAGCTTCCTGACCCGCGAAATCCGGAAAATCGGCAATCCGAATACGGTAGACCCGGTAAAGTACGCAGGACGCACGGTCGATGATGACATCCTGAATGCTGTAATGATGTTCGTCTCTGGCTACGTGTTCATCATTGGCGTGCTGAGCGTGGCGATGACCCTGACAGGCGTCGATTCAGTGTCGGCGCTCTTTGCGGTGTGGCAGGCGATGGGCAACATCGGATACGGCTTCGGCCCGCTGATGGAAAGGACCGGCACTTTTGTCGACTTCCCGCCAGGCGCCATTGCGATCATGTCTCTGAGTATGCTTCTGGGCCGTCTGGGCCTATTGGCCATCCTGGTCCTGGTGCTGCCAAGTTTCTGGCGGCGCTGAGCGACGCCGAGACGTGAGACTGCGTCTACGCCTCGGGCGCGGACGGCCCTATTCCCAGCAGGAGACCAGCGCGGTAAGGCCCGTGCCAAGCTCGGCCAGTGCGCCAGGGGCAAGCGGTGCCGACGCGCCGGGGGCGGGTCCGGTGATGCCGTTGGCGGCCAGAAGGCGGGTGATCTCGGCCCCCGAAAGGGCGAAGGCGACGCCGGCGGGCATAAGCTTGCCGTCCTGCGGGGCGGCGGGCAGCAGCATGCCAAGGACAGAGCCGGTGCCGTCAAGGACCGCGCCGCCTGCGTCACCGGGCAGGGATTGCAGCGACAGGCGCAGGACGCCGGTTTCGCCATCAAGGCCCTGTGCATCCTCGAAGGTTCCGAAGGTCAGGACGGGCGCGGGCAGGCGGTCTTCGTAGGAATAGCCGGGAACCGTCACCTCGCTGCCGGGGCGGGTGGAGGCGGTGGCGAAGGCGGCCACGGCGCGGGGCGCGAGCGGCGATTTCGGCTTGAGGATCGCAAGGCCCGTGGCGTCGGTCAGGGCGACCTCGGCGTCAGTGGTGCGGTCGATGGTGACGCGGCCACATTGGGCCACGGCCTCGACCGTGGTCACGACCGCGCCGTCGGCGCTGACGAAGAAACCGGTGCGGCTGAGCTTGGGCTTGCGGACCTCGAGCCCGGCCATCAGTCCGGCCTGGGTGCCGGCGTCCATCGCCACCATGCCGGGGTCAAGCACGCTGTCTCCGTCGGGCGAGAAGCTGTCCTGCAGAACCTTCAGGATGCGGGCGTCGCGGCCCTCGTTTCCAGGGGTGGAGATCAGCATCCAGCCCTTGATCCGCTCGCCGTTGCGTTCGGCGTAGATGGTGGTGTCGGCCTTGGCCGAGGTGCCGCGGATGCGGAAGCTGCGGTCGTCGCGGTCGCGCGCGCCGTCCAGCGGCACGGAATCCAGCGTTTGCAGCACGTCATAAAGGCCGTAGAGAGCCGCCTCGTTGCCGGGCTGCGAGATCAGAATGATCGTCGGCGCGCCCTCGACCTTGGCGCGGTAGTGGACGAAGGGCGGCTCATAGTGGTCGAATTCCACGAGACCCAGCGGCAGGGTGACGGTGATGCCTGACTCGGTCTCGATCACGTCCTGGAAGCCGAAGGCGGACAACTCGCCCCGCCAGGCGTCAAGCAGTTCGCGCCGCTGGCGTGTGGTCAGGATGCCGGTCGCTTCATAGCCCCGCGCTTCCTGCCAGGCGGACATCGACGTGCGCGTGCCGGGGCCGAAGGCGCCGTCGATGGCGGACGGGTAGTAACCGAACCACTGCAGCGCGGTCTGCAGGTCCTTGCGGTCCTCTGGCGTCAGAAGCGCCTCGCTGTCGCGGGCCTGCTGACGGTCTTCGTCCGGGGTGGGCGCCGGATCGGGCTGCGGCGCGGGTTCGGCGGCCACCTCGGCGGCCGGATCGGGGACCGGTTCGCCGGAGGCTGCCGCGGCGCCGTCGGCCGGCCAGAACGGATCACGCAGGTCGCCGGGGTATGTGATGAAACTGTCGCGCGGGATCAGGCGCTCGGACTTGAGGTTGGCCATAAGGTTGGCGGCCTCGGTCGGTGGATAGGGTCCGAGAAGGACGCCGAACCAGCCGGAGCGAAGGCCGAAGCCCGCCGTTTCGGGGAAAAGCGCGCGGTATGCCTCGGCCCGGGTTGTGGCGGTGGCGACGTCCGGATGCGCCTCGAGCTGGATGTAGACCTGCTCGTCCTGGGCCAGGGCGGCACGCGGCTGCACGACGAGAAGGACGGTCAGCAGCAGGGCAAGCAGGGCAAAGGGTTTGAACATCGAGCGTCCTGACGGGCAAAGGCGACTGGCGCGACATTAGTCAGTGCGTGGGCGGCGACAAGGGTGAAACCGGTCACGTTTCTGCCGGTTCTTTCCGGAATTGACCCTGTGCCCCCCAGTGGATAGGGAAGGCGGCACGTTCCACCCCCGCCAAAAGCCGTTGCCAGAGGCCTGCCCATGTCCGACGCCCCTACCACGCCGAAGAGCTTCCAGGAAATCATCCTGCGGCTGCAGAATTACTGGGCGGCGCAGGGCTGTGCGGTGCTGCAGCCCTATGACATGGAAGTCGGTGCGGGGACATTCCACCCGGCGACGACCTTGCGGTCGCTGGGGACAAAGCCCTGGGCGGCCGCCTATGTCCAGCCCTCGCGCCGGCCCACGGACGGCCGCTATGGCGAGAACCCGAACCGCTTGCAGCACTATTACCAGTACCAGGTCATCATCAAACCCTCGCCGCCGAACCTGCAGGAGCTGTATCTCGGCTCGCTCGCGGCCATCGGCATCGACCTTGGCGTCCACGACATTCGGTTCGTGGAGGACGACTGGGAAAGCCCGACGCTGGGCGCCTGGGGTCTGGGCTGGGAGGTCTGGTGCGACGGGATGGAGGTCAGCCAGTTCACCTATTTCCAGCAGGTCGGCGGGCACGACTGCAAACCCGTCAGTGGCGAGCTGACCTACGGGCTGGAGCGGCTGGCGATGTACGTGATGGGCATCGACCACGTGATGGAAATGCCGTTCAACGATCCGCAAAGTCCGATCCCGTTGAAATACGGTGACATCTTCCGCCAGACCGAAGAGGAATACAGCCGCCACAACTTTGACGGCGCCTCGACCGAGATGCTGCTGCAGCACTTCAAGGACGCCGAGGCGGAATGCGAGCGGTTGCTTGCTTTCGATCCTCAGGACCCCAAGTCGGGCAAGCGGATCATCATGGCGCATCCCGCCTATGACCAGACGATCAAGGCGAGCCACCTGTTCAACCTTTTGGACGCGCGGGGCGTGATCTCGGTCACTGAACGCCAGGCCTATATCGGGCGCGTGCGGGCCTTGGCGAAGAAATGCGCCGATGCCTTCCGGCAGACCGAAGCGGGGGCGGATCAGTGAATGTGGCGCGCATTCTCCTGGGGGCCATCGTGATCGTCGCCATCGCTGCCGGGGCCTTTCTCTGGTACACCGCCGAGCGGGCCTTTTATGACCCCGTCGCCTTCCAGCCGGGGGCCGAGATCCGGCTGGTGCCGCTGACCTCGGACCAGCCCGAGGCCATCGTGGTCGAGGGGATCGAAGGGATCGACGCGGACAGCTCTCCCATCAAGTTCCGCGCCTGTTTCCGCACGCCGCTGTCGCTGGCGATGCTGACCGAGACCTATCGGGAATATGACGGTGCCGAGCCGTTGGTCGCGCCCTCGGGCTTTGACTGCTTTGACGCAGAGGCCATCGGCAAGGCGCTGGAGACGGGCGAGGCGCTGGCCTTCCTGTCCGAGCCGAACATCCACCCCGGCGTCGACCGCGTGGTCGCCGTCTTCCCCGATGGCCGCGCCTTCGCCTGGCACCAGCTGAATGGCAACCTCGCGGAGTGACAATGGCTGACGAGGACGCCCTGAAGAAGCTCAAGCGCCGTCACAAGCGCGACCTGCGCCATGCACGGGCCGAGGGGCTTCTGGCTGGTGTCGTCTCGATGCTGAAGCCGGAGGACGTGGTGGTGGACTGCGGGGCGAACCGGGGCGACGTGACCGAGCTTCTGGCGTCATCGGGGGCCACGGTCCATGCCTTCGAGCCCGACCCCTACAATCTGGCCAAGCTGCAAGAGCGCTTTGCGGGGCAAGCGACCGTGCATCTGCACGCGGCGGCGGTGGGAACCGGAGCCGGCACGATCCGCCTGATGCGCGCCGCCAACTGGGAGGCGAACCCGGACCTTGCCTCGGTCAAGAGCACGGTGGTCGCGGGCGGGCAGAACATCGCGGAAGGCGAGGGGATCGACGTCGACGTGATCGACTTCCCGGCCTTCCTTGGCGCGCTAGTCAGCGCGCATGGCCGGGTCGCCTTCGTCAAGATGGACATCGAGGGGGCGGAGCTCGACCTTCTGTCCGCCATGCTCGACGCGCGGATTTTCGACCACATCCAACTGACCGTCGCCGAGACGCATGAGCGCAAGTTCAAGGACCTGCGCCCCCGATTTGCCGCTTTGCGCACTGCTATCGCCGACGCCTATCCGCCGACCCGTGTGAACCTCGACTGGATCTGATTTCAGGAAACCGACCGATGCCCGACCTTCTGATCGAACTCTTTTCCGAGGAAATCCCGGCCCGGATGCAGGCCCGCGCCCGCGAGGATCTGCGGAAGCTGGTGACCGACGGGCTGGTCGAGGCGGGGCTGACCTATGCCTCGGCAGGCGCGTTTTCCACACCCCGGCGGTTGGTCCTGTCGGTGGAGGGGCTGACGTCCGAAAGCCGCCCGGTGCGGGAGGAGCGGAAGGGGCCTTCGACCTCGGCGCCGGCGCAGGCGGTGGAGGGGTTCCTGCGGTCCACCGGGCTGACGCTGGACCGGCTGGAGCGGCGGGCGGACAAGAAGGGCGAGACCTTCTATGCCGTGGTGGAAAAGCCCGGTCGCCAGGCAGCCGAGATCGTGGCCGAGGTGCTGGAAGCGGTGATCCGCAATTTCCCCTGGCCGAAGTCGATGCGCTGGGGCAATGGCACTCTGCGCTGGGTGCGGCCGTTGCAGTCGATCCTCTCCCTTCTGTCGGATGAGACCGGCGCGCATGTCGTGCCGCTGACGGTGGACGGGATCGTCGCGGGCAACACGACCGAAGGCCACCGCTTCATGGGCAACGGCCGTTTCGTGGTGACGGGTTTTGACGACTATGTGGTCAAGCTGAAGCGCGCGAAGGTGGTGCTGGACACCGCCGAGCGTGAGGCCGCGATCTGGCAGGGCGCGCAGAACCTGGCCTTCGCTTCTGGCATGGAAGTCGTGGCCGATCCGGGGTTGTTGTCCGAGGTCGCGGGGCTGGTGGAATGGCCGGTCCCCCTGATGGGCCGGATCGGCGAGGCTTTCCTTGGCCTGCCGCCTGAGGTGCTGCAGACCTCGATGAAGGAACACCAGAAGTTCTTCTCGGTCCGGAACCCCAAGACGGGGCGGATCGAGGGGTTTGTCACCGTGGCGAACATCGAGGCCGCGGATGGCGGTGAGGTGATCCTGAAAGGGAACCAGAAGGTCCTCGCGGCCCGCCTCTCGGATGCGAAATTCTTCTGGGAGAATGACTTGCGCGTCGCCAAGACCGGCATGGGCGAGTGGGTGGAGGGGCTGAAGTCGGTGACCTTCCAGGCGAAGCTGGGGTCGCAGGCGGACCGCATCGAGCGGATTGCGGCGCTGGCGCGGGAGATTGCTCCGCTGGTTGGGGCTGATCCGGCGGACGCTGAACGCGCGGCGCGGCTGGCGAAGCTGGACCTTCGGTCGGCGATGGTGGGTGAGTTCCCCGAATTGCAGGGTGTCATGGGCCGCTACTATGCGCTGGAGGCCGGGGAGAAGCCTGCGGTCGCCGATGCGGCGCGGGACCACTGGCGGCCGAAGGGGGAGAGTGACTCGGTGCCCTCGGAGCCGGTGTCGGTGGCCGTGGCGCTGGCCGACAAGATCGACACGCTGACCGGGTTCTGGGCGATTGACGAAAAGCCGACGGGGTCCAAGGACCCGTTTGCTCTGCGGCGGGCGGCGTTGGGGGTGGTGCGGTTGGTGCTGGGAACCGATGCCGAGATCAAGCTTCTGGACATGTTTTCGGCACAGCTTGGGCGTGCGGACTCATCGGTCAACGAGACTCTCAAAGCCCTCAAGTTGGAAGCTGCAAAGAAGTTTCAGGAACAGACAAGTGGCGGCACATCTTTCATGACAGCTGTTGCTACCGTCACAAGAGAAGTGGATGGCCGGACGGTAGACGCCCGTTCGCCCGACCTCCTCTCCTTCTTCCACGACCGCCTCAAGGTCTACCTCAAGGACCAGGGCATCCGGCACGACATCATCGACGCCTGCCTTGCCATGCCTGGGAATGACGACCTCACGCTCCTTGTGAAGCGGGCCGAGGCGCTGGCGGCGGTGATGAAGACCGAGGACGGGGCGAACCTGATCCAGGGGTACAAACGGGCCGCCAATATCCTGGCGCAGGCGGAAGCGAAGGACGGCGTCGAATACTCCTTCGGGGCGGACATCAAGTTTGCCGAGACGGACGAGGAACGCGCGCTGTTCGCGGCGCTGGACAAGACCGAGGCCGGGATCACCCCGGCTATGGCAGCCGAGGATTTCCCGAAGGCCATGGCCGCGATGGCGGGCCTGCGGGCGCCGATCGACGCCTTCTTCACCGCCGTGCAGGTGAACAGCGACAACCAGATCGTCCGCCGCAACCGGTTGAACCTTCTGCACCGCATCCGCGCCATCTGTTCCGGCGTCGCCGATCTGGGCCGCATCGAGGGGTAAGGGGTTCCCTCACCCTTATCCACTTCCCACGAAGGGCAGGGGAGCTGCGCAGCCGCTGCTTCGCGGACTGCCCAAAGATTTGTCACGGAACTGACATGTCAGGCTTGATTGACAGGGGTTTCGGCGTATTCTGCACCTGAACAAAAGGTGCTGCAGTGCAGAAACACGACCCCATCGCCGAATTCGTCCAGATCGCGCCCGCAGCGCAGATTGCGACGGCTTCGCATGGCTGGCGGGCCAAGTGCCTGCAGCGGCTGGTGCGGCTGGACCTGCCTGTGCCAAAGTCCGTGGCGCTGCCCTCGACCACCGTGCGCGCCATCGCCGCCGGGCATGGGGTGGATGCCGCTGGAATCCTTGACAATTTTGGCGACGGCCCGCTGATTTCCGTCCGCCCCAGCCCGGCCAATCCCGATTGGGGTGGCCCGGCGACGATCCTGAACATCGGGCTCAACGCCAAGCGCCACGCCCGACTGGCCGAGACGCATGGCGAGACGGCGGCGGATGCGCTGTATCTGCGCTTTGTCCAGGCCTACGCGATCCACGTTGCCCGGCTGGACCCCGAGGTCTTCGACGGCCTGAAGCCGGGGCCGGGGGCCCTGCGCGAGGCGCTGCGGCAGTACGAGGTCGAGACGGAGGAGCCGTTCCCCGAGGACCCGGCCCGGCAGTTGTCCGAAGTCCTGCGGTCGATGGCGCGGGCCTGGGAAGGGACGAGCGCGCGCCTGCTTCGCCAGGCCAAGGGTGCGCCCGAAGAGGCGGCGCTGGGGCTTGTCGTGCAGGAGATGGCGCAGGGCATCGGGCAGGGGATCAGTGGATCCGGCGTGATCCAGTTCGTCGACCCGGTCACCGGCCAGCCGCAGATCACCGGGCGCTATCTGGGGCAAAGCCAGGGCCGGGACGCGCTGAAGACGACCGAGGCGCTGTACCTGACGCGCGACCCGCGCGGTCCGTCGCTGGAGGATGTGGCCCCCGAGATCTTTGCGCGCCTGGTGGACTATGGCGCGGTCTGCCGCCGACGCCTGCGCGAGGAGATGCAGGTCGAGTTCACCATCGAGGATGGTCGCCTGGCCGTACTGGATGCGGTCAAGGTGCAGCGGTCCGCCCGGGCGGGACTGCGGATCGCGGTGGCGCTGGCCGAGGATGGGCTCATCCCGAAGGACGAGGCGGTCTTGCGGGTGGAACCCCGGGCGCTGTCGGAACTCCTTCACCACCAGGTCGATCCGCGTGGCGCACGCGACGTGATCGCGCGGGGAATCGCGGCCTCTCCCGGTGCGGCGACGGGGATATTGGTCTTCTCCTCCTCGGCGGCGCAGGCGGCGGCGGCGCGGGGCGAAGCCTGCATCCTGGTGCGGCGCGAAACCGCGCCCGAGGATATCCGCGGCATGCATTCGGCGGCGGCGGTGCTGACCGAACGGGGCGGGATGACCAGCCACGCGGCGGTGATCGCGCGCGGGCTGGGTCTGCCGTGCGTTGTGGGTGCGTCGGAAGTGCGGCTTGACACGCGGGACAAGAAGCTGACGACGGCGGACGGGCGGGTGTTCCGCGAGGGCGAGGTGGTGACGCTGGACGGCACCAAGGGTGAGGCGCTGGCCGGTGCGGCCGAAATGCTGCCCCCGGCGCTGGACGACAGTTTCCGCAGGCTTCTGTCCTGGGCCGACGAGGTGCGCGACATCGGGGTGCGGGCGAACGCCGACACGCCCGCCGATGCGGAAACCGCGCGGAAGTTCGATGCCGAGGGGATCGGTCTTTGCCGGACGGAACACATGTTCTTCGACGAGGACCGGCTGGTCGTCATGCGCGAGATGATCTTCGCCGACACGCCGGGCGACCGTGCGGCGGCGCTGGCGCGGCTGTTGCCGATGCAGCGGGCGGATTTCGTGCAGCTCTTTGAAATCATGCAGGGTTTGCCGGTCTGCATCCGCCTGTTTGACCCGCCGCTGCACGAATTCCTGCCCTCGGACCGCGAGGGGTTGCGCGACCTGGCCGAGGCGCTGGACCGCCCCCTGTCCGAGGTGACCCGGCGCGCCGAGGCCCTGACCGAGGTGAACCCGATGCTTGGCATGCGCGGCGTCCGCCTGGGGGTCGTCCTGCCGGAAATCTACGACATGCAGGCCCAGGCGATCTTCGAGGCGACGCTGGAAAGCGCCCGCCGCGGCGCGCCTGTGGTGCCCGAGATCATGATCCCCCTCGTCAGCGCCCGGCGTGAGGTGGAACTGGTCAAGACCCGCATCGACGCGGTGGCCGCGATGGTGCGCACCAAGGCGGGGGCGGGCTTCGACTACAAGCTGGGCGTCATGGTCGAAACCCCCCGCGCCGCGCTGCGGGCCGGAGAGATCGCGCAACACGCGGCCTTCCTGTCCTTCGGGACCAACGACCTGACGCAAATGACCTACGGGTTGAGTCGCGATGACGCCGGTCGCTTCATGAACACCTATGTCCGCCTGGGAGTCTTCCCCGAGGATCCGTTCCACATCCTGGACATCGACGGGGTGGGCGAGCTGCTGCATATCGGTGCCGAACGGGGCCGCAAGACGCGGAAAGACCTGACACTTTCCATCTGCGGCGAACATGGGGGGAACCCGGAATCCATCGACTTCTGCCGCCAGGCGGGGTTCGATTATGTGTCCTGTTCGCCCTACCGCGTGCCGATGGCGCGGCTGGCGGCAGCACACCTTGCGCTCAACGATAGGGCGAAAGCCGTCTAAAAGCAGTATTTTATAGCAAACTTATCGGAAGTGAGACCGTTTTTTTCGGCGGCATCTCGCTTATGCAGCATGGAATTCCGTGGCTTTTGGGCAACAGCGGTGGACCCCCGGGAACAATGTCCCTAGGTGGCCGACTGCTTGCACAGGCGGGGATACGCCGCCGACCCCAAAGACGGATAAAGCAGATGAAACGCGATCTTGCGACCCTCGCGCTGGCGATGACCCTGGCGGCAACAACCGCTCTGGCCGACGCCAGCTGGCCGGCCAGCATGTTCGGCCTGCAGTCGGCAGCCTTTTCTCCCGAGCTTGACCACAGTGCGGATACCCCGCGGCCCGCCACGACGATGACCGATGGACTGACCCTGGACTGGCTGATGGCGCAGCCTGCACCGACTGGCGACAGCCAATGGGAATGTCTGACCGAAGCGATCTATTTCGAGGCCCGGGGCGAAAGCCTGGACGGCCAGATTGCCGTGGCCGAAGTGATCCTGAACCGGGTGGACAGCCCCCTTTACCCGCGCACGATCTGCGGCGTCGTCAAGCAGCGCGGTGGTGGCGGGTGCCAGTTCTCTTACGTCTGCGACGGCCGGGCCGACCGGATGCGCGACAAGGTATCGGCCGACCGCGCGGGCCGTATCGCGCGGGCCATGCTGGACGGCGCGCCGCGCGTGCTGACCGATGGGGCGACGCATTTCCACACCCGGGGCGTGAAGCCCAGCTGGTCCAAGCGCTTTGCCAAGACGGCGGCGATCGGCGCACATCTCTTCTACCGCCAGTCCGACAGCCGGGGCTGATGTCGGGTATTGCGCGTTCGGTGACGCCTTCCCGCTTGGCCTGACGGTGCCGCATGGTAAGACGGGCCGAATAGCGGAGGCGCCCATGACCATGTCCGACATCGAGCTTGCCTTCGCCCATCCCGAGGATAGGGCAGAGGCTTCGGCCGGGGCTGCTCCGCGTGACCGGATCAGCTTGCGCGACCATGTGGTCGAGGCGGATATCGGCGCCTTCCAGAAGGAACGCGGCCACAAGCAGCGTCTGCGGTTCAACGTGGTGGTCGAGGTGCGGCCTGTCACCGAACCGCTGGAGGATGACGTCGACCGCATCCTGTCTTACGACCGGATCACCGAGGCCATCGATGCCGAACTTGCCGCGGAACGGCTGAACCTTCTGGAGACTCTGGCCGAGCGGGTGGCCGAGCGCATTCTGGCCGAACCTGCCGCCATGCGGGTCTTCGTGCGGATCGAAAAGCTGGACATCGGGCCCTATGCGCTTGGGGTGGAAATCGTCCGGTCCCGTGCCGAACGCCCGGTCCAGACCGAGGGGATGGAAGCCGTGCATCCGCTGGTCGTCTTTCTGGACAATTCGACGATCCAGGCACCGGACCTTTCGGCGCGGCTGGATGGACTGCTTTCGGAAGGTCTGCCGCTGATCCTAGCCGTGGGCCTGCCGGACCTGCCGCGCCCCGTTACCGGCCACAAGCCGACCCAGCGCCGGGTGGATCTTCTGGCGATGGAGCAGAATGCCTGGACGCTTGCTGCGCGCGATCCGCGCTGTGTGGTGGTGGCGACGCGGACCGAGATCGACTGGGCGATCAAGCGGGGGCAGTCGGTGGTCTGGGCGCCGTCCAAGCTGGTGCTCGACGCGGTGGACGGGCCGAAGGGGTCCGAGCCGGTCAGTCTTGCCCTGTGGCTGGCAGAGACCATGTCAGCCACAGCGCTGGTCGTTCACGGTGACGTTGCAGTCCCGGCAGGAAGCCGCGTCCCGGTGCGGCGCGCCTGAAGCTTCCCCCTTGAAAAGCGGCGGACCATCGGCCACTCCGGGGGCATGGAATATTACCGTCCCATCGCGATGACCGATCCCGCGCGTCCGGCGGGCGCGTTTTCGTTGGCTGGCGGCTGGTGCTGGTTCGACCGGGTTGAAGTCCTGTCCCGTGCCGCCAAAGGCCGGATCATTCCTGCCTTTGAGCTCCCTGCGCCGGTTCTGCACCGCCTGACAGAGACGCGCCCGGCCTTCGCGGGGCTGGCACTGGACCGCCCGCGCCTGATGGGCATCCTGAACGTGACACCTGACAGCTTTTCGGACGGGGGCAAGTTCCTTGGGGCTGACGCAGCCGTTGCGCAGGCAACCTTGATGGCCAAGGGGGCCGAGATCATCGACGTCGGCGGCGAAAGCACCCGTCCGGGCGCGGCGGAAGTTCCCGTGGCCGAGGAGATCGCCCGCACTGTCCCGGTGATCCGGGCCCTGCGCGAGGGCGGGCTGACTGCGCCCCTGTCCATAGACACGCGAAAAGCCCCCGTGGCCGAGGCGGCGCTGCAGGCCGGGGCGACCATCGTCAACGATGTCTCGGCCTTCGACTTTGACCCCGCGCTTGGCCCCATGGTGGCAAAGACTGCCGTCCCGGTGGTCCTGATGCACGCCCAAGGCGTGCCCGCGACGATGCAGGACAATCCGCTGTATGCGGATGTGCTCTTGGACGTCTACGACGCCCTTGCCGCCCGCCTGGCCCGGGCCGAAGCGCTGGGGATCGACCGTGCCCGCATCGTCCTTGATCCCGGTATCGGGTTCGGGAAGACGCAAGCCCACAACCTTGCGCTCATCCGGGGCCTGTCGCTGTTCCACGGGCTTGGCTGCGCGATCCTGCTAGGCACCTCGCGCAAGCGGTTCATCGGCAGCATCGGCGGGGCACCCGATCCGCAGGATCGTGCGCCTGGGTCCATCGCCACGGCGCTTGCGGGCGTGGCACAGGGCGTACAGATCGTCCGCGTGCATGACGTGGCCGAGACGCGGCAGGCGCTGCGTCTTTGGCAGGCATTGAACACCGATCATTTGGAGACTGAGGCATGACCAGAAAGCTCTTTGGCACCGATGGCGTCCGGGGGCGGGCGAACAGCTGGCCGATGACGGCAGAGCTGGCGCTGAAACTTGGCGCGGCGGCGGGGCGGTATTTCCGTCGGGATGGGTCGTCTGCGCACCGGGTGGTGATCGGGAAGGACACGCGGCTTTCAGGATACATGCTGGAGAATGCGCTGACGGCGGGGTTCTGCTCGACGGGGATGAACGTCCTTCTCCTCGGTCCGGTGCCGACCCCGGCAGTCGGGTACCTTACGCGGTCGATGCGGGCGGACGTGGGGGTGATGATCAGTGCCTCTCACAACCCGCACCAGGACAACGGGATCAAGTTCTTCGGGCCGGACGGGTTCAAGCTGTCCGATGCCGCCGAGGCCGAGATCGAGGCGCTGGTGGAGGGCGAGATCCAGCCGGCCAAGCCCGAGAACATCGGACGGGCCAAGCGGATCGAGGATGGGCGCGGGCGGTATCAGGAGTTCGTCAAGACGAGCTTCCCCACCGGCCTGCGGCTGGACGGGCTCAAAGTGGTGATCGACTGCGCCAATGGGGCGGCCTACCGTGCGGCACCCGAGGTGTTGTGGGAGCTGGGGGCCGAAGTGATCCCGGTGGGCGTCGCGCCGAACGGGACCAACATCAATGACCGCTGCGGGTCGACCCATACCGAGACGGCGGCCGAGGCGGTGGTGGCGCACGGGGCGCATGTCGGGATCAGTCTGGACGGCGATGCCGACCGGATCATGATCCTGGACGAGACGGGCCGCGTGGCGGACGGGGATCAGATCATGGCGCTCCTCGCTGCCCGCTGGGCCGAGGAGGGGCGGCTTGCAGGCGGTGCGCTGGTCGCCACGGTGATGTCGAACCTGGGGCTGGAGCGGTTCCTGGAAGGGCGCGGGCTCCGGCTGGAGCGGACGGCGGTGGGCGACCGCTACGTCGTGGAACGGATGCGGGAGGGCGGATTCAACCTGGGGGGCGAGCAGTCGGGGCACATCGTGATGACCGACTATGCGACCACCGGGGACGGGCTGGTGGCGGGCCTGCAGTTCCTGGCCGAGATGGTGCGGACCGGGCGGCCTGCGTCCGAGCTGACGCGGTCCTTCGCGACGGTTCCGCAGATGCTGAAGAACGTCCGCTTCACCGCCGGGGCCAAGCCGCTGGAAGTGGCTTCGGTGCAGGAGGCGATCCGGGCCAGCGAGCAGCGGATCGAGGGGCTGGGGCGCATCCTGATCCGGAAATCGGGGACGGAACCGCTGATCCGGGTCATGGCTGAATGCGAGGACGAGGCCCTGCTGGCCGCCGTCGTGGACGAGATCGTGGGCGCGGTGGAGGCTGCGGTCTGACCAGCCTGCCCACGCGTGGACACTTTCTGACGTACAGGAATTTCAAGCACTTGCCTGGCCGCGTTCATGCGGCCTTAACGATTGTGCCGGCCGCGGCAGGTCAGGCTTTCCCCCTCTGGCGCAGGGACATCCGACGGCGCAATCTGCGGCTGAAGTTGGCAGCCAACGAGGCAGGACATGCGGATCATCGGTCAGGTGGCGGGGGTGCTGCTGGCGCTGTCGGGTGCGGCGGCAGAGGCGCAGGAGGCGTCGGTTGCCGGGCACCGGATCACCGTCAATGAAGACGGGATGGGCGGCGCGGCGCTGGTCGTGGATGGCGAGGTTCTGCACGAGAACGGGGTCATCTTCCTTGACGCGCCAGTGAAGGTTGCCGGGCAGACGGTCGTGACCGGCGTCGCGGGCGCGGGTGGAAATGCCTGCGGTGCGGCGCCCTTCGTGCTGGCTTTGCCCGAAGGCTCGGCCCCGGCGCTGTACGGTCCTTTGGAGAGTTGCCGGGAATTCAGCGTCCAGGTCCAGCCCGAGGCGCTGGTCTTTGCGACCGAAGCCCTGCCGTCCGAACCCGGCGAAATCTGGGTCTGGACCCCGATCTCCGGCCTGACGGAAGCCTTGCCGGAAGAGTTCAGTGCCGACGCCAACGCGGGCTGGGAGGCGGTGTCGACGTTGGCCGGGGCACATCCGGTCGATGCGATGAAGCTGGCCCCGGTGCTGGCGGCCCTGCAGGGCGGGCTGGGGGACGATTATCCGGTCTTTGCCGAGCGGATCTCGGACCTTGGGTCGGGGGACCTGACGGCAGAGGGTTACCTGGGGCAGGCCTGTCTGAAATTCACCTGCGACGCGGACTGGGCCTTTCTTTACCTGCATCCCGCGACCGAAGGGGTCTTTGCCGCCTGGCATGTCATGGGCGAGATCGAGCCGCGTGTCTGGCCCGCTGACACGACACTTTGGCCTGCCGAGGCGATGGCGGCGCTGCGTGGGGTTGGCGAATGAGGGTGGCCCGTCTGGTTGCAGGTCTGGTGGTCCTGACGTCCCCTGCGCTGGCCGAAGTGCGGGCAGAGGCGCATGTCGTGGGCGACTGGCAGGTCCAGATCGTGGTTGCGGGCTACCTTGAGACACTGACGCTGCGCCGAAGTGCGCAAGACAAGGTTGAGGTCCTGTCCGGCGCCGATGTCGAGATCGTGCTGTTCGCGGGCGATCCGGACAGCGTGGCCCTGATCGGCCAGCCGGTTCTGCTGGTCGAGGTCACGGGCACGCACAGTTGCGACATGGGCGACGCGCGGGCCTATTGGGCCGTGACGCTGGGCGCGCCGCCCGCTGCAGATGGGCCGGTCACCACCTGCCAGAAGCTCACGCCGTCGGCCACGGCCGGAATGGCGGTGCTGGAGGCCGATCCGATGGGCGGCGGGGAATTCTGGGCCTGGACGCCGGGCAAGGGCTGGTCGGGTCAGGCCGAATAGCACGGTCTAGACTTGGGCAAGGTCCACGGTGCGCAGGATCTCGTCCAGATCGGCGTGATACCCGGCCTCGGTCGAGCCTTTCAGGACCACGACGCCCGGTGCCACGTCATGCGCGCGTGACAGGCCGACCTGGCGCAGGGTGAAGCGGTCCTGCGGCACCAGAACGACCATCCGGGCTTTGGGCCGCAGCGACAGATGGGCGTGGTCGAGATGGCTGCCGTCGATGCTGACCACGACCGTGGCAGGGCAAAGCGCGTGCTGCATCGCCTCGACCGAGGTGCCGGCAACGTCGATCACCTGCCAGTTCCGGGCGCGGAGGGCGTCAACCAGCGCGTCCTCGTTCGCGATCCAGCGCGGCGCGCCGGTGCGACCGCGCCGGATATAGACCGCCGTCTCGCCCGGACTGCCGAAGCGCGCCTGCAACTGGTCGCGGATCCGGGCGTAGCGTCGGGCCTTGTGGCTGCCCTGGCCGAAGTCCTGGTAGGTTATCAACTCGTCCGCGACGACCGGCCGGTCGGGCAGGGCGGACAGCGACAGCGCTTGCAGATAGCCGGGGCAATGCGTCCAGGACGGGTCGTGCGGCATCCAGAGCGCGCCGGTGTCGGGCTCGATCAGGGCGCTGGGGATGGCGTCGGTCAGCCAATGGCCGAAGTATTTCCAGCTGACCCAGCCGTGGGCGTAGCGCAGCACCGGCACATGGGTCAGCGGCCCGACAAGATCGCCCAAGCCGAAACCCGGGCCGTAGCGTTCGTGGCGCCGCAGGCTGGCAAAGCCGCGCCGACGGACCAAGGCATTGCGCCAGACCTGCCGGATCACTGGGGCGTGGGTCACCACCGTCTCTTGCGCCACCGACATGTGGTAGGCCAGGGTTGAGTTTTCGTCCGTCCCGGTGACGCGGTCCAGCATTCCGTCCAGGCAGGCAGGCGGGCGGACGGACACGGTCTCGGCCGGTTGCAGGACCTGGGTGTCGGGATGGCCGGGGCCGATCAGGCGTTGCAGGACGGGGGCGGTCAGCGGGGCAAGCCGGGTAAGCATCTTCACCAGTCGAAATCCCGATCATGAAATGTCTGGCAGAAGCTGGCACATCGCCTGCCCGCCGCGCAATCGAAAGCTGCGTCAGTCGCGTTGGCCCGGTTTTTGTGCAAGCGCATAGTCGCCGGGATAGGCAAGCGCGCCGTGGTGGGTGATCATCGCGGTCTCGTGGCACCAGATCTCGCCGCCGCACCCCTCGATCCAGCGACGGCAGAAGGAGGTGTCCTCGCCGTGCATCACGTCGCCGCCCCGGCCGCGCAGATGGCTGAAGAAGTCGTGGAAATCGGCACCGGGATAGCCGGGACCATTGAAGGCCGGAACGGGTTTCGCCGTCCCGGTCTGCACCATCCGCTCGGGCACCGCGCGGCGGAGCAGCATGAACCCGGTGCCAACACCGGGGACCTTGCGGAAGCCCCCCCGCCTTACGACCGGCCAGGGCTGCCCGGCGTCATAGAGATCGGCCACGTTGTAGCGCAGGGACCGTGCGAGGAGGTCGGCTGTGGATGCGCGGTCGGATTCGGGCTTCGCGGCCTCGGCCTCGATCAGGCTGCGGAAGACCTGCCAGCGCATCTGTCGCTGCGGGTATGGGGCGCAGGTGAAGTCGGCATCGAAGTCGAGGAGGTCGAAGAAAAGCTGCGCCGGATAGCTCATGTCGCTGTCGAGGAGGAGCGCGTGGGTGAACTTGGTCTGCGCGAGGAAATAGGACATCAGGTAGTTGCGCGAGATGACGAGGTCGGACCATTCCCAGGTCTTCATCGCGAAGGCGACCCCTCGCCGGGCCATCGCCTGGGTCAGGCCGATCAGGCTGAGCATGGCGGGCGTGTGGACCTGGCCGGAGGTCGGCATCAGGATGAGGACGGTGGCCATCGGTGGGGTGCCCCTTTCGGCTTGTCGGCGGCAAGGTGCCAAAGGACAAGCCGGATATCAAAGGAAAACGGAACCGTGTCCGCGGAGGGGGTGTTGGTGTCCTGACGGCACCGTGGGGTGCCTTTGACATAGGAGGCAAGGATGTTCGATGGTGGAATCGTGCCCTTCCTGTCGCTGTTCACTCTTCTGGCCGTTGGGGTGCTGGCGCTGATCAGCAAGGAGCGGACAAAGGAGCGGATGCGGGACCCGAATGCGCCGGTCTCGACGCTGGCGAAGGACGGCAAGTACGGCGGCGTGGCGTTCCTGGTCCCGCTGGAACAGCGGCAGCGGGTCGTGCGCCGGATGGAGCTGGCGCGGATGCCGGTGGCCGAGGTGCGGCGGCAGATGCTGCGCCGCGACGCGCCGTAAGGAAAAGGGCGCCCCGAGGGGCGCCCTTTGTGCAGCGCGGGATCAGTTCCGCGACTTGTCGACCATCTTGCCCTTGGAAATCCAGGGCATCATCGCGCGCAGCTTTTCACCGACCTGTTCGATCTGGTGTTCGTCGTTGATCCGGCGGGTCGCCTTGAAGAAGGGCTGGCCGACAGCGTTTTCCTGCATGAAGTCGCGCACGAACTTGCCGGTCTGGATGTCCTTCAGGACCGCTTTCATCCGGGCCTTGGTCTCATCGTACGGCAGGATGCGCGGGCCGGAGACGTACTCGCCATACTCGGCTGTGTTCGAGATCGAGTAGTTCATGTTGGCGATGCCGCCTTCGTAGATCAGGTCCACGATCAGCTTCACTTCGTGCAGGCACTCGAAGTAGGCCATTTCCGGCTCGTAGCCGGCTTCCACGAGGGTCTCGAAGCCCATGCGGATCAGTTCGACAAGGCCGCCGCAGAGCACGGCCTGTTCGCCGAAGAGGTCGGTTTCGCATTCCTGACGGAAGTTGGTCTCGATGATGCCCGAACGCCCGCCACCGATGGCCGAGCAGTAGGAAAGGCCGATTTCCATCGCCTTGCCGGTCGCGTCCTGATGGACGGCCACGAGGCAGGGGACGGCGCCGCCCTTGGTGTATTCGCCGCGCACGGTGTGGCCGGGCCCCTTCGGCGCCATCATGATGACGTCGACGCCCTTCT
>JAIXSA010000145.1 GCA_027484915.1 Paracoccaceae bacterium | reverse complement strand
CTGGCATCACCTCTTCTGGCCCAAGGCGTGCCCGTTATCGACGGCACCAACCTCGCCAAGAATATCGAGCAGTTGCAGGCGGCACTTCGCGATGCGGAAAATCAGATCGCGCAAATCGAAGAATTGAAGAAGCAGGTCGAGACCGGTCTCGAGCAGCTGACCAATCTCGAAGGCATTCTCGGGTCGATCTCGGGCCTCAACGAAATCGCGAGCCTCTACAATTCGGTGGAAGACCTGCGCTCGCGCGCGGCCAAGATCACTGACCTTTCCGGCTTCCAGGATGCGCTGACCATCGGGGATTTCGACGGGCTTCTGGACAGCCTGCTCGATGGCGATGTGACCATGGGCGACAAGATGGCAGCCGAGTATATGCGCGACACGCTGGAAGGGGCCGGACTAAACTCGGAAACCCTTGCTGGGCTCTCGTCATCGGAGAACCCGCAGGACAAACTCATCGCGACGACCGCTGCCACAAGTGCCACGGCCATGGGCGTGGCGCAGCTCTCCTACGAGGAAGCCGCCCAAAGCCTCGCGCGGATCGATGGCCTTGTTGACGAGATCGCCAACCAGGACACGCTCAAGGAAAGCATCGACCTCAACACCCGGATGGCCGCCGAGACCAACTACATGCTCGGCCAGATGTGGCGGCTGAACGCAGCTGCAGGACTGGCCGCCGGTCAGACGGGCGTGAATTGGGCGGCGGAACAGGCCAAGGAAAAGAGCTTCTTCGACTATTCGGGGGCAGAATGATGCGGCGGGTGTCTCATCAGGTCGCAGCACTTGTTGCGCTCGTCTGCCTTGCCAACTTCGCCGCAGCGGAAGACCTAACCTCACTCAGCGACGTTCAACTGGCCGAAAGAACCCGGGAAGCGGTGGTGGCGCAGGATGCTGAGGCCGCGCTCGTCCTCCTTACCGAAATGCAGCGGCGCGGGACCGGGATCTTCGCAGCCGCTGACAAGCCTTCCTGCGAAGAGGTGATCAACTTATCCGCAGGGATCACCGATTGGAAGTTCCGCGCAGTGGCTCGCCAAGCCTATTTCCGCGTGGCCATGTCGCGGCAGCTTGAAGAAGGATCCTGCGCTTGCCTCTTCGACGGCTTCAGCTTCGACTCCTTCGTCGCGGCCGAGTTGGGCAAGTCAACATCGGAACTGACTGATGCCGACCGTCCAACGCTGGAACGCATCCGCGATGAAGATCGGCGCGCGACCGAAGCGCGGTTTCGAGACCTCGAGCAAAGCTGCCGGGCCAAGTGATCCATGGCCATCATCGCCGACATTCTGACCCAGGTCGATGCCGCCGCAACTGCGGTTGGCGCTACGGCATTTGATGCCGTTGCGGCCGAGATCGTGCCGATCTTCCGGGTCGGGTCGGTCCTTGTGGTGGCATTGGTCGGGATAAACCTGATGGCGCAAGCCGTCCCAATGACCCTTCGCAACGGGCTCGGCCTGATGGCACGCATCGCCGTGGCCTCGGCATTTTTGTCATCCTGGAGCAACTTCAATTCGGTCTACGGCGTTCTGACCAACGCCCCGAGTGAGATCGGCGCGGTGGTGATGAACGCGTTTGGGGATGGATCCGGCAATCTCTATGAGGGCCTGGATGCCCTCTACCTGCAAGCCCTCGATGTGGGTCAGGCTATCAGCCAGAACGGCAGCTACATCACCGGCGCCCTCGCGGGTCTCCTGATGTTTCTTGTCGCCGCTCTCATGGCGACTGTGTCGATCATCGTGATCTCGGCCGCGAAGATCATGATCGGCGTCCTAGTGATCTTCGCACCCGTCGCGATTGCGTGCACACTTTTCAAGGTGACTGCCCCGCTTTTCGACCGGTGGGTGAACCTCGCCCTCGGCTTCGCTCTTTATCCAATGCTGACGTCCGGCATGGCGGCCTTCACGATCTACATCGCGGAGGACTTAACCCCGGCCTCGGTCGCCTCGGTCGAAACCATCGGCGATGTCCTGAGCTTCGTTGTGGTCATGATGCTCGGCACCGGTCTCATGGCTATGGTGCCGACGATCGCGCAGTCCCTCGCGTCGACCGCGACCGGTCTCGGCAGTGTCGCAACCTCGACCTTCCGCGCTGCGGACAGCGCCAAGGCTTATGGGCGCACCGGCATCGCATCAGGGATCGGCGCGGGCCGGGGAGCGGCTGGATTGGATGCGGGCGGTCGCCGTCCCTCGGATGCTCGCCTCAACGGCAATACCGCCGGACAGATCGGGCGGTCCGCCGTCCAGACCGCAGTGCGGCTCGCCAGCCGGACCCCGGACAAAAACTGATGGCCCAGAATTCGAGAAGTGGAGGACCGCCTATGGAGGCACATGGATTTGATGTCGATCTCGTTTTGGAGCCCCGCCTCTCGGCTCGGCGTGCGTGGATCGTGGCAAGCGCCGCAGGCGGGCTGAGCCTCATCCTCGCAACCGCGCTGGTCCTCGTGCTGCCTCTTCGGGAAACTCAGGTCTTCACCGTCCTCGTCGACCGACAAACCGGTGACGCCGAAAACATCCTGCAGGTCGCCCCGACTGGGATCGAGGATCAGGAGGCGCTGAAGCAGAGCCTTCTCGTCGCCTACGTCTCCGACCGCGAGGGATACTTCCTTCCCGGCATTCAGGCCCGGCTTGAGAGCGTCCAACGCCGCTCGACAGGTGGGGCTGAGGAAAGTCTGCGGCTTCTCTGGTCAAAGGGCGGCGGCAATGCTGCCTATCCGCCCGATGTCTATGGGCCCGGAGCGGAAGTCACGGTGACCGTGCGCCGGATCACATTCCTCTCGCCGAACGTCGCCCAGATCCGTTTCCTGAAAACATTGCGCAAAACGAAGCAGGAGCCGGTGACCCAGCCCTTCGTCGCGACGGTCGAGTTCGCCTTCGAGCCCAAGACTGAGCGGTCCCTCGCACATGTCTGGGAAAACCCGCTCGGCTTCACCGTCTCGGCCTACCGCGTCGACGCCGAAACTCTGGAGACCAATCCGTGACCCGTTCCTTCCTCCTCCCGGGACTTGCTTTCGCCTGCGCCCTTGGCGTCGCGAGTGTTGCCACTGCCGAAGTCGCCCCGGCTTCGATGGGCGCCGACGCGCGTGTCCGGTCGGTCCTCTACAACCCCGTCGATGTCATCCGCCTCGACACGCATCTGCGCGTGAACACCGCCATCGAACTGGGTGCCGGGGAGCGAATTGATTCCGTCCTTCTCGGCGACAGCGAAGCCTTCGAGGTCGAGGTGCTCTCGAACCGGACCACGGTCTCCGTGAAACCCCTGATCGCCGGGGCCGAGACCAACATGACGATCTATACCGGGCGGCGCACGATCTCGCTGTCGATCAGCGAGGGCAGGTCTCGTAACCCGACCTATCGGCTCGTCCTGCGCTATCCTGAGACGGGCAAAAGCCGGACCGCCCGCAGCACGGTGGCCGCAGGATCGCGCGACATCGGCTATGCCTGGTCGGGCGACGAGTCCCTGAAACCCGTCCATATCTGGAACGACGGGCAAGCGACCTACTTCGCCTTCGCACCAGGTCTTCGGCCTTCGATCTTTGGGGTCGATGCGACGGCCCGCGAAGTGACGTTGAACTCCGGCACCCGCGGCAGCATCGTCCGCGTCTCGGGCCTGCGCTCCGCCTATTCGATCCGGATCGGCACGCAAGTTCTATGTATCGAGCGGGTGGCTGGGGGCGTGACCAGCGATCCGGCTTTGCTAGCCAAGCTTCAGGGATGGGAGTTCTGACATGGCTGATCCGGAGATGACCGATCCGCAGAAGGGCGCTGAGTCG
>JAIXSA010000002.1 GCA_027484915.1 Paracoccaceae bacterium | reverse complement strand
TTCGAATCCTAGCGCCCCAGCCAACCTCATCCCAGTGGCAGCGTGATCCGGACGACCAGTCCCCGTTCGAGTGGTCCGCGGTCAATGGCGAGGCCGGCACCAAGCGCCTGGGCGATTTCGGCGACGATGTGGAGGCCAAGCCCGCGGGTGCCCGACCGCATCTCTTGCCCCGGCCGAAGCCGCGCTTGCAGGTTGGCAAGGGCGGCGGCGTCCAGCGGGGGGCCTGTGTCGGCGATCCTTAGTTCAAGGCCCGACGCCCCGTGATCCGCAAGATGCAGGGTCACCATCGTGTCGGGCGGACAATGGGTCAGCGCATTTCCGACTAGGTTGCGCAAGAGTTCGCCAAGGAGGACTTCTTCGGTCTGGGCCGTGGCCAGTTGCGGGCCGTCGTAGCCGAGGTCCTGACGCAGACGCACCGCCAGCGGCATCAGATCGGCAGTGACCGCACGCGCCAGGGCGGCGACATCGACTTCTGCCAGCGCAGGGCGTGTGCCGGTGGCTTCGACCCGCGCGAGGAGGAGGAGCTGCTCCAGCACCCGCTCGATGCGGATGAGGGCCGAGTCGGCCTTTTCCAAGGCATTGGAAGCGCTGGATTTACCCGAAACGGCAATCTGGGTGCGGGCGACAGTCAGGGGGGTGCGGATCTGGTGGTTGGCATTGCTGGCAAAGTTCTGCAGCGCCGCCATCGCGCGCGACAGCCGAAGGAGGAACCCGTTCAGCGCCTCCACCACGGGACGGAGCTCATCGGGCGCGGAGGTTTCGATGGGGGTCAGGTCGTGCGGAGCACGCGTTGCGATGGTGCGGGACAGCCGGTCGAGCGGCCGCAGGGCATAGGTGGCGACGGTCCAGGCGACCAGGGCGGCCCCGGCGATCAGGCCGGCGATGCGCAGTGCGGACCGGGTCAGGATCGACCGGGCCAGCGCATCGCGGGCGCGCGTCGTCTCGGCCACTGTAACCGTGAAGGGGAGCGTGCCGTCGCCCGAGGTCAGTTCACGCGACAGGGTGGCGGTGCGGATCGTCAGGGACCTGTAAGTCGCATCAGCGAGCGCGGTTTCCGCACCAGCACTTACGGAAGCGGTGGCAAGATCCTGATATCCAGTCAGAATTCCTTGCGGCCCATCGACGCGGTAGAAGACCTGATCCTGCGCGGTCGAGGAGAGCATATCGAGAGCGGAGAAGGGAATCGTGATGGCGAGCCCTCCTTCGGCGTCGACGCTGACGCCTTCCGCAATGGCCATCGCCGAACCGATCAGCACCCGGTCCGACACCTCGCGCGCGGTGCGCAGGGCCTCGACCCTGGTGTCGAGAAGCGCGAGGACGCCGATGGCGGCGGTGGCGAGGACGAGCCAGACGAGGATCGTCCGGCGGAGGGAGGCCGGGCTGTCAGCCAACGGGGCGCTCCAGCAGGTAGCCAAGCCCGCGGGCGGTGCGGAGGGTCAGGCCGTGGGGTTGGAGGCGACGGCGAAGGCGGCTGACGTATTGCTCGATGGCATTGTCGGAAAGCGAGTCGTCGAGCGAGGTAAGTGATTGGACAATCGCCTCTTTTCCGACGACACGGCCGGCACGAAGGAAGAAGAGTTCCAACAGCGCCAGTTCGCGCGGGGGGAGGTCAAGGGCATCATCCCCCACCGAGAAGCGGCGTGCAGCCATGTCGAAGCGGACCGCGCCGATCTGAAGTTCCGAGGCATGGTGGCCGGCCTGCCGACGCAGGATCGACCGGACCCGGGCTTCGAATTCGCCGACGTCGAAGGGTTTGACCATGTAGTCGTCGGCGCCAAGGTCGAGGCCTGCGATGCGCTCGGCAGGTTCGCCTCGGGCGGTAAGTATCAGGATTGGAACGGGATTTTTCTTTACCCGCAGGGAGCGAAGGACCGCGAGCCCGTCCTTTTCCGGCAGGTTGAGATCGAGAATGACAAGGTCAAACCGCTCGGCCCCAATCAAAGTCTCGGCAGACAGGCCGTCGTGGGTGACGTCCACGGCATAGCCCGCGCCGAGGAGGAGCGCGGTCAGCGCCTCGGCCAAAGGCAGGTCGTCCTCGACAAGCAGGATTCTCATGGGGCGAGCGTAGGACAGGTGGCCTTGGTTTAGGAAGCGCGAACGGAGACTGGCGGGAAGCGCGAAGATCGGGAGACAGGCTACGGAAAACGCAGGATTAATCACGAATCGAGGTTGTGCTGGGCGCATCCGGGGTGCGGATTGCTTTCGTATAGCTTCCCGCCAGAGGATCAGGCCGCATGGACCGCTTTGGTCATGCGGCCGAATCGCGGGAGGTCGGTGGGAGTTGCCGGGGCCAGAGAGCTGCGGCTAGGCTGGCCGCATGTGGAGATGGACCGCAGCGCTGATTTGCCTTGCCCTGCCCCTACGGGCCGAGGTCGTGGTCTTTCCCGCGCCCGACGGTGGAGAACGGGAGCTGGTGGTCTATTCCTCGCTGGATTCCCCGCTGGCACGTCCGCTGATCGAGGCCTTCCAGGCCATTCGGCCGGATGTCGCGGTGCGCTACGAGGACCTTCTGGCCGGAGAGATCGCTGCAAGGGTGATGGCCGAGAGCGACGCAGGCCAGCCCACGGCGGACCTGGTCTTTTCCTCGGCAATGGACGTGACGGTGAAGCTGGCCAATGACGGCTATGCGCGCGAGGCGGATGTGCCGGGGGCGGCGGCCTGGCCTGACTGGGCGGCCTGGCGCAGCATGGTCTTCGCGCTGACCTTCGAGCCTGGGGTGATCGTTTATCATCGCCCCTCGTTCCCCGAGGGCCCACCGGACACGCGGGCGGCGCTGATCGACTGGCTGGAGACGGCACCGAAGGGGTCAATCGGGACTTATGACATCGCGCGGTCGGCAGTGGGGTATCTGTATCTCATGCGCGATCAGGAGCATTTCGCCGATCTCTGGCCCCTCGTCCGGGCGATGGGACAGGCCGGAGTACAGACCTACCCGACGTCGCAGGACGTGATCGACGGGGTGAACTCGGGCGTACTGAAGCTGGGCTACAACGTGCTGGGGTCCTATGCGGCGGATCAGGCGGCACGGCTGCCCGACATCGGGCTGGTGCTGCCGCGCGATTATGTCGTGGTGATCAGCCGGGTGGCGCTGGTGCCGCGCGCGGCGGGCAATCCAGACCTGGGCGAGGCGTTCCTGGAGTTCCTGATGTCGCGCGAGGGGCAGACGGTTCTGGCCGAGCGGTTGCGGTTGCCGGCGGTCAGTCTGGAGGTCAGGGGCAAGGATTCGGCGGCCGCGATGCAGGAGGCGCTGGGGGCGAAGCTGCGTCCAGTCGCGGTGTCGCCCGGCCTGCTGGCCTATCTTGATGCGGCGAGCCGGGCCCGGGTGCTGGCGCAGTGGAACGCGGCACTGGAGGGGGGCGAGTAGCCGGCAGAGGTTCTTCCGGGGGACCATGTCAGGTTCGTGACAGGTTGCCGTGCTTTGCTGGAGTCGTTCCGGGGTGAGGAGACCCCGGCGGATTCGCGGCCTTTGCGCCGCCCAAGGGAGGAAAGACATATGAAGCACGCAATCCTTGGCGTGGCCTTTGCGGCCGCGCTGGCTGTTCCGGCTTTCGCGCAGGACTACACGATCATGGCCCCGGCGAACCCCGGCGGTGGCTGGGACGGCACGGCGCGCGCGATGCAGGAGGTGATGCAGGCCGAAGGCATCGCCCCGTCCGTCGAGGTGATCAACGTCCCCGGCGCAGGCGGCACCGTGGGCCTGGCGCAGTTCGCAGCCGACAGCGCGGGCGATCCGACGAAGCTGATCGTCGGCGGCTATGTGATGGTGGGTGCAATCCTGACCAACGCCTCGCCGGTGACGCTGAAGGACGTGACCCCCATCGCGCGGCTGACGGGTGACACTCAGGCCATCGTGGTTCCGGCGGCCTCGGACATCCAGACGTTGGGCGATCTGGTCGAGAAGCTGAAGGCGGACCCGGGCGCGGTCAGCTGGGCTGGCGGTTCGGCGGGCGGTACTGACCACATCACCGTGGGCCTTCTGGCCAAGGCGGCGGGCGTCGATCCGACCAAGATCAACTATGTCGCCTTCTCGGGCGGCGGCGAGGCGATGGCGGCGATCCTGGGCAACCAGGTGACGGCGGGCGTATCGTCGGTGGGCGAGTTCGCCGAGCAGGTGAAGGCCGGGACGATGCGGCTGCTGGCCGTGTCCAGCGCCGAGCGGCTGCCGGGCATCGATGCGCCGACCATCAAGGAAGCGGGCTTCGATGTCGTGGTCGAGAACTGGCGGATGGTCGCCGCGGCACCGGGCCTGACGCCCGAGCAGGTGGCGAAGATCAGCGCGGACATCGAGAAGCTGAACGCGAGCGCCGGTTGGACGAAGATGCTGGCCGACAAGGGCTGGACCAACACCTATCTCGCGGGTGACGCCTTTGCCGCGCAGCTTGAGGCCGACACCGCAGCGACCGAAGGTGTGCTGCGCGACATCGGCCTGGTGAAATGAGCCAGGGGATGTCCCCGGAACGCCGCCCCCGTGGGGCGGCGTTCGTCATTGCGGCGGGGCTTGCCGGGCTTGCCGCGCTGCTTCTGGTCGATGCGGCGGGGCTGAAGCAGGACGGCGGCTATGCCGGTGTGGGTCCTGGTGATGTGCCGCGGATCATCGCCTATGGGTTGCTGGTGCTGTCGGTACTGACGGTGATGTCCGGACTGCGGGGCGATCTGCCGAAGCCGCCACGTCAGGCCCCTGCCCCGGTGTTCTGGATCCTGGGCGGCCTTGGGTTGCAGTTGGCGCTTCTGCATGTGGCGGGCTTCGTGATCTCGGGTGCGATCCTGTTCGGGATGACGGCGCGGGGGTTCGGGCAGACGCCGCTCTGGAAGGCTGTGGCGGTGGGGATGGTTCTGGCCCTGGTGATTTACGGGGTCTTCGACCGGATTCTTCAACTGAACCTGCCAGCGGGTCCGCTGGAGCGGCTGATCTTCAGGGGCTGAGGGATGGAAAGCTTTTCGCTGCTGATGCAGGGCCTTGCCGCTGCGATGGATCCGATGATCCTGCTTTACGCACTGATCGGGGTCACGCTGGGCACGGCGGTCGGCGTGTTGCCGGGCATCGGCCCGGCGCTGACGGTGGCCCTGCTGCTGCCGGTCACCTATGGCCTGGACCCTGCGGGGTCGCTGATCATGTTCGCGGGCATCTATTACGGCGGGATGTACGGGGGGTCGACGACCTCGATCCTGCTGAACACGCCGGGTGAGAGCGCGTCGATCGTGACGGCCATCGAGGGCAACCAGATGGCGCGCCAGGGGCGCGGGGGACCGGCGCTGGCGACGGCGGCCATCGGGAGCTTTGTTGCTGGCCTGATCGCGACGCTGCTGCTGGCGTTCCTTGCGCCGCAGGTGGTGAAGCTGGCGCTAACGCTGGGCCCTCGGGAATACTTTGCACTGATGGTGCTGGCCTTCGTCACGGTGTCGGCGACCTTCGGGGACAGCGCGCTTAGGGGGCTTACGTCTTTGTTCATCGGGCTGGCGCTGGCTTGCGTCGGGATCGACGGGCTGACGGGGGCGGCGCGGCTGACCTACGGGGTGCCGCAACTGATGGACGGGATCGAGACGACGACGCTGGCCGTGGCGCTGTTCGCCATCGGTGAGGCGCTGGCCGTGGCGGCGATGCTGACGCCGTCGGACGGGATGCACAGCGTCAAGGGGTCCGTCCGGATGACGGGCCAGGACTGGCGGCGGTCGTGGAAGGCCTGGCTGCGCGGGACGTTCATCGGCTTTCCCATCGGCTCGATGCCCGCAGGCGGGGCGGATGTGGCGTCATTCCTGTCATACGCGGCAGAGCGCAAGCTGACGAAGCACCCCGAGGAGTTCGGCAAGGGCGCCATCGAGGGCGTTGCGGGACCGGAGGCTGCGAACAACGCTGCCGCGGCGGGGACGCTGGTGCCGCTTCTGACGCTTGGCCTGCCCACGACGGCGACGGCGGCGATCATGCTGGCGGGGTTCCAGCAGTTCGGCTTGCAGCCGGGGCCGCTGCTGTTCGTGATGAACGCCGAGCTGGTCTGGACCCTGATCGCCAGTCTTCTGATCGCCAACCTGATGCTGGTGGTCCTGAACCTGCCGCTCATCGGGCTGTGGATCAAGCTGCTTTCGATCCCAAGGCCCTGGCTTTACGGTGGCATCCTGCTTTTCGCCACGCTGGGGACCATCGGGGTGAACCCGTCGCCCGTCGAACTGGGAATGTTGATCCTGTTCGGGCTGATGGGCTACGGGATGCGGCTTTACGGCTATCCCATCGCACCCGTGGTTGTCGGGCTTATCCTTGGGCCGATGGCCGAACAGCAGTTGCGCCGGGCGCTGGCGATTGCGCAGGGCGACTGGACGACGCTGGTCTCCACCCCGGTGTCGGCCACGCTGCTGGGGATCTCGGCGATATTCCTTGTGGTGCCGATGCTGATGCGGCGGCGCGGACGGGGGCAGGTTCTGAGCCAGGTGGCGGGGGACGCGGACTGAGGCGGCACCTGCCTGTCAGATGCTGATCTTGGCGAAGCCTTCCCGCAGCGCCGTCGACCAGGCGTCGGACATGGCGCGGAACTGGGGATCGCCCGCCTCGATCCGGCGGCGGAGCGTGACCTTCAGCGCGTCACGCTCGATCACCGCCAGGTCAAGCGGCATGCCCACCGACAGGTTCGAGCGCAAGGTCGAATCCATCGACAGAAGGACCGCCTTCTGCGCGTCCGACAGGCTGGTCGAGGGCTTGACCACGCGGTCGAGGATCGGCTTGCCATACTTGTGCTCGCCGATCTGCAGGAAGGGCGCGTCCTCGGTCGCCTCGATGAAGTTGCCCTCCGGGTAGATAAGGAACATCCGCATCGCCCCGCCCTTGCGCTGTCCCGCGACGATCATGCTGGCGCTAGCGCCTTGAGCGGCCGACAGCTTGTGGTCGATCTCGGCCCGCACCTCGGCCAGCTTGTTGCCGACGATCTCTGCCACCTTGAGCAGTGTCGGCGCCAGCATGATCGAGGTTTCTGGCGTGGCTTCGGGATCCTCGATCGCTTCGCGCAGTTGGGCGATCGTGGTTTGCGTCACCGACAGGCTGCCCGCCGTCATGATGACGATGACACGCTCGCCCGGCTCCTCGAAGGTGAACATCTTGCGGTAGGTCGAGATGTTGTCGAGACCCGCGTTGGTGCGGGTGTCCGACAGCATCACCATGCCCTCGTTTAGCAGGAGGCCCACACAGTAGGTCATTCGTCGTCCCTCGGTCCGGGGCCCGGTTCCGGACCCGCCCTTTGCGGCTGCAGCCTATTGGGCTGCCTGCAGGATCGCAACCGTCACATCCATATCTTCATGCCCGCCGCCGCGTGCGATGCCACGGATCGGTGCCGCATCCTGGGCGTCGAAGCCCGAGCCGAGGCGGATATAGCGGGCGTCCGGGCAGCAACGGTTCGCGGGGTCGAAGCCAACCCAGCCAAGGCCGGGGATGTAGAGTTCAGCCCAGGCATGGGCAGCCTCGTGGGCGGAGCCGTCTTCGTTGGCCGAAAGGTAGCCCGAGACGTAGCGCGCGGCGATTCCGCGATGGCGGGCACAGGCGATCAGCGCATGGGCATGGTCCTGGCAGACCCCTTCGCCAAGCGCCAGCGCCTCGGCGGCGGTGGTGTGGGCATGGGTCACGCCGGGCCGGTAGGCGATTGCGTCAGAGACAACGGCGGAAAGCGCATGGGCAAGCGACAGGGTATCGGCGGCCGTGGCGCTGTCGGCCAGCGCGATCAGCGCCACGTCAAGACGTGTGGGCAGGGTGTCGCGCAGGTAGCAGTCGGGCGCCACAGTCTCACGGTGGCCGCGCAGAACGCCGGCGAGGTCCTCGGTCTCGACCGTACCGCGGACTTGGACCACAACCTCGGTCACGGGACCCGCGACGGTCCAGGCCTGGATCAGGTCCCCCGCGCCGTCACGGTGGCGCGACCCTTTGGTGCCGCCCGAAACGGTGACCTCCCACTCGATGACCTTTTGGCCGGCATGGTTCGCGGGCGCCAGCCGGTGGCTTTGCACCACCGAGCGGACGGGGTGGTCATAGCTGTAGCGGGTCACATGGTCGACGGTCAGGCGCATCAGCGCATCTCTCCGCTGAGATAGGCGTCATGGATGGATATCGCGAGGGTGGCGGCCTCGGCGATGTAGCGGGTGAGGAATTCGTGCAGGCCTTCGTCGAAGATCGCTTCGACAGTGGCGCTTTCGATCCCGGCGGCAAGGCGGCGGGCCTTGTCCTGGGCCTCGGTCTCGCGACCGTAGGCCTTGGCCAGTCGGCCGAGGTGGTTCATCAGGCCCGCAGTGCAGGTGGCCAGAGACCGGGGCGACTGCGGGTTGCGGATCAGGAAGTCGGCGATCTTCATCGCGGTGACGTCGCCGCCATAGGCCCAGTGAAAGGCGCGCTGCGCCCCCATAGCGCGCAGAAGGGTCGTCCACTGATAGTTGTCGAGGCCGGAGCCGACGAAATCGATACGGGGGAGAAGGACGTAGTACTTCACGTCCATCAGGCGCGCGGTGTTGTCGCCGCGTTCCAGGTAATAACCGATGTTCAGGAAGTTGAACCCGTCGTCGCGCAGAAGCGTGGCGTCGATGGCACCGCGCAGCATGGCGGCGTGGCGCATGGTCCAGTCGGTCAGGCGGGACAGTTCAAGGTGAGAGCGTTCCTCGCGTTCAAGCTGTTTCAACTCCTGGAAAGCGGTGTTCAGCGCGTCCCAGACTTGTGTGGTCAACGCGGTACGGACGATGCGGCCGTTTTCCCGCGCGGCGGTGATGCAGGAGGCGATGGAGGACGGGTTGTCGCGGTCGAAGAAGAGGAAGCTTTCGATGTTGCGCTGAACCGGGTCGCCGTATTTCTGGGCGAAGGCATGGGCCATGCCGGTGGCCTGCAGAAGGCTGTCCCATTCGCTGCGGTAGCCTTGCGCGCTTGGCAGCAGACTGATGCGGGACCCCACTTCCAGCAGGCGCGCGACCGTGTCGGCACGCTCCATGTAGCGGGCGATCCAGTAGAGGTTGTCGGCGGTGCGGCTTAGCATGCTGTCACTCCGCCAGGACCCAGGTGTCCTTGACCCCGCCGCCCTGCGACGAGTTCACCACCAGCGATCCTTCCTTCAGCGCGACGCGGGTCAGGCCGCCTGGGACCAGTTCGATGCGTTCGCCGACAAGGCAGTAGGGCCGCAGGTCGACGTGGCGGGGGGCGACGCCTTCCTCGACGAAAGTGGGGACGGTGGACAGCGCGAGCGTGGGCTGGGCGATGTAGTTGCCGGGGTCCTCGATCAGTTTCGCGCGGAACCGTTCGATCTCGTCCTTGGTGGCCTTGGGTCCGACCAGCATCCCGTAGCCGCCGGAGCCGTGGACTTCCTTGACCACCAGTTCCGGCAGCTTGTCGAGGACATGGCCAAGATCGTCGGGTTTGCCGCACTGCCAGGTGGGGACGTTCTGCAGGATCGGTTCCTCGCCCAGGTAGAAGCGGACCATGTCGGGGACGTAGGTGTAGACCGCCTTGTCGTCGGCGACCCCTGCCCCGGGGGCCGAGCAAATCGAGACACCGCCCGAGCGGTAGACATCCATCAGGCCGGGGATGCCCAGCATGGAGTCCGGGCGGAAGCAGAGCGGGTCGAGATAGGCGTCGTCGATGCGGCGGTAGATCACGTCCACCCGCTGCGGGCCTTCCGTGGTGCGCATGTAGGCGTATTCGCCGTCAACGAAGAGATCCTGGCCTTCGACCAGTTCCACCCCCATCAGGTCGGCCAGCAGCGAGTGTTCGTAGGAGGCGCTGTTGAAATGGCCGGGCGTCAGGATCACCACAGTAGGGTCACCCTTGCACTTGGCGGGTGCCACGCTGGAGAGGGTGCGACGCAGCTTGTCGGAATAGGTGTCGACGGGTTCGATCCGGTTCTCGCGGAACAGGTCAGGGAACATCCGCATCATGATCTCGCGGCTTTCAAGCATGTAGCTGACGCCCGAGGGTGTACGGCAGTTGTCTTCGAGGACGAAGAAGTCGTCGGGGCCGGTGCGGACGATGTCGACGCCGACGATGTGGGAATAGACGCCCTTTGGGGGCACGAACCCGGCGACGGCCTTCTCATAGGCCTCGTTCTGGTAGACCAGGCGGGCGGGGATGCGGCCCGCGCGGATGATCTCGCCCCGGCCATAGACGTCGACCAGAAAGGCATTCAGGGCACGGGCGCGCTGCTTTATGCCGCGTTCCAGTTTCGCCCATTCGCTGCCGGAAAAGACGCGCGGGAACATGTCGAAGGGGATCAGCCGGTCGGGGTCGCCCCCCTCGCCATAGACGGCGAAGGTGATGCCGATCCGGCGGAACAGGGCCTCGGCTTCGGCCTGCTTCAGGCTGCGAAGTTCCTGAGGCATCTGCCCCACCCAGTCCTGCAGCCGCGCATAGGGTGGACGGACATCGGCCCCCTGAAACATCTCGTTGAACTGCGACACTCGTGTCCCCCGGGCACTGCCTACAAGGCGACTAGAGCAGAGCCCCGCCGCCCGGAAAAGTCCCGCGTTGCAGAAATAGCCAAGGCAATGACCACATGCTCAAGATTTGTGCAGACCGCTGGCGTATCACAGCCGGATTCGCGCGCGCCCCTGCCCCAGCACCCGGTCCTTGACCCGCCCCTTCAGCGAACGGGGCGGCTGGTGCTCGCGGTCGCGGAGGAAGACGCGCCCGTTGAGATCGGCGCGCCGCATCAGCGCAAGCTTGGCCCCCCATTCGGCGGCCAAGGCCGGGTCGACGCCATCGGGGATGCCCTTGCGCGGCTGGTGGGTGCCCGGAACCCAGTCGGTGACGACGATGCCGGGGAAGCGGTCGCCAAGGTCGGCGACCAGCGCCCGGGTCAGGATGCGCAAGGCGCCCTTGGACACGGAATATCCGGCGGCCAGCGGGGCCGGACTAACGTCGGCGAAGGTCACAACGTTGACGATCCGGCCCGATCCATTTGCCACCATCGCGGGAAGAACCTCGTGGCAGCAGTTGAAGGCCCCGCCCAGATTGAGCTGCACGGTGTCCATGAAGGACGCGGGCGTCTCATCCAGGATGTCACGGTCGGGATAGGTTTCCGCGTTGTTGATCAGGATCGTCGGCGCGCCCAGCCGGTCCCGGATTTCGTCAAAGGCGCGGGCAACCTGGTCGGACTGGCGGACATCGGCGGTGACGGAGAGGACGCCCTCGGCCTGGAATGGATCACGCGCGATCCCGGCCACGGCGATGCCGCGGCGGACCAGAGCCAGCGCCAGTTCCTTGCCAAGGCCCCAGCTTGCTTCGGTGATCACGGCGATTTCGGCAAGCTCAAGCATGGGACTTCCGTTCGGCATCAACTGGCAATGCGCCGGGTGGCGGCAAGGCGCGTCGCGACAATGTCCCCCACCCGCAGCGCGTTGGCGGCAATGGTCAGGCTGGGGTTGACCCCCATCGAGGTGGGCATGAAGGAGGCGTCGGCCACATAGAGGTTGTCCAGGTCATGCGCCCGGCAATCCACATCAAGGACCGAGGTGGCGGGGTCCGAGCCAAAGCGCAGCGTACCGCTGGAATGACCGAAGTTGAGGGACGGCCCGAAGTTCAGGAGCATCATCCGGTGCTGGCCGAGTGTCCGACGCATCGCCTGGCGGAAGAGCGCGCGGCGGGCCTTAAGTTCGTCCGAGATGGTGTAATGGATCAGCGGGACCTCGGGGTCATCGGGATGCGGTTCGACGCGGTTATCGACATAGGGAAGGTCTTCCAGTAGCCCGACAAGGACGGTGGCCGAGCCAAAGACATCCGCACCGATCTTGGCGGCCAACGTAGCCACGCGAGAAGCACCCGGCACCCGGCGCAGCCGGCTGCGCGCGAGGATGCCCTTCAGATGCCCGGCGATCTGCCCGTAGTCGGCGGCAACGCCCATCGATTGTACCAGGCCCAGCCGCTGGCCTTCGTGGGTATAGAGGTCGCGGAAGGACAAGGTGCGGGTGGCACCCACGGCCGGACTGCCGCGCCGGGGCCAGAGCGCCACCATCTCGGACAGGTGGAACATGAGGCCGTGACCGACACAGCCGCTGGAATTCGCACAGCCCGCTGCATGTTTGCCGGTCGAGCGCAGCAGGAGGTTCGGAGAGTTCAGCGCGCCGGCGGCCAGCACGAAGACGTCGGCCTGCAGCAGGTGGTCACGTCCCTCGGCCCGGACGCGGACGGCGGTGATGCGGCCCTGCCCTTCGATCAGTTCCTCGACCGCACAGTTGGGCAGAAGCGTCGCATTCCCGGTTTCCAGCGCGGGTTCGACCCCAGCCGAGCGGCCATCCATCTTGCACGCGCGCGGGCACTTGCGGCCAAGGCAGTCGGTGCAGCCGGGCAGCCTGCGCAGCGCCTCATGCGCGCGGTAGGGGTGAAGTCCCGCCGCGCGGAAGTCGTCGAACATTCGCGCTTCGGCCTCGGTCAGGGGCGGTGCGTCCAAGGCGGGGCCGGGCAGGTCAGAGAGGGGGTCCTTCTCGCCCCGGATCGACAGGGCCTCTTGCGCCTGGACGAAATAGGGCCGGAAACTGTCGAAGCCAACGGGCCAGCCGCCGGTCGGATGGGGCATTGCGCTGGTCGTCTCGAGGTCGTGGCGTTCGGGCTGCTCGGCCGCCGCGGCGTAGAACACCGACGAGCCGCCAACCCCGCTGCCAAGCGGCGCGAAGAAGCGCTGCGGCCCTTCCCCGGCGATCCGAGTCTCGATCGGGGTGGGCCAGAAGCCACGGGCCTGGCGCGCCCTGTAGTCCGAAAGGTCTGCCCGCAGGTCCTGCCCTTCGGTCCGGTGGCCGAGCGGTCCCTTCTCGACGAAAAGCACGGAAAGGCCGCGTTCGGCCATGCGGCGACCGACCAGCCCGCCCCCGACACCCGTGCCGATGACGATGACGTCCCAATGGCGGGCCGCAGCCCTGGCGACAGCGCCTTGGGCAACAGTGGCAGGCAGTGATGCTGGGGCTGGGGTCATCCGGAAAAGTTCATGCTTTGCCAACCTACATGCCTTGCGGCCCTGTGCTGCAATCCGTCCGTTGCGGCCCGGATCGATCCATAATCTTCTCTGCCATCCGGGCTGCGCCGGGGCCCAATCGTTCTTTTCAGCTGCCAACCCTGACCCGCAGGTACCCGTCTTGCGAGGTTGGTCCGGACCGGTTCCTAGCGATATGCGTCGGGCGGAACCTTGCGCTTTTTTTCCTTTCCGGCAAGTGTTTTGTCGGGTGCTGTCACCGCTGTCTTCGTTCCAGCAGGGCAGTATCCAAAGCGCCTGTGACCTGCAGCACCAGGCGCGCGGCGCTGAGCATTGACAATCCGAAGGGCCATTGCGACACATTCGTAATGGGGATAGCGCGCTCCCCGACAGGCGTCAGCCGAAGGTCGCGTTTCACAGATATGAAACACAACCAGCCTAAGGACTGCGGATGCCTGCGCCGAATGCAATAGAACGCAACAAGCTTGCCAATCTAACCGGCACACCCAGGGCGCGGGATGCGACCGAGGCAGTCCTTGATTGGCCGCAGGGAGCGACGGCGAAATGACCGACCGTCCGAACCATCCGACCTTGGCCGAGGCCACCCGCGTCTGGGCCAGGATCGCGGCCCTGTCCTTCGGCGGACCGGCCGGGCAGATCGCGGTGATGCACCGGGTGCTGGTCGAGGAGAAGCGCTGGCTTGGCGACGGAAGGTTTCTGCATGCGCTGAATTTCTGCATGCTTTTGCCCGGTCCCGAGGCGCAGCAGCTCGCGACCTACATCGGCTGGCTGATGCATGGGGTGCGCGGTGCGCTGGTGGCGGGGCTTCTGTTCATCCTGCCGGGTGTCGTGGCGATCATGGGGCTGTCCTGGGTGTATGCGGCCTATGGGCAGGTGGGTGTCGTCTCGGCGCTGTTCTTCGGGCTGAAGGCAGCCGTGCTGGCCATCGTGCTGCAGGCGGTGGTGCGCGTCGGGCGGCGGGCCTTGCGCAACACCGCGATGCGCGCCATCGCGGCTGCGTCGTTCCTGGCGATCTTCGCGCTGCAGGTGCCGTTCCCGGCGATCATCGCGGCTGCCGCGCTGATCGGCTGGGCCGGGGCGAAGGCCGGAATTGCCGCATTCCAGAGCGCGGGCGGCCATGCGGCGGTGGGCGCGTCCCATGTCCACGATGCCGAGACGCTTCTTGGCGAGGAAGTGACCCTCCCCCCGTCGGCCCGGCGCGATGCGCTGCGCGCGGGCATGGCGGCCCTTGTCCTGTGGCTTCTGCCCGTCGCGGCCATCCTGCTTCTGGCCCCGGGCAGCGTCTTTGCCGACATCGCCGCCTACTTCTCGAAGCTTGCCGTGCTGACCTTTGGCGGGGCCTATGCCGTCCTGGCCTGGGTCGCGCAGGAGGCGGTGGGGACCTATGGCTGGCTTGAGCCGGGCGAGATGCTGGATGGTCTTGGCATGGCAGAGACCACGCCGGGGCCGCTGATCATGGTGCTGCAGTTCGTCGGCTTCATGGGCGCGCTGCGCGAGGCGGGCTGGGCGCAACCTTACCTGGCCGGAACGCTGGGCGGGTTGCTCACGACCTGGGTGACCTTCGCGCCCTGCTTTGCGTGGATCTTCCTTGGTGCGCCGTTCATGGAGGGGCTGCGACGCAACGTGGTCCTGTCGGCGGCGCTGTCCGCCGTCACTGCGGCCGTGGTGGGCGTGATCCTGAACCTGGCCCTGTGGTTCGCGATCCACGTGGTCTGGCGCGAGACCGCATGGGTCGACTTCGGCCCGTTGACGATGGAATTGCCGGTGGCAGGGTCGATCGACTGGGTGGCGGCGGGCCTGTCGGCCCTGGCGATCATCGCCGTGCTCCGGCTGAAGCTGGGCATGGCGACGGTGCTGGCCGGGGCGGCCGGGCTGGGCCTTGTCCTGCATCTGTCGGGTCTGGCCTGAACTGCGGCGGCGGACCTGACCGGCAACAAGCACGGGCGCCTCATGCGGCTAGAGGGTGAGCCGCGCATCGGGGAACGCCTCAGGCCGGGTGGCAAGCCGGGGGAAGAGTTCCAGGCAAGGCGAGGGGCTTCCGGTCCCGTCCCCTCCATCCAGTCGAGACCGAGGACGAAACGGTCGGCGGCATTGCGCAACTCGCGCACATTGCCAGGACAGTCGCGGGCGGAAAGGTCGGCCAGGAGTTCGGGGTCGGGGGTGCGGTCCGGGGCGCCGTGACGAGCGGCGGCCTCGCGGACGAGTTGCAGGAAGAGGAGGGCTATGTCCTCGCGCCGGTCCGCAAGCGGGGGGACACGGATGGTGGCGACCGCAAGGCGGTAGAGGAGGTCCTGTCGGAAGGTTCCTTGGGCGGCGCCCTGGGCGAGGTCGGCCTTGGAGGTGGCAAGGAACCGGACGTCCAGCGCGATGGGGTCGTTCGAGCCGAGCCGGGTGATGACCCGGTCCTGCAGCACGCGCAGAAGCCGGACCTGGAGGTCGAGGGGCATCGAGCCGATCTCGTCCAGAAGGATCGTGCCGCCGCGCGCGTGTTCAAAACGGCCGAAGCGGGCGCGCAGGGCCCCCGGAAAGGCCCCGGCCTCATGGCCGAAAAGCTCGCTTTCGATCAGTTGCGCAGGCAAGGCGGCGCAATTGATCGCGATGAGGGGTTTTCCCGCACGCGGTGACAGGTCGTGCATCGCCTGCGCCACCATCTCTTTCCCCACGCCGGTTGGCCCGATGACAAGCGCATCCGCTTCGGAGGGACCAAGGGTGCTGACCAGGCGGCGGAGGTCGATCACGGCGGGGCTGCGGCCCGGAAGCCGCGCCTCAAGGTCGTCACGCTGGCCCGCCACGGCGCGGAGGCGGCGATTTTCTATCACCAGTGCCCGGCGCTCCAGCGCACGGCGCAGGGTGGCGGCGAGACGCTGCGTGGTGAAGGGCTTTTCGATGAAGTCATAGGCCCCCCGCCGCATCGCTTCGACGGCAAGGCTGACCTCGGCATGGCCGGTGATCAGGATGACGGGGAGATCGCGGTCCGAGAGCGTCAGGCGTTCCAGAAGGGTCATTCCGTCCATGCCGGGCATTCTGATGTCCGAGATCACGGCGCCGGTGAAGCCCGGCCCGATCAGCAGCAAGGCGGACGCGGCGCTGGCGAAGGACTGGACAGTGAAGTCCGCCAGTTCCAGCGCCTGTTCGGTCGACCGGCGCATCGCCTGGTCGTCGTCGATGAGAAGGACGGTCTGTTTCATTCAGCGGCCAGTGCCCCGGCGCGGACTGGGCGCAGGACCAGAGTGAAGACCGCGCCGCCGTCAGGATGGTTGGCGACGCGGAGGTCGCCCTCGAAGTCCTTCATGATGTTGTAGCTGATCGACAGGCCAAGCCCGAGGCCGGAACCTACCTGCTTGGTGGTGAAGAAGGGGTCGAAGATGCGGTCAGCAATGGCAGGTGCGACCCCCGGCCCGTGGTCGCGGACCGTCAGGGTCACGTCATCGCCATCGACGCAGGCGGTGAGATCGATGCGGCGGTCGGACAGCCCTTCAACCGCATCGGCGGCGTTGGACAGGACGTTGACGACCACCTGCTGAAGCCGCACCGGACCGCCTTGGACTCTGGGAAGGTTGGCTGGAAGGTCGAGGGTAACCTCGGCCCCGGCGGCCGCCAGCCGGGCCTCGGCAATCGCAAGCGCGTCACGCACCACGCACCACGGCACCAAGGTCGACGACCTTGAGCGGCTCGTTCGGCTTACGGGCGACATTGCGGAGATGCCGGGCGATGGCGGCCATGCGGTCGATGAGCGACAGGATCTGGCCGATGTTTTCCTTGGCGCGCGGCAGATCGGCCCGGTCGATCAGAAGGCCCGCGCTGTCTGCATAGTTGCGGGCGGCGGCGAGGGGTTGGTTGATCTCGTGGCTGAGGGCCGCGGACATCCGCCCAAGGGCCGCAAGCTTGCCCGCCTGCACGAGGTCGGCCTGCATCCGGTGAAGGTCGCTGTTCGCGCGGGTAAGGTCTGCTGTCCGCTCGGCCACCTGGCGTTCAAGATCGGCCTGTGCGGCCGCCTGAATCCCTAGTCGTTCGGCCAGCCGCGCACGGCGCTGCACCAGGGTCCAGGCCAGGAGGAGGCCGACAAGCAGAAGAAGCGCGAAGGCCAAGACAGCCAGCCGCGCCTGGGCACGGATCGGCGCGGCGTCGAGGAGGACGCGGACGGTCCAGCCGGCCCGGGGCATCGGCGTCGCCGTCGAGATGTATTCGTGCGGCAGCCCCGCCCCGTCGTCCAGCCGCATCAAGGCCACGCCATCCGACGTCGTTTCCGTGACGCGGAGTTCCCCTAGGACGGCGTCGGCATACCGACGGGTCGCCGCCAGCCGCTCGCTCCGGTCGGGCGTCAGGGGAAGGAAGCCCCGGTAAAGCCAACCTGGGTCGGTCGACATGAAGACGACGCCCTCGGGGTCGGTGACAAGGATGCGGTAGTCGCGGGCAAGCCAGCCGGCCTCGATCCCGTCGACGCCGATCTTCAGGGCCAGCACCCCCTGTACCCGCCCTGCCCCATCGCGGACCGGCGAGGCAAAGTAGTAGCCCCGCACGCCCGAGGTCGTGCCAAGCGCGAAATAGCGGCTCGACCCGCCATCGCGAGCGGCCGTGAAATAGGGGCGTTAGGAAAAGTTCTGGCCGACAAAGCTGTCGGGCCGGGCATGGTTCGACGCGGCGATGGTGTCCCCTGCCAAGTCGATCAGGTAAAGGTCCGAGGCTTCGATCAGCGCATTCGTCTCGGCCAGCCAGCGGTTCATCGCCCGGATACGGACCGGATCCGAGGGGTTGGCAAGCAGCGCGCGAATATCATCGTCCTAGGCCAGAAGGGCAGTCAGGGCCTCGAACCGGCGCAGGTGGCTTTCAAGCGCGTTCACCGTCTGACGAAGCGTCGTCTCGGCGCGGATCTGACCGTCGCCCAGGGCATTGCGGCTGGCCATGCGCTCGACCCCGAAGACAAGCAGGATCGCCCCTGCCGCCAGAAGCCAGAACCAGGATTTCAGCCTGCCTTCCATCGTGAACCCGTTGCCCCCGGCCCATCCCAGCCCTTACCACGCCGGGTTGGGCGGTGGGAGACGAAATCGGGCTCTCGCGGTCCGCCGGTCGCAAGGGGCGCGTCCCGAAACCGCTTGCAATGGGCGGCATTCATGGCTTGGGTTGGTGGAACTGCGCGGGTGGTGTCCTGCGGTCAAGGATGTGCGGGCGTGGAATGGGCGTGACACTGAAAGAGGTGGCAGAGCGGGCCGGGGTGTCGCGGTCGGCAGTGTCGCGCACTTTCACCGACGGGGCGTCGGTCTCGGCCAAGACGCGGGCCAAGGTCGAGAAGGCGGCCAGCGAGTTGGGCTATGCCCCGAATGCGCTGGCGTCCAGCCTAACGACGGGGCGAACGAAGCTGATCGGGCTGATCGCCAACAATTTCCACAATCCGCTGATCCTGGAGGTGTTCGACCTTTTCACCCGGGGCCTGCAGGATCGGGGGCTGCGGCCGCTGCTGGTCAACCTCAGCGATGCGACGGACCCTGCGGCTTCAGTGCGGATGCTGCGGCAGTATTCGGTCGATGGGGTCATCGTTGCCTCCTCGACCCTTCCGCCGAGCTTTGCCGAAGCTTTCAAGGCGGCTGGACTGCCGGTCGTCCATGCCTTCGGACGGTATTCAACGGCGCCGGATGTGCATGTGGTGGGGATCGACAATGTCGCCTGCGGTCGGATGGCGGCAAAGACGCTGGTGGACCGCGGCTATCGGCAAGTGGCTTTCCTTGGCGGTCCCAGGACTGCCACGTCGACCCAAGACCGGATGGCGGGGTTCGTGGCGGAACTGGCCGCCCACCCGCAGGTCAGTGCCAGCACAAGCTTTGCGACCGAATACACCTTCGACGCGGGCCGGGCCGAGATGCAGCGGCTTTTGCAGCACACCCCGGCCGAGGCCTATTTCTGCGGCGACGACCTGCTTGCGGTGGGTGCCCTGAGCGCGCTGCAGGAAGCGGGCCTGTCCGTACCGGGCGATGTCGGGCTGATCGGCCTGAATGATATGGAGATGGCGCGCTGGCAGATGATCGGACTGACGACAATCCGCCAGCCCGTCGCGCAGATCATCGACGCGGCGATCGAGCTGGTGGTGGAAGCCAGCGAGACGCCGGACCGCAGACCGGAGACCCGCCTGTTCCCCTGCCACGTGGTCGAGCGGCAGACCCTGCGCGCCCTGCCCTAGCGGAACATCGGCGGGCGGGCGTCCATCCACTGGCCTCCGGCCCTGGCCGATGCCACGGCGGTGTGGACGGCGGCCATCGAGCGCAGACCGCTGGGGGCCGTGGGCAAGCCGTCGCGCTTTTCGCCCCGGATGGCATCGGCAAGGTCGCAGTAGATGTTGGCCACGGCCAGCGGGAAGCCCTCGGGGTGGGCGATGGCGACGCGGCTCAGGCGCTTGGCGTCGTCGTACAGCCCGGACTCACCCTTCTCCATGATCTGGGTGCGGCCACCGACAGGCGTGTAGATCAGCTGGTTCGGCTGTTCCGAGGCCCAGCGCAGTCCGCCCGTCTCGCCGAAGACCTGGATGTCGAAACCGTGCTGACGCCCGATGGCCACCGAAGAGGTCCAAAGGCGGCCCACGGTGCCCTTCGACATGCGGAAGTTGACCATCGCGTCGTCTTCCAGTTGGCGCGAGGGGATGGTCGAAGCGAAGTCGGCGGACAGCTTTTCCACCTCGTCGTCGCAGATGAAGCTGGCCATGTGCAGCGCGTGGATGCCGCAGTCGGCGAACTGGCCCGAGACGCCCGCCATCGCCGGGTCATAGCGCCAGCGGACGCGTGGGTTGTCGGCGTCGGTCGCGTCGCCGTGGTGGCCGTGGCTGAAGTTCGTCACCACCAGCCGGACCTTGCCGATGTCGCCGTTCCTGACCATAGCGCGGGCCTGGCGGACCATCGGGTAGGCTGAATAGCAGTAGTTCACCGCGCAGATCTTGCCGGTTTTTTGCGCGATGCGGACGATCTCTTCGCCCTCTTCCACCGTCACGGTCATCGGCTTTTCGCACAGCACATTGAACCCGGCCTCAAGGAAAGCCTTGGTGATCTGGAAATGGGTGGAGTTCGGCGTGGCCACCGTGACAAGGTCGCAGCGGTCCGGACGGTTCCTTTCGCCTGCCAGCATCTCTTCCCAATCGCCATAGGCGCGGTCGGCAGAAACGCCAAGGCGCTGCGCATACTCGCGCCCAACGTCGGCCCTGTGGTCCAGCGCGCCAGCAACCAGATTGAAATGCCCGTCGGCCAGTGCGCCCAGGCGATGGGCCGGGCCGATCTGGCTGCCTTCGCCGCCGCCGATCATGCCCCAGTTCAGTCGTGCCATGTTGTCCTCAGAAACCAATGGATTGCAGATAGGCGCGGTTCTTCCGCGCGTCGTCAATCGGGCTGACGTCCAGCGTCGGGTCGCAGTCCTGCTCGACGGTGCACCAGCCTTCGAAACCCGCGTCAAGCAGGATCTGGCGGACCGCCGGAAAGTCGACGTCGCCAGTGCCGAGGTTGCAGAAGATGCCCTGGCCGCAGGCGTCGTAGAAGCCGGTCGACTTTGCGATCACGTCGGCCTTCACTTTCGGATCGATGTCCTTGAAATGCATGTAGGAGATCCGTCCGATGTGGCGGCGCATGAAGGCCACGGGATCGAAACCGGCATAGGAATGGTGGCCGGTGTCGAAGCAGATCTTCAGGGTCTTTTCGTCAACCTCGTCCAAAAGACGCTCCAGCTCGGGCTCAAAGTCGATGAAGCCTGCGGCATGGGCGTGGATGCCGACAGTCAGGCCGTACTCCTGAGCCCCAAGCTTCGCCACGGTGGCGATACGGTCGCGGAAGGCGGTCCATTCCGCATGATCCATCTGTTCTGCCGCATCCGCCCGGCCCGCCGTCGGCGCACGGCGGGGCGAGATGCTGTCGATCAGCACAAGGTGCTTTGCGCCATGCGCGGTCAGGGCCTTGCAGGTGCGGACGGAGGCATCCCAGACCTCGTCCCACTTCGCTGGGTCGTGGAAGGGGCGGAAGACCACGCCGCCGATCAGTTCCAGCCCGTTTTCGGCCAGCGCCTCGCCCAGGATCGCGGGGTCTTCGGGCATGAAGCCGATGGGACCAAGTTCGATCCCCTTGTAGCCGGCGGCGGCGCAGTCGGACAGGACCTGCCGCCAGGCCGGGTTGCGCGGGTCGTCTGCGAATTCCACGCCCCAGGAGCAGGGCGCGTTGCCGATACGGATGGTCATGGGGTCCTCATGTCTGGGGGACGGCGTGCCAACGGCCGTCGTCGGATGCCTGGAAGGCGGTGTCGATGATCTGGCTGACGGCAAGCCCATCGCGGAAGGTCGGCCAGACCGGTGTGCGGGTGGCGATGGCGGTCAGGAAGTCCTTCGCCTCGATGATGATCTGGTCCTGGTAGCCCGTGCCGTGGCCCGGACCCTGGCAGAAGGCGAGGTAGTCGGGATGCTGCGGCCCGGTCAGGATGCGGGTGAATCCGCGTGTGGCCTCTGGCCCCTCGGCCCGGTAGAGCCAGACGGCGTTCTGGTCTTCCTGGTCAAACCGGATCGACCCCTTGGTGCCGTGGATTTCATAGGCGTAGCCCATCTTCCGCCCCGTCGCGACGCGGCTGATGAAGAGATGCCCCATGACGCCGGAGGCAAAGCGCAGCATCAATTGCGCCTGATCGTCGTTGTCCACGGCCACGGGGCCGTTCGGGCCGGGGCGGGTGGGATGGACCGTCTCGATCCGGGCGGACAGTTCGGCCACAGGGCCCATCAGGGCCAGCATGCAGTTGATCGGATGCGGTGCAAGGTCGCCCATGCAGCCGTTGGCCCGCCCGCTGGTGCGCCAGGTGGCGGGCAGAGAGGGATCGGCCAGGAAATCCTCGGTATGCTCGCCACGGAACCAGGTGATGTGGCCAATGGCACCTTCGGCCAGAAGCTGACGGACGAATTGCGTGGCCGGGGTGCGGACGTAGTTGAAGCCGATCATGTTCGGCAGGCCCGACGCCTCGGCTGCGGCGACCATCGCCTTTGCGTCGTCCAGAGATGCACCAAGCGGCTTTTCGCAGAAGACCGGCTTTCCAGCCGCGAAGGCCGCCTCGGCGATTGCGCGGTGGGTGGATTGTGGCGAGGCGATCACCACTGCCTCGACCAGCGGGTCAGCGACGAGATCACGCCAATCGCCTGTCGCGCGGGCAAAGCCGTAGGCCTTGCGATAGCGCTCGGCACTGTCGGCACTGGTAGCCGCGATCACTTCCAGCCGGGGCCGCAGGGCCGTGTCGAACACTGTGCCTACAGCCGAAAGGGCCACAGCATGGGCCTTGCCCATGTACCCGCCACCCACCAGACCGATACCGATGTCTGTCACGCCGTGTCTCCCCGCTCACCAGTATTGCAACCGGTTGCAAAAGCTGTATCCTCCCGCCGCAGGGCGCGCAAGTGCCGATTGGCGACAGCGGAAGGATAGCCGGAAATGACCAGCACAGGCGAGACGATCCGGCTGACCGTGGCACAGGCCATCGTGCGCTGGCTGATGGCGCAGCATATCGAGATCGACGGGCAAGAGGTCCGCATCTGTGGCGGGGGCTTCGGCATCTTTGGCCACGGCAATGTCCCGTGTCTGGGCGAAGCGCTCTATCCGGTTCACAAGGAGATGCCGCTCTATCGCGGCCAGAACGAGCAGAGCATGGGCTTTGCCGCAGCGGCCTATGCCAAATACAACTTGCGCCGCCGCTTCATGTTCTGCACGGCCAGCGCCGGGCCTGGCACGGCGAACCTTCTGACGGCGGCGGCACTGGCCCATGCCAACCGGCTGCCGATGCTGATGCTGTGCGGCGACACCTTTCTGACCCGCCTGCCCGACCCGGTGCTGCAGCAACTGGAGCATTTCGGCAATCCGACGCTGGGCGTCAACGACGCCTTCAAGGCGGTCAGCCGCTACTGGGACCGGATCACCCATCCCGCGCAGATCCTGCAGTCGCTGCCTGCGGCGCTGGCCACGATGCTTGACCCCGCCGACTGCGGACCGGCTTTCCTGGGCCTGCCACAGGATCTGCAGGGATGGGCTTATGACTACCCCAGCGCCTTCTTCGCCCGCCGCCTGCACCGCATCCGTCGCCAGTCACCCGACGCACACGAGATCGCCGAAGCAGCAGCGCTTCTGGCAACTGCCCAGCGCCCGGTGATCGTGGCGGGTGGCGGTGTGCAGTATTCGGGCGCGGTGGCCGAACTGACCGCATTTGCCGAACGGCACGGCATTCCCGTGGTGGAAACCATCGCCGGGCGCGCGAACCTTCTGGCCGACCATCCGCTGAACATCGGCCCTCTGGGCGTAACGGGATCGGACAGCGCCAACGCCATCGCCGGCCAGGCCGATGTCGTGCTGGCCGTCGGCACGCGGCTGCAGGACTTCACCACCGGGTCCTGGACAGTCTTTTCCCAAGAAGCCCGACTTATCGGCCTGAACGCCGGGCGGCATGACGCGGCCAAGCACCTGTCGCTGCCCGTGGTCGGAGATGCCAAGTTGGGACTTCTGGCGCTGGACGCCGCCCTAAAGGGCCACCGCGCGCCGACGGAGTGGGTCACCCGGGCCCAGGCCGAGCGCAAGTCCTGGGACGACTACGTCGCCACGAACGTGGCGCACGGCAACCGCCCGAACTCTTACGCCCAGGCAATTGGCGTCGTGAACGCCCTCTGCCACCCGCGCGACCGGGTGGTGACGGCGGCGGGGGGCTTGCCGGCCGAGGTAACGGCGAACTGGCGCACCCTTGGCATCGGCACGGTGGACGTGGAGTTCGGCTTTTCCTGCATGGGCTACGAGATCGCGGGGGGCTGGGGCGCCCGGATCGCGCAGGCGGAAGTCGAGCCGGACCGCGACACCGTCGTCTTCGTGGGCGACGGCAGTTACCTTCTGATGAACTCGGACATCTATTCCTCGGTGCTGACGGGAAAGAAGATGATCGTCCTGGTGCTGGACAACGGCGGCTTTGCGGTCATCAACAAGCTGCAGAACAACACCGGGCAGGACAGCTTCAACAACCTGATCGCCGATTGCCCGACCGTGGCCGAACCTTTCGCGGTGGATTTCGAGGCGCATGCCCGGGCGATGGGGGCCAATGCCGAAACCGTGGCGAACCCCGCTGCGCTGGCCGAGGCCTTCCAACGCGCGAAGGCCGCCACGAAGACCAGCGTCATCGTCATGCTGGTCGACCCCTATGAGGGCTGGACCACGCAAGGCCACGCCTGGTGGGAAATCGGCACCGCCGAAGTTTCCGCCAGTGCGGGCGTCCGCGAAAAGCGCGCCGAGGTCGAGGCCGGGCGCGCAGGCCAAAGGCGTGGCGTCTGATGTCCCTGGCGCGGCTTCGGGGCCGTAATTTCCTGGTGATCGGACGGGCGGGCATGGACCTTTATGCCGACCCGCCGGGCACGCGGATCGAAGAGGCCGCGCGCTTCACGACGGCGCTTGGCGGATCTTCGGCCAACATCGCGGTCGCCCTGACCCGGCAGGGGTGCACCGCAGCGCTGCTGACCTGCGTCTCGGACGATGCGGTGGGCCGCTACTGCCTTGGGCAGCTTGACGCCTACGGCATCGACCGCAGCCACGTTCGTGCCGTCGCGGGCGAGCCGCGCAATTCGCTGGCTGTGGTCGAGACGCGGGCGGACGACTGCCAGTCGGTGATCTACCGCAACAATGCGGCTGACTTCGCGATGACGGTCGCGGATGTCGAACCTGTCGACTATCCCGCCTTCTCGGGGCTGATCACCACCGGCACGGTCCTGGCCGCCGAACCGTCGCGCAGCGCCGCGTTCCGCGCCTTCGAGCTGGCCCGCGCCGCCGGTCTGCCGCTGATCTTCGACGTGGACTACCGCCCCTATTCCTGGCCCTCGCCTGCTGTGGCCGCCGAGGTCTATTCGCGCGCCGGTGCACTGTGTGACATCATCGTCGGCAACGATGTCGAGTTCGGCTTCATGGCCGGGCATCCCGACCGCGGTCTCGACAAGGCGCGCGCGCTGATCGCGGACGGGGCGCGGATCGTCGTCTACAAGATGGGCGAAAAGGGCGCCGTCACCATCACGGCAGAGGGTGAGTTCGCCACCGGCATCTATCCGACCCAGGCGCTGAAACCCACCGGCGCCGGCGACAGTTTCCTTGGCGCCTTCATCGCGGGACTTGCCGATGGCCTGCCGGTGCGGGAGTCAGTCCTGCGCGGCTCGGCTGCGGCGGCGATGGTCGTGGCCCGCGTCGGCTGCGCCCCCGCCATGCCGACCCACGCCGAGCTTGACGCCTTCCTGGCCAACCACAGCGGCCCGTCCGCATAAAGGAACCCCCATGCATATTGTCCCCCATGACAACCGGAACCAGCCCATCGTCGACCGGGAGCACGCGCTGGTCCCCTATGTCTATTTCAACATCGTCCACCTGAAGGCAGGCGAAACCTTCGACTACCGCACCCCCGGCTACGAGACCTGCATCGTTCCCGCCACCGGCACGGTCACGGTGGAAACCGCGGGCGAGATGTTTGCGGGGATCGGCAACCGCGGCGTGGATGTCTGGGACGGAGAGCCGGAAGGGGTCTATGTCCCGACAGACACCGGCGCCCGGATCACGGCGCAGACTGCGGCCGAAGTCTTCATCGCGGGCGCGAAATTTGCTGAAACCTTGCGCCCCTTCGCTGTTCGGGCCGCTGATATCGACAAGGTGCAATACGGGTCGGACGACACCAAGACCCACCGCAAGATCAAGCACATCCTGGGCGCGGCCTATCATGACCGCGTGGGCCGCCTGCTGGTGTCCGAGCTTTACACCGTCGGCGCGGGCGGCTGGTCGGGCTTTCCGTCGCACAAGCACGACACCGACCGCCTGCCGGACGAGACGCGGCATGACGAATGTTACAACTTTCGCTTCCGCCCCGATTATGGGTCGGGCCTGCAGATGCTGCAGCGGGTGGATAACGAGCCGGGCGATGCCTATCACATCATGAACCGCTCGACGGTCCTGATCGACAAGGGCTACCACCCCTGCTGCGTGCTGCCAGGCTACGAGATGTACTACTTCACGATCCTTGGCGGTCAGTCGCAGCGAAGCCTTAAGCAGTATTTCCAGCCGACCCACGCCGCGCAGGTGCACACGATCCCGGGGATCATGGACATGGTGGCCAAGTTCAAATGACGCTGGCGACGCTGGCCGAGGTGCTGCAACCGGCGCTGCGGGACGGCTATGCGGTCCCCGGCCTTGTCTGCCTTGGCTGGGAGGACATGCGCGCCTATGTCGCCGCCGCCGAAGCGGAACGGGCGCCGATCATCCTGCAAGCCGGGCCGGGGTGCCGCGCGCACACGCCCCTGCCGATCCTTGGCCGGATGTTCCGCCACCTTGCCGAGACGGCAAGCGTCCCAGTGGTGGCGCATCTCGACCACGGGACGACCCTGGACGAATGCCGCGCGGCGCTGGACGCGGGCTTCACCTCGCTGATGTTCGACGGCTCGCGTCTGCCGCTGGAGCAGAACATCGAACTGACTGCCAAGGTGGCAGCATTGGCCCATGCGGCGGGGGTGGGCTGCGAGGGCGAGATCGGTTTCGTCGGCTATGTCGGCGGTGCGGCCTCGGCCGGGACGGACCCGGAGGAGGCGGCGCGCTTTGCGCGGGAAACCGGCGTCGATGCGATGGCGGTGTCCATCGGCAACCTGCACCTGCAGGAAACCCCCGGCGGCGGCCTGGACCTGCAACGCCTGCGCGCCATCGAGGCGCTGACCGACGTAGCACTGGTAATCCACGGCGGATCTGGCGTGCCTGCTGCCGAACGGGCAAGCCTTGCGGCCACCAGCCGCATCGCCAAGTTCAACGTCGGCACCGAACTGCGCATGGCCTTCGGGGTGGCCCTGCGTGAGGCGGTGGGCCGCGACCCCGCACGCTTTGACCGGATCGAAATCCTGCGCGAAACCGAAGCCCCGGTGGCGCTGGCCTGCCGCGCCATCCTGCGCAATTTCGGGGCCTCGGGACGCGTCTAAGTCCTGCACTCGCCGTCGCGAACCGGTCCTGAGCAAACGCCCAAAGGTAGTGAACCCATTACTTGACGTAAGGTCAATCTGCGGCACCATGGCCGCCATTGAACCGCGACAATCATTTTGGGAGGACAGGAATTGGCAATTATCGTCATCGATCCCGGACATGGCGGGACTGCAACCATTCCCAGGGATTCGACCTGGAACAACGCCGTCGGACCGGCGGGCACTCTGGAAAAGACGCTTACCCTCGACCTCGGCCTACGCATCGTCGCGCGGCTGACGCAAGCGGGCCACCGCGCGGTGGCGACGCGGACGACGGATGTGAACCTGCGGCTGCGCGACCGGGCGAACGTGGCCAAGCGGCTGCGGGCCGATGCGTTCGTTTCGATCCATTTCAACGGATCGACCGGCCACACGGCGCAAGGGACCGAGACGCTGGTCGAGCTGAACCACACCGCGCGGTCGGCAAAGCTTAGCCTTTGCGTGCAAGATGCGCTGTTGCCGGTCACCGGGCTGCGCGACCGCAACAAATCCTTCGATCCGGCGACCCGGATCAAGCCGCAGTCGCTGGGCGTGCTGCGGTTGGCCTACCACGACCCCGGCACGGCGGCCTGCCTTGCCGAGGTAAGCTTCCTTGACCAAGCCGACGAAGAACGGCGCCTGCGGACGACGGGCTATCTGGACGCCCTTGCCAAGGCCATCGCGCAGGGGATCGAAACCTATCTGGCGACCCTGAGCCGGCAAAGGGGCGTGACGCGCAGCTTCGGCGATGCCATCGAAGCCGAGGCAGGTACGGTGGTTCCGGCCCAGGTGGAAAAGTTCCTTGGCCTCTCCGGTGCTGCACTGCCACGCCAGCGCGGGATCGGCACGGATGAGGGGAGCGAACGCGTCGCTTTGCCCAGCCCGGCGTTTCCGACCAGCTTCCTGCGCGGGCGTACCACCAGTCCCGCGCTGACGCGCGAGCTGCGCCAGTGGTCCGAGGCCGGGGATTTCGCGGCATTCATCGGCAGCCTGGGTCTGAAGCACTTCCGTCCGGAGGAGTTTCTTGAACTCGGCGCCAGCAATGCCAGCGGTCCCTGCAAGGCGCTGAACTCGTTCCCGCCGCGCGAGCTTTGGCCGCGGATCGCCAACACTGCGCAGATGCTGGACCGCATCCGGGACCGCCTTGGCGCGGCCATCCGCATCCTCAGCTGCTACAGAAGCCCCGACTACAACCGCTGCATCGGCGGCGAGCGGAACAGCTTTCACATGCAGTTCAATGCGATCGACTTCACCGGGCAGTCCGGCACCCCCGAAGTCTGGCGCCGGATCGCGGCCAGCCTGCGGGACGAGGAGGAGCGTTTCCGGGGCGGCATCGGCATCTACCCAAGTCAGAACTTCGTCCATATCGACACCCGGGGGACCCAAGCCGACTGGGCAGGACGGTGACCCGGCCGCCCCGCGCAGCGGCAGGGGCGGATGCGGTGGCCAAGGGCCTGGTCGGGCGCGATCCGCAGGACGTGCGCGACCTGATCTACCGGCCGTCGCTGGGCCTTTTGCCCGAACGGTTCCTTTGCGCGGCACTGGACCCGGCGCAGAAAGACTACGCCGGCATCTTCCGGCTGCGCGACCAGAAGAAGACACCGACCTGCGTCGGTCAGGCGCTGGCCGCCCTGATCGACATCCAGCGGATCGAAAGCTACCGCCAGCAGGGCGATCCCGCAGGCGCAAGGCAGAACGTCCAGCCTTCCAGCGCGGACATGCTTTACGCAATGGCGCTGGAAATCGAGCGTCACGAAGCCGGTCAGACCGTGCAGGAGGTGTTCAGCCTGCGCTCTGGGCTGAAGGGGTTCTACAACTCGGGCGTCTGCAGCGAGGCGACGTGGAACCAGCGCCCGTTGGCACGCAAGGGACAGTTTTTCGACAGCACATCCGTCGCGGTTTCCGTCGAGGCGCGGAAGCTGACCCTCGGGGCCTATTACCGCGTGCGGTCGTTCATCAACGACATGCACACGGCTCTGGTCGAGGCCGGGGCGCTTTACGTGTCGGCGCAGGTCCATGACGGCTGGCAGGCCCTGTCGGACGGGGTGATCGGCGCGGCAGGAGAGACCACCTACGGCCATGCCTTCGCCATTGTGGGCTATGACGCCAACGGGTTTCTGGTCCTGAACTCATGGGGGGGAGGTTGGGGCGGATATCGCTTTGCCGGCGGCCCGCCCCTGCCGGGCATCGCGCTCTGGCCCTACACCGACTGGGCCGCAAATGTGCTGGACGCCTGGGCGCTGCGTCTTGCGGCCCCCACGCCGGACGCCTTCCGCTTTGCCATCGGCCAGCACGGCAGCGCGATGTTCGGGGCGGACCAGCCTGCGCTGGGTGCACCCTCGGTCCGGCGGCTGGAGGTGCTTGGCCACTACCTGCATCTCGACGATGGCCGGCATGTCACGACCGGGGCCTATCCCAGTTCGCGCCGCTGCCTCGAGACCACGCTGGAGTATCTGGAGACCAAGAAGAAGCGGGACGAAGTGCGCCATATCCGCCTGACCCTGCACGGCGACACGCGGCGGCTGGAAGAGGTGATGTGGCGTCTGGCCAGCGAGATTGCCGCTGACAAGGCGCAGGGGTTCCACGCGATATCGCTGGTCTGGGCCAACGGGCTGATCAGCGGGGCGGCCGAGGCGCTGAAACCGCTTTTCGAACACGCGGCGGCCATAGCGAACGGCAACAAGGACGATGCCGACGCCCGGATCGAGAAGATGACCCGCCCGGTCGGCCGGGCGCTCTGGCGCGACGTGCGTCGGCAGGCGCAGATCGCCGCGCGGCAGACCGGGGATGCGACGCATGCGCTGACAGCACTGGTCGAGCTTTGCCTGAAGACGGACCGTCGCTTGCATCTGCAGACCGAAGGTGCCGGGGTCCTGCTGCTGGTGGCGCTTCTGGCGGGCCCGTTCAAGTCGGGACGGCTGCGCGACGACCTGGGCCGGGTGCTGGACCAGCTGACGCTGGTTGCGCCCCTGGTCCGACCGCAGGAGTTCGACGACCACATCGGCTCCTTTCTTGAAGGCTGGCCGGGCCGCGCCACGATCTTCCGCCCCGACGCGACCTTCGACGAGCGGCTATCTGTCGGGGCCTATAGCCGATCCTGGACCGACCTCGTCGCGCGCGCCTTCGAGGAAGAGCCTGTGAAGCTGGTCGGGGCCCACGATTTCGACGGCACGCCGCGGGGCGATCCCCTACCCCGGACGCTGACCGCACCGGACCGTCCCAGCGGCGACCTGACCTCGAACGCGATCTTGCTGCATGAGGTCGTGCGGCAGAATGCCTTGAAGACCACCTGACCCCCAAGGGCTTCGACGCCCGTCTGCGATCCGGAAAGGACGATGAACATGGCAAAGAAGATCAAAGCCGAAGACCTGCTAAAGAAGATCTACACACCCGGCGCAAAGGTCGAGGACTTCGCCAGGTACTTCAAGGTGACCGAGGACCCGGACGAACCCTTCCGCCTGCACGTCACCTACGACCCCGAGGCGGTCGATCTGGGTGTGACCGAGGAAGAACGCCAGCGGGCCGCACTTGCCCTGCCGGGGTTCAACGCGATGGTGCGACTTTTGCGGCGCGGCCAGTTCGAGCTGAAGCTGTTGGGTGGCTACAAAGGGCCGATCCTGGTGGCCGAGGGCGACAGCTGGTTTACCTACCCCGGTCTCGACGTGGTCGGGGCGCTGAACGACACCTGGGCGATCTCGCATCTCGCGGCGGCGGGGGATACGCTGCAGCAGATTTTGGACCAGGATGAATACCTGGACGAAGTGCGCCGGGTTGGTGCACGGCTCCTTCTGCTTTCGGCGGGCGGCAACGACGCCCTGGGTGGCGGCGACCTGAAAACGCATCTGCGGCCCTTCGATCCCGCGTTGACCCCGGCCGAGCATGTTCGGTCGTCGTTCACCGGGCTTCTGGACCGGGCGGTGCAGCAGTTCGACCAGATCTTCCGCAACGTCGCGCGCAAGGCGCCGGGCGTCGGGATCATCTGCCACGGCTACGACCTGGCAATCCCGGCCAGTGGAAAGTGGCTGGGCAAGCCGATGAAGGCACTGGGGATCAACGACAAGGCCTTCCAGCGCGCGATCGTTGCCGAGCTGATCAGCCGCTTCGGCCTGGCCATGACGAGGCTTGCCGCCCGCCATCCGCATGTGACCTTCCTGGACAACCGCGGGACAGTCGTTGCCGGTGAATGGACGGACGAGTTGCACCCCAATGCCCCCGGATTCCGCAAGGTTGCCTCAAAATTTGATGCGGCGATCCGGCAGGCGACCGGCCGGTCGATCACGCCACCCGCAGCGCCGAAGGTCGGCCGGGGCAAGGCCAAGACCCCTGTCCCCGCGACGCGACGCAAGGGGCTGAAGTCGCCGACCGGCCTCAACCGGGGCCTGTCGCTGCACATCGGGATGAACGTCGTTGATCCCGGCCATTACGGCGGGCCGCAGACGCTGTACGGCTGCCACAACGACGCGAACGCAATGGCGCGCATCGCCGAGGAAGCGGGATATGCCAAGCCGGAGGTCCTGAAGGACAATGAGGCCACGGTGCGCGCCGTCCGCGACCGCATCGCCGCCGCCGCGGCCGAGCTGCAGGCCGGCGACATCTTCCTTCTGACCTATGCCGGCCACGGGGCCTCGGTCCCGGACTTCGGCGGCGACGAAACGGATGACGGCAAGGATGAAACCTGGTGCCTTTATGACCGGATGCTGCTGGACGACGAGATCTACGATGGCTGGCGGGCGTTCCGGGAAGGTGTGCGGGTGCTGGTGATCTCGGACAGCTGCCACAGCGGCACGGTCCTGCGTGCGACGGCGGACGGGATCGTCGCGATGCGCGGCGGCGGTGCCGGGCGCCCGCGCGCTTTGGCCGATGACGTCCGGCGGGCGGTGGTCGCGGCGCATCAGGACACCTACCGCGCTGCAGCGGCTGCCGTTGCTGCAGGCGATGGTGGCGCTCTCCAGCCTCGGCGACCCCGGCGGGTGTCCCAACCGCTAGACTGCACGGTCCGGCTTCTTTCGGGGTGCATGGACAATCAGACCTCGGCCGACGGTGATCTGAACGGGCTGTTCACCAGCCGTCTTCTGCAGGTGCTCGAGGGCGGGTTCCGTGGCGATTACGGCGCGTTCCACCGGGCGATCCGGCGGCTCATGCCCGACAGCCAGACGCCCAACCACTGGGTCGTCGGGCGCAAGGACCCGGCGTTCGACGCCCAGCACCCGTTCGAGATCTGATCGCACCAGCTGACGCCCAGGGAGTGCCGGCCAAGGCCAGCGTGGAAGAACAATGCCGCTTGCATCCGCCGGGCGGGAAGCGTTGCATGATCCTTGGGGGCAATGGAGGGCGATGCCATGCGACGCAAGCAGGTGGGACGGTCGGGTCTCTGGGTCAGTGAAATCTGCATCGGCTGCATGACCTTCGGCGAGCCGCAGCGGGGTGGCCATCCCTGGACGCTGCCGCCCGACCAGTCGCGCCCGCTGATCGCGCAGGCGGTAGAGGCGGGGGTCGACTTCTTCGACACCGCGAACGTCTATTCCGACGGCTCCTCGGAAGAGATCCTGGGCGAGACGCTCTGGACCCTAGTGCCACGCGACCGCATCGTCCTGGCGACCAAGGTCTTCGGGGATGCCGATCCCTACCACCAGGGCCTGTCCCGCCGCGCGATCCTGCGGCAGGTCGATCTGTCGCTGAAGCGGCTGAAGACCGATTACATCGACCTTTATCAGATCCACCGCTTCGATCCCACGACCCCCATCGCCGAGACGATGCAGACGCTGGATGACCTGATCCGCGTCGGCAAGGTCCGCTACATCGGGGCCTCGACCATGTCGGCCTGGCAGTTCGCCAAGATGCAGGACGTAGCGCGGAGCAATGGTTGGACGCCCTTCACCAGCATGCAGAACCAGATCAGCCTGATCTACCGCGAGGAAGAGCGCGAGATGATCCCGCTCTGCCTCGACCAAGGCGTGGGGCTGATCCCCTGGTCCCCCATCGGGCGCGGTCGGCTTGCGCGTCCGGCGGGTGTGGCCACCGCGCGGACCGAGACGGACGCCTATGGCAGGATGCTTTTTGCGCAGACCCAGGACGCCGACGCCGCCGTGATCAATGCCGTCCAGGACGTGGCCAATGAGATCGGGCGTCCGATGGCGCAGGTGGCTCTCGCTTGGGTTCGGCAGAAAGTGGGGGTGGTGGCCCCGATCGTCGGCTATTCCCGGCCCGAACAGTTCGCCGATATCCTGGCCGCGCTTGACCTGGTCCTGACCCCTGAACAGATCACCCGGCTGGAGGCGCCCTACACCCCCCGCCTGCCCGTCACCCAATAGACATCCGCGTCCCGCCCCTATTGCAGAAAGGTTGCCCCCATGACCCATCCCGCCATTGCCGCCGGCATGACCGCCGTGATCACCGGGGCGGCATCGGGCATCGGCCTTGCTGCGGCACAGGCGCTGTCCGCCAAAGGGATGCGGGTCGCACTGATCGACCTGCCCGGCCCGATGCTTGACAAGGCCGCCGCCGCTCTGCCAGGCGCGCGGGCCTTCGCGGTCGACGTCTCGGATCGGGACGGCATTGCTGCCGCCGCCGCGACCATCGCCGCCGAGCTGCCGCCCGTGACGCTGCTCTTCAACAACGCCGGGCTTGGCATCCCCTCGTCGGCGCTGGCCGACCGCGCCGCCTGGGACCGCACGCTGGCGGTCAACTTTGGCGGTATCCTGACCGTGGCCCAGGCTTTCGTCCCAGCGATGCTGGCGCACGGTCGGCCCGCTGCCGTGATCAACACCGGATCCAAGCAGGGCATCACCCTGCCCCCCGGCAATCCGGCCTACAATGTCTCGAAGGCGGCGGTGAAAGCCTATACCGAGCTTCTGGCACACGACCTGCGCAACCAGCCGGGATCGCAGGTTTCGGCCCATCTGATGATTCCGGGCTGGGTGCACACCGGAATGACCGCAGCCTCGGGCGCCCCGAAGCCTGCCGGGGCCTGGACGGCCGAAGAGGCCGTGCGCTTCATGCTGGAAAGCCTGGACCGGGGCGACTTTTACATCCTGTGCCCCGACAACGACGTCACCCGCCCGCTGGACGAACGCCGGATCGCCTGGGCGGCGGGCGACCTTATCGAGAACCGCCCTGCCCTCTCGCGCTGGCATCCCGACTGGGCCGAGGCGTTCAAACGCAGCCTCGACGGGGTCTGACGACTCGCGCGGGGCGCATGGATCAGTCGCACCCGTCCGTCGGTGAGTCAGTGCAAACTTGACAGCCGGGGCGACAGACGTACTGTGTCGCAAAGTCCATTTGGCACTGTACGACTGTCCCTTTGATCCAGATTGTCCCGAATAATGAAAAGGTTACATTTGTTTGACGGTTTCACCACTCAATTGAGAAACTCATGCCTCACAAGCGCCGGGTCTTTGGGTCGCCGTGGTTTCGCATCGATGCGAAAGGGCCGCTGAGGTGGGAGAGACCGGCGCCCGCGTCCTTGTCGTCGATCTGGATGGCACGCTTTTGCGCAGCGACATGCTGTACGAAAGCTTCTGGTCAGCCTTGGGGCGCGACTGGCGCAGTCCGGTGCTTTCGGCCCTTTCCCTGCTGAAGGGTCGGGCCGCACTGAAGCAGTATCTGGCCGAGGCCTCGGCGGTCGAGGTCACTAACCTGCCCTATGAACCCGCCGTCCTGGACTACATCGCCAAGTGGCGGCAGGACGGCGGCCGCGCTGTCCTTGTGACCGCAAGCGACCAGCAGTTCGCCGACCGGATCGGTGGCCACCTTGGCATCTTCGACGAAGTGCATGGATCGGACGGCACCAGAAACCTCAAATCTGCCGAGAAGGCCCGCTTCATCGAAGAGCGGTTCGGCCCCGGCAGCTTTGCCTACATGGGTGATGCGCGGGCCGATGTCCCGGTATGGGCGCGGGCCGCACAGGCGATTACCGTCAACGCCCCCGCCTCGTTGCAGCGGGAGGCCGAGCGCGCCTGCAGCTCGACCGAGCATCTGGTGACAAGGCAGCCGTCCTGGACGCCCTACGCCCAAGCCCTGCGGCCGCATCAGTGGCTGAAGAATGTCCTGGTCTTCTTGCCCATGCTTGCCGCCCACCAGTGGACAATGGAGACGTTCCTTGCCTCGGCCCTGGCCTTTGTCTCGTTCTGCCTCGTGGCCTCCAGCGTCTATGTGCTGAACGACCTTCTCGATCTCTCGGCAGACCGGGCCCATCCGCGCAAGCGAAACCGTCCCTTCGCCTCGGGCAGCATCGGTCTGGCGCAGGGGACAGCGATGGCGGTCGGCCTGATCGTGCTGGGCATTGTAGTTGCCGCCGCGATAAGCGCCAAGTTCCTGCTGGTCATGCTTCTGTACTGGGTACTGACCACCGCCTATTCGCTGAACCTAAAGCGTCGCATGGTGATCGACATCAGTGTCCTCGCGGCACTTTACACGGCCCGCATCATTGCCGGCGGAGCCGCCACAGGCATCGAGTTGTCCATGTATCTTTTGGCCTTCTCGGCCTTCTTCTTCCTGTCGCTTGCTGCGGTGAAACGGCAGGCGGAACTGATCGACAGCGTTGCGCGCGGCAAGCTGACAGCCAGCGGGCGCGGCTACCATGTGGATGACCTGCCGATCATCTCGATGATCGCCATCAGCGCAGGATACGTCTCGGCGCTGGTGATGGCCCTTCACGTCAATTCGCCCGAGGTCGCCCGGCTTTACCACCGGCCCGAGGCGCTTTGGGGTGTCAGCGCGGTCCTTCTATACTGGATCACGCGGACAGTCATGATCGCCCACCGGGGCTGGATGCATGACGATCCCGTGGTCTTCGCCGCCAAGGATCGCATCAGCCAGATCTGCTTCCTGCTGATCCTTGGCTTCGTCATTGGAGGGGCCCTGCTGTGAGCCTGGGAACCCTAGTCCTGCGCTATGCCGCGTTCGCCGTGATCGCCACCCTGGCGAACCTTGCCACGCAACGCGCCGTGCTGGGCTTCGGCCAGTCGGCCTGGTTCTTCATGGCGGCCGTCGGCGCCGGGACGCTGGTCGGCCTTGTGGTGAAGTACATCCTGGACAAGCGGTGGATCTTCTTCGACCAGGAGACCGGCCTGAAGAACCACGGCCGCAAGTTCACGCTTTACACGGTCATGGGGCTGGTCACCACGGCGATCTTCTGGGGGACCGAGACGCTGTTCTGGGTCATCTGGCAGACAACAGCGATGCGTGAGCTGGGCGCGGTGATCGGGCTGAGCATCGGCTATGTGGTCAAGTACCAACTTGACCGGCGCTTTGTCTTCCCCGACCGCTTGCTGGGGCGCGCGGCATGAAGCAGTCGGGCTGGGGTCGCTTTCCGGTGATCGAGGCACAGGTCTTTCGGCCACGGACAGAAACCGAGTTGGCGGCACTGCTTGACCGCCACAAAAGCGTCATCGCACGTGGCAATGGTCGGGCCTATGGCGACAGTGCCATCAACCGGACGGCCACGTTGCAGACCAGCCACTTTGACAAGCTGATCGCCTTTGATACCGGCACGGGACAGGTGGTCGCAGAGGCCGGCGTGCTTCTCGGCGACCTGATCGCGGCCTTCCTGCCGCAAGGCTGGTTCCCTTTGGTCACGCCCGGCACCAAATTCGTGACCATCGGCGGGGCCATCGCCGCCGACGTCCACGGCAAGAACCACCACAAGGACGGCAGCTTCCGGGCCTGCGTGGACTGGATCGACGTGATGGGACCGGATGGCAAGGTCACGCGCTGCTCGCGGGACGAGAACGCGGTCCTGTTCGACCATACTCTGGGCGGGATGGGGCTGACCGGCATCATCCTGCGCGCGGCCATAAGGCTGCGGCCGGTGGAAAGCGGCTGGATCCGGCAGACCACCATTCCGGCGCCGAACCTGCAGGCCGCGATGGCCGCGTTCGAAGCGGAAAAGGACGCAACCTATTCGGTCGCCTGGATCGACTGCCTGGCCGAGGGCGAGGGGTTGGGGCGGTCGCTGGTGATGCTGGGCGAACATGCGACGCGCCAGGATCTGGCTCCTGCGCAAAGGACCCAGCCGTTTCAGACGAAGCGGCCCCCTCGTCGCCGCGTGCCTATCGACCTGCCAGCGTTCACGCTGAACCGTCTGTCGGTGCGCGCCTTCAACACGCTGTACTACCGCGCGGGAGAGCGGAAGTCGGGCGAACAGATTGTAGACTGGGACCGCTACTTCTATCCGCTTGACGCGATCCTGGACTGGAACCGAATTTATGGCCGCAAGGGCTTTGCCCAGTTCCAGTGCGTTCTGCCGCTGGACAGGGCAGAGACGGGTCTTTCCAGCTTGCTGCGCACCATTGCCGAAGCTGGCTCCGCATCGTTCCTTGCGGTGCTGAAGCGCTTCGGCCCGCAGGACAGCCCATTCTCGTTCCCGATGGAAGGATACACCTTGGCGCTGGATTTTCCGGTGACTGCGAAGACGCTTGCCCTGCTTGACCGGCTGGACCGGATCACGCTGTATCATGGGGGCCGGTTCTATCTGGCCAAGGACAGCCGGATGCGAGCGGAAACCCTGCGCGCCGCAGATCCACGCGTGGCCAGTTTCAAGCAGGCAAGGACCGACCTCGGCACCACACGGCGCTTTGTCTCGACGCAGGCGGAAAGGCTGGAGCTATGAGCAAACTCCCCGTTCTCATCCTTGGCGCGCGGTCCGACATGGCCCGCGCCGTCGCGCACAAGTTCGCGGCCCTTGGCCACCCGATCCAGCTTGCCGCCCGCAACGCCGAAAGCATGCAGGCCGACAGGATGGACATGGAGCTGCGCTACCGGGTGCCGATCAGCCTGCACGAGTTCGACGTTCTGGACACCGCACATCATGGAGACTTCGTCGCCGCCCTGCCCGACCTTCCTGGCATCGCAGTCTGCGCAGTGGGGATCATGGGCGAGCAGGCGGTGAACGAAAAGGATCGTGCCGCCGCCAGCCTTGTCATGCGCAGCAACTACGAAGGGCCCGCCAGCATTCTTGCCGAACTGGCCAACCGCTTCGACGCCAGCGGTCGCGGCACGCTGGTCGGCATCAGTTCGGTCGCGGGCGAACGGGGACGGGCCACGAATTACGTCTACGGCTCGGCCAAAGCCGGCTTCACGGCCTTTCTCTCCGGCCTGCGCAACCGGCTGGCAAAGCGCGGGGTCCATGTCGTGACGGTGCTACCGGGCTTCGTGGCGACCAGGATGACCGAGGGGATGGACCTTCCCGCCCGCTTGACCGCCCAGCCCGAAGAGGTGGCCGAGGCGATTGCCAAAGCTGTCGAGCGCGGCCGGGACGTCGTCTATGTCCGGCCGATCTGGCGGCTGGTGATGCTGATCATCCGCAGCATTCCCGAGCGCATCTTCAAGAAGCTCAAGCTATGACTCTGGACAGCCTAGCGCGCAAAGGTCCGAGGCAGTCCCAATGACCGACCTTTTGACCACGGCACTTCGGTCAGTGGCAGAGAACCCTACGTTCCTGTTCGTGCTGCTTGTGGTGGGCGTCTCGCTTGTGCTTGCCCTGTGGTTCACGTTGCGCGCGCGCTACCCCGCCGCCGCCGCGATGTACGCCGTCTTCCTTGCGATAAGCATCCTGTTCTCCCGCGGGCAGGACATCGTGCATCACGCCGCGCGCGCCTATGCCGTCGCCGATCAGGTGAAGCACGGCGCGCTGAACAGCTACCTGTTCTTCGGTGATGTCGGACTGCCAGTCTTCTACTACTACAGCGCCGGGATCTATATCCTCGCCGTGCCGTTCGAACTGCTCGGCTTCTCGGCAGAGATGTCAGTCAAGCTGGTGATGCTGGCGTTCTTCGTGGCGATGGTGCTGACGAGTTGGCGGCTTTTCCTGCAGATCACCGATGAACGATTGCCCGACCCGGACCGCCACACCCTTTCTGCGATTGCGCTGCTGGCGTTCCTTTCGTCCAGCTACATCTATTTCAACATCGTGGGTCGCAACGCCTATTCCGAATCGGTGGTGTACGGCCTAGTTCCGGCGGTCATTCTGGCGCTCCGCTCGGACCGGCTGCTGTTGGGTCTCGCGCTGGTTGCGCTGCAGGTCGCACTGCATCCGCCCGTCATGCCGCAGGCTGCCGTTGCCACGGCCATCGGCTATGCAGCAACAGGTCCATCCAAGGGCCTGAAGGACTTGCGCAAGATCGCCCTTGTCTACGGTGGCGGTGTGCTTCTGGCGTTCCCCGCCTGGTACTTCGCGTTCCGGGATCGCGATCTTATCCTTGGAGTCGAGGGGCTACCGATCAAGTTTCTCGACACCTTCAAGCCCCTTGCGGCGTTCTTCAATCCCTTCAACTCCATCGCGCCGGGCCCATACTTCTTTGCGCTTTTGATTCTTGCCGCAGTGACCTTCGGGCTGGGAACCGGACGCGCCAGAGTCATTCTTGCGCTCGCGGCTGTGCTCATGTTCCTGCAAACCACACTGGGCAGGCCCATTACCAGCCAGATTCCCCTGGCGGACATGGGTCTTTTCATCTGGCGCTGGAAGTTCGTTGTGATTTTCCTCGGCATTCTCTGGTTTGCCGTGACCTGGAAGGCGGGTGAGCGGACGCTGATCGTCCGGTTGATCATCTTCCTTGCGATCGGCCATTCGGCCTTTGAGGTCGGCAGCATGCTCCGTCCCTCGACCGTCGAAAGCAGCCTGGGGGGTGAGGGCTATTTCGCCCGCGCCTCGGCAACCGATGAATTCAGTTGGGGCCGGTCTGAGTTCTATCCGAAATACCCTCCCTCCCCCGACTGCGCCCGGATCCCATCGGGACCATTCCGCACCGTCGGACTGACCGATGTCTGGGGTGGACTGCGCACCGATGCGTCGGTCGCGATCTATCGCGGACCGCTGGCCGGTGTCACATACGTCTTCGGGACCGAAGAGGCGCGCGTTCTTGGCTGCGGCGACACGCTTTATGTGCTCCATCCCGATCCCGGCGCGGAAATGGGCCTGACCCTGCGCCCCAACGTCATGGTGGAGCGTCCGATCATCCGCATGGCGCTGCCCTGGCTGCTTCTGGCCATGGTGCTTGCTTTGGCTGCAGCACCCGCTTTCCAAGCACAGCGACGCGCCCGGCAAAGATAGGGGATCGGCCCCGCGTCCCGCATTCTGCCCCATCGTCGGCGGGCAAAGTGTAGATCCCGCACTCTCCCGCGGGCAGTGGCCGCTCATCGAACCGAGGCTCGAGGGCAAGTTCCCTTGTTCAACCGAACGGTTGACCATTGACTCCGGCCCGCCGCTTTCATCCAATCGTAGAAGGAACTGGCGCTGGTCGGCTCCTCGCAAGACAATAACAGGGAGATGGACAATGCACCTGAAGCATGGATTTGGCCGTGCGGCAGCCCTCGCCGCGCTCATGGCCGGTACCGCCCCAATGGCACTGCTTGCCGAGACCCCCGCCGATACGCTGGTGGTGGCCGATGCAATCGACGACATCGTGTCGATCGATCCGCACGAGGCGTTCGAGTTTTCGGGCGTGGACCTGAACAACAACACCTACGACACCCTGATCGAGCTGGACCCGACCAAGCCGGGCGAGCTGGTTCCGGGCCTCGCCGAAAGCTGGGCCGTGTCGGAAGACGGCATGACCTACACCTTCAAAATCAAGTCGGGCATCACCTTCTCGTCCGGGAACCCGCTGACGGCGGAAGACGCGGCGGGCAGCTTGCGCCGGGTGGTCAAGCTGAACAAGACGCCTGCGTTCATCCTGACGCAGTTCGGCCTGACGCCGGAAAACGTCGACCAGATGATCACTTTCGAGGGCGACACCGTCACGCTGAAGACCGACAAGGCCTATGCGCCGTCCTTCGTCTACAACTGCCTCACCGCCGGTGTGGCCAACATCGTCGACATGAAGACCGTGATGGCGAACGAGGTCGACGGCGACATGGGCAATGCCTGGCTCAAGGCGAACAGCGCCGGAACCGGGGCTTATGTGCTGAAGTCCTTCAAGCCGAACGAGGGCTACGTGCTAGAGGCCCGTGCCGGCCACTGGCGCGGTGACGCGAAGATCAAGAACGTCTTCATGCAGCACGTCCCGGAAGGCGCGACCCAGCGTCTGCTGCTGGAAAAGGGCGACATCGACGTGGCGCGTGAGATGACGCCCACCGACATCGCTGGCGTCGAGGGCAATGCCGACATCAAGGTGCAGAACGACGTCGGCGGTCAGGTCTACTATCTCGCGCTGAACCAGAAGAAGGCCGAGCTCGCCAATCCCAAGGTCCAGGAAGCGATGCGGTGGGCCGTCGACTACTCCGGCATGGCGGACAGCATCCTCAAGGGCCAGTGGGTCGTCCATCAGGCCTTCCTGCCGCAGGGCTTCCTTGGCGCTCTGACCGAGACGCCTTACAGCCTGGACCTTGAGAAGGCCAAGGCGTTGATGGCGGAATCGGGGGTCACCCTGCCGCTGGAGGTGAAATTCACCGTCCGCAACAACCAGGAACGGCTGGACATCGCCACCTCGCTGCAGAACACCTTCGCCCAGATCGGGGTCAACCTTGTCCTCGACGTGGGCGACGGCGCGCAGGGGCTGGAGGTCTATCGCGGCCGCCTGCACGAGATCACGCTGCAGACCTGGGGGCCGGACTATCCCGACCCGCACACCAACGCCTCGACCTTCGCGTCGAACCCAGACAACTCGGACGAGGCGAAGGCCACGGGCTATCTCGCCTGGCGGACCGCATGGGACCCGGGTGCCGAAATCAACGCCGAAACGGACGCGGCGGTGGTCGAGAAGGACACCGAAAAGCGCAAGGCGATGTATGAGGACCTGCAGGCCAAGGTGCGGGACAATTCCGCCTTCGTCTTCATGTTCCAGCAGGCCCGCCAGGACGCGATGCGCGCCAATGTGACGGGCTTCTATGCCGGTGGGGCGACCGACTCGGCGTCCTACTGGACCGTCATCAAGTAAGCGACCGGGCCGCCGCCTGACCTGGCGGCGGCCCGATTTCCGCATGACATCCATCCCCGCCCCGCCGCAGCGCAACCGCGTGCTTCCCCTTGTGAAGCAGATCCTGCTGGGTCTTGGCACCTTGGCCATCACTCTGCTTGGTCTTTTGCTCATCACCTTCGTCATCGCCCGCGTCGTGCCCACGGACCCGGTGCTGTCTATCGTCGGCGAACGCGCGACCGAAGCGCAGATCGCCGCGATCCGCGAGAAACTGGGCCTGGACCTGCCGCTTTGGCAGCAGTTCGTCATCTATGTCTGGGATGCGGTGCGGGGCGATCTAGGCAATTCGATCAAGACCGGGGCCCCCGTCGCCGCGGAAATCGCGCGCTATTTCCCCGCCACGCTGGAGCTTGCTACGCTGGGCACGATCTTCGGCACGCTGGTGGGTGTCCCCGCAGGCGTGCTGGCCGCGACCCGACCCGGCAGCATTGCCGACCAGATCGTCCGGGTAGTGGGTCTTTTGGGCTATTCGATGCCAGTGTTCTGGCTGGGGCTGATCGGCCTTCTGGTGTTCTACGGCCAGCTTGACTGGGTCTCGGGTCCGGGGCGGCTGGACCCGACCTACGACATGATGATGGAGTTCACGCTGACCTCATACACCGGGATGATCCTAATCGACTCGGCGCTCAACGGGGCCTGGGACGTTTTCGGCAATGCGGTCAGCCACATCATCCTGCCCGCGGGCCTTCTGGGCTATGTCTCGATGGCCTACATCAGCCGGATGACCCGCAGCTTCATGATGAACGAGCTGGGCCAGGAATACATCACCACAGCCCGGGTCAAGGGCATGCCGGAGTGGCGGGTGATCTGGGTGCATGCGATGAAGAACGTCCTTGTGCCGCTGATCACCGTGATCGCCCTCAGCTACGCCTACCTGTTGGAGGGCTCGGTCCTGACCGAGACGATCTTCGCCTGGCCGGGCCTCGGCAGCTATATCACCGACGCGCTTTTCTCGGCCGACATGCCGGCGGTGCTGGGCGGGACGGTGGTGGTGGGCGTGGCCTTCGTCACGCTGAACATGCTGTCGGACATCCTGTACCGGCTGGTCGACCCGAGGGCGCGCGCATGACGGCCCTGCGCGCCTGGCTTACCGACCCCAACCCCGCCTCGCGGCGGCAGGCCCGGCTGGGGCAGGCCTGGCTTGCCTGGCAGCGCATCCAGCGCAACCGGCTGGCGATGGCCGGGCTGGTGATCGTCGGCATCCTTCTGGTCGTGGCGGCCCTGGCACCCCTGATCGCGCCGCATGATCCCTTGGTGCAGGACCTGTCGCGGCGGTTGTTGCCACCCGGCACGCCCGGCAACCTCCTCGGCACCGACGATTTCGGCCGGGATATCCTGAGCCGCATCATCTATGGCGCGCGGATCACCCTCTATATCATCGTGCTGGTCGCCGTGACCGCGCCGGTCCTGGGCCTCTTGATCGGCACCGTCGCGGGCTATTTCGGTGGCTGGATCGACGCCACGCTGATGCGGCTGACCGACATCTTCCTGGCCTTCCCGCGCCTGATCCTGGCCCTGGCGCTGGTCGCAGTGATGGGCCCGGGGATCGAGAACGCGGTCCTGGCCATCGCGCTGACCGCCTGGCCGCCCTATGCCCGGGTGGCTCGGGCCGAGACGCTGACCGTCCGCTCCTCGGACTACATCGCCGCGATCCGGCTGCAAGGGGCATCCGCGCCCCGCATCATCGCGGGCCATGTCGTGCCGATGTGCCTGCCCTCGGTCATCATCCGGGTGACGCTGGACATGGCGGGCGTGATCCTCATTGCGGCGGGGCTTGGCTTCCTGGGCCTTGGCGTCCAGCCGCCGACCCCGGAATGGGGACTGATGATCTCGTCAGGCCGCAAGTACCTGTTCGAACAATGGTGGGTCGCCACAATGCCGGGCCTTGCGATCCTGATCGTAAGCCTGGGCTTCAACCTGCTGGGCGACGGCTTGCGCGATGTCCTTGACCCGAGGAGCACCTCGCGATGAGCCTTCTGGAGGTCAGGAACCTGCGCGTCACCTTCGACACCGAGACCGGCCCGGTCCAGGCGGTGCGCGGCGTGTCGTTTTCGTTGGGGCATGAACGGCTGGGGATCGTGGGAGAAAGCGGGTCGGGCAAGACGATGACGGGCCGGTCCGTCCTGCGCCTGATCCGCCCGCCGGGCCGGATCGAGGCGGATGCGATGACCTTCGACGGGCAGGACATCCTGAACGCCTCGGAACGCGAGATGCGCGCCTTGCGGGGCAAGCGGATCGGCATGGTGATGCAGGACCCGAAGTACAGCCTGAACCCGGTGATGACCGTGGGCCGCCAACTGACCGAGGGGTTGCGGCTGCGCGACGGCTTGGGCCGGGCGGATGCGACGGCAAAGGCCATCGCGGCGCTGGAGGCGGTGCAGATCCGCGACCCGGCACGGGTGATGGAGGCCTATCCGCATGAGCTGTCGGGCGGCATGGGCCAGCGGGTGATGATCGCGATGATGCTGATCCCGGAGCCGGAGCTGCTGATCGCCGATGAACCCACCAGTGCGCTGGATGTCACGGTGCAGGCCGAGGTGCTGTCGATCCTCGACCGCCTTGTTCGCGACCGGGGCATGGGTCTGATCTTCATCAGCCATGACCTGCGGCTGGTGGCGCGGTTCTGTGACCGGGTGCTGGTGATGCACAAGGGGCTGGTGGTCGAGGAAATCACCGCAGCGCATCTGATGGAGGCGCGGCATCCCTATACCAAGGGTCTCTTGAACTGCCTGCCCCGCATCGGCGGCACGCGTCAGCCGCTGCCGGTGCTAGATCGGGCGGGGTTCTGAGCGATGGCGCTGATCGAGATCGAGAACCTGACGGTCACCTTCCGCTCCAAGGGGCGCGAGGTGCAGGCCGTGCAGAACGTCAGCCTGTCGGTCGAGGCCCGCGAAAGCTATGGGCTGGTCGGGGAAAGCGGGTCGGGGAAGTCGACGATCCTGCGCGCAATCTGCGGCATGGCGCCGGTAACCGGGGGCACGATCCGGATTGCCGGGCAGCCACTGCCCACCCCGCGCGGCCGTGCATTCTCGACCGAAGTGCAGATGGTCTTCCAGGACCCCTACGCAAGCCTGCATCCCCGCCACACCATAGACCGCACCCTGTCCGAGCCGCTGGCGATCCACGGCCTGCCCGGCCGCGATGCCCGCGTGGTGCAGGCGCTGACCGACGTGGGCCTGCCGCCCGCCTTCCGCTTCCGCTATCCGCACCAGCTGTCGGGCGGCCAGCGACAGCGGGTGGCCATCGCCCGGGCGCTGATGCTGCGGCCGAAGATCCTGCTTCTGGACGAACCGACCAGCGCGCTGGACGCCTCGGTCCAGGCGGAGGTCCTGAACCTTCTGAACCGCCTGCGGGCGGAACAGGGGCTGACCTTCCTGATGGTGTCGCACGATCTGGCGGTGATCGACCACATGTGCGACCGCATCCTGGTCTTGCAGCATGGCCGGGCCGTGGAAGAGATCACGCGCGATGCCCTGGCGTCCGCGAAGATGACGACCCCCTATGCCCGAAGCCTGTTCGAAGCCAGCGCTGACCGGATGCTGGGCGGCCCGGTCGACGCTGCGTCCTAGGCACAGCAGAGAGGCTTCGTCGTTGCACCTTCAAGCGGCCGCCGGAAGACGCGGTCAGCGCATCGGGGCGTGGCGTGCACCCCTTGGGCCGCTGACGCCCGGCACGTCCCTGCCCAGGTGCGCCAACAGCTCGCCTAACACGCGAGCTTCCTTCGGTTGAACGACCTTGGTCAGCTGTCGATCCCAGGCTGAACCTGGGGATTCCACCGGAAAATCTCGTGTTCGAGTGCGCGTGCAGACACGGCGGCAAGCATGA
>JAIXSA010000144.1 GCA_027484915.1 Paracoccaceae bacterium | reverse complement strand
TCAGAAGAAGCGCCAGCATCATGTCGACGGTCTAGCTGTTCACCGCATGGGCCACAGTAGTGAAGCTGGTGACGAAGATGATCTGGAACAGCGAGGTGCCGATCACGACCTTCGTGGGCATCCCCAGAAGGTAGATCATCGCCGGCACCAGGATGAAGCCGCCGCCCACCCCCATGATTGCCGACAGAAAGCCCACTGCGGCGCCGATCAGCGCAGGGGGGATCACGCTGATGTAAAGGCCCGACGCCCGGAACTTCATCTTGAAGGGCAGGCCGTGCACCCAGGAATGGACATGCGCCCGGCGGATCGGCGCGTTCGCCTTGCGCGACCGAAGCAGGCTGCGGACGCTTTCCTGGAACATCATCGCGCCGATCAGGCCCAGGAAGATCACGTATGAGAGCTGTACGAAAAGGTCGATCTGTCCCAGCCGGGTCATGACGCCGAAGACCCAGACACCGATGGCCGACCCGACGACGCCGCCCGCAAGCAGGACGCCTCCCATCGCGAAATCGACGCCCTTCCGGCGCAGCTGTGCCAGCACACCCGAGATCGACGAGGCCACGACCTGGTTCGCCCCGGTGGCCACCGCGACGGCCGGGGGAACGCCGATGAAGAACAGAAGCGGCGTGATCAGGAAGCCGCCGCCAACGCCGAACATTCCCGACAGGAAGCCCACGATGCCACCCAGCCCCAGAATGAGGAAGGCATTGACCGAAACCTCGGCGATAGGAAGGTAAAGCTGCATCTAGGCGGCCCAATCAGGGGCAAAGCGGCGAGGTGTCGAAAGGGTTGCGCGGCTTTTCCGGGGAAGTCAAACGCCCAGTCGTCTCATTGCCGTGAGCGCAGGAATTCCCTGAGAATCCGTTCCAGTTTTGCCGCACCCAACGGGGCCATCGCCTTGGTGTGCTCGTGGCTGATCTTCTCGTCCGACATGCCCGCGGCCATGTTGGTGATCGTGGAAATCGCCGCGACCTTCAGGCCCAGGAACCGCGCGAGGATCACCTCGGGCACCGTGGACATGCCCACCGCGTCGCCACCCAGAAGCTTCAGCATCCGGATTTCCGCCGGGGTCTCGAAGGACGGGCCGGAGTACCAGCAATAGACGCCTTCGGGCAGGTCGATCCCCAGCCTGACCGCCGCCTCCTCCAGCGCCCGCCGCATCGCGGGGTCATGCGCATCGGTCATCGGCACGAAGCGCGCGTCGGTCTTCTCGCCGATCAGGGGGTTCAGGCCGGAATAGTTGATGTGGTCCGACAACAGCATCACGCTGCCCGGCGGCACGTCAGGGCGCATTGACCCTGCGGCATTGGTCAGAATCAGGCTTTCGGCCCCCAAGGCCTTCAGGACCTGCAAGGGCAACAGCATCGCCCGGGGGTTGCCGCTTTCGTAATAATGCTCGCGCGCCCCGAAGACCGCGACCCGGACGCCCTCCAGCATCCCCACATGCAGGTTCGGGTTGTGCCCCGACACGCCGACATGCGGAAAGCCCGGCAGGTCGCCGTAAGGGATCGCAACCCCCTCCACCGCATGGGCCAGATGCCCAAGGCCCGACCCAAGGATCAGGCCCAGGGCGACAGGCTCGGCCCCGGCGCGAGAGCGGATCAGTGTCGCAAGCGTCTCGGCGTCCGACATCACCGTTCCTTCACATAAGGCTCGCCGCCCGCGCGGGGCGGGATGGCCTTTCCGATGAAGCCCGCCAGCACGATCACGGTCAGGATATAGGGCAGGGCGTCCAGGAACGGCACCGGCACCTTGACATGAACCACCGCCTCCACGACGTCGGGCCGCAATGCCAGCGCCTGGAAGAAGCCGAACAGCAGGCAGGCCCACATCGCCTGCACCGGCCGCCACTTGGCGAAGATCAGGGCGGCCAGCGCGATATAGCCGCGCCCCGCCGTCATTTCCTTGCCAAAGCCCGCCTGCAGCGCTGTCGCCATGTAGGCCCCGGCCAGACCGCAAAGGACGCCGGTGATCATCACCGCGGAAAAGCGCAAGCCCTTCACGCTGACCCCCGCCGTGTCGACCGCCGCCGGGTTCTCGCCCACCGCGCGCAGGCGTAGTCCATAGCGGGTGCGGTACAGGACCCACCAGGTCAGCGCGACGATCCCGAAGGCCGCGTAGACAAGGATTGAATGGCCCGAGATCACGTCGGCATAAAGCGGCCCGAGGATCGGCACGGGGCGCAGGGCTTCGGCGAAGGGCAGGGTCAGCTCGCCGAACCGCGCGGCACCCTCCAGTGGAGGCGTCCGCCCACCCTGGCCGAACAGCGCCTGCGCCGTCAGCACCGTCAGCCCCGAGGCGAGAAAGTTCAGCGCTACCCCGGCGATAAGCTGGTTGCCGCGGAAGGTGATCGAGGTCACCCCGTGGATCAGCGCAAAGATCAGCGACCCGACGATCCCGGCCAGCGCCCCGACCCAGGCGTTCCCGGTGTAGAAGGCCACCGCCCCAGCGCACATCGCGGCGGTCAGCATCTTGCCCTCCAGCCCGATGTCGAATACGCCCGAGCGTTCCGAGTAAAGCCCCGCCAGGCAGGCCAGCAGCAAGGGCGTCGCCAGCCGCAGGGTTGAGTCGAGAAGTTGCAGAAGGGTTGCGTAATCCATCACGCGGCCTCCAGCTTGCGGGCGCGGAAGACCGCGAAGATACGGATCAGCAGCATGCGCACCATCATGTCCAGCGCCCCGGTGAACAGGATCACCAGACCCTGCACCACGGTCCGAAGTTCGATCGGGATCTTGGTCCAGAGGCCAAGCTCTGCCCCGCCCTGGAACAGGAACCCGAACAAGAGCGCTGCCAAAACGACCCCCACCGGATGGTTCCGCCCCATCAGCGCCACCGCGATGCCGATGAAGCCCGCGCCGGATGCCGAGTTGCCCAGAAGCCGCTCCGCTTCGCCCATCACGTTGTTGATCGCCATCAGGCCCGCCAGCCCGCCCGAGATCAGCATGGCGATCATGATGATCTTCGTCGGGTTGATCCCGGCATAGCGCGCGGCGGGCTCCGACTTGCCGAAGGCCCGGATCTGGTAGCCCAGCCGGGTCCGCCACAGCAGAAGCCAGACCACCACCGCCATGATCAGCGCAATGAAGAAGGTCACGTTGGCAGGCACGCCAGAGGTGAAGATCAGGTTCAGACCTGGAATCTCATTGAAGCTGGGCAGATGCGTCGCCTCGGGAAAGTTCGCCGTCGCCGGGTCCATCTTGCCCGGTGGGCGCAGGACGTCGACCAGCATGAAGATCATCAGGCTCGCGGCGATGTAGTTGAACATGATCGTGGTGATCACGATATGGCTGCCGCGTTTCGCCTGCAGATAGGCCGGGATCGCCGCCCAGGCCGCCCCGAACAGTGCCGCCCCCAGCGCGGCGGCCACCAGGGCAATCGACCAATGCGGCCAGGGAATGAACAGAAGCGCCAGGGCCACGCCAAGCCCACCCAGCTGCGCCTGTCCCTCGCCACCGATGTTGAACAGGCCCGCATGGAACGCCACCGTCACCGCCAGCCCGGTGAAGATGAAGCTCGTCGCGTAATACAGCGTATAGCCCCAGCCGTAGGCGTTCATCACGCTGCCCTCGACCATCACCGTGATCGCCTCCCACGGGTCCTGCCCGATGGCGATGATGACAAGGGCCGAGATGATCGCGGCCAACAGCAGCGAGACGAAGGGGACAAGGGCGACATCGGCCCAACGTGGCAAGCGGTCCATCAGGCGGCCTCCCCTTTGCCGGAAACCCCGGCCATCAACAGACCCAGCTCGCGTTCGTTGGTCGTCTCGGGGTCACGGAATCCCATGATGCGGCCGTCGAACATCACCGCGATGCGGTCCGACAGGCTCATGATCTCGTCCAGCTCTACGCTGACCAGCAGGATCGCCGCCCCCGCATCGCGCAAGGCGATGATCTGGTTGTGGATGAATTCGATGGCCCCGATGTCCACGCCGCGGGTCGGCTGGCCGATCAGCAAAAGAACGGGATTCTGCTCGATCTCGCGCGCCACCACGATTTTCTGCTGGTTCCCGCCCGAGAAGCTTTTCGCGGGCAGCGTCGGGATCGGCGGGCGGACGTCGAACTTGGCCATCTTCCGTTCCGTGTCGGCACGGATCGCGTCGTTGTCCATGAACAGAGCGTTCTTCTGGTATTCGGGTTCGTTGAAATAGCCGAAGGCGACGTTCTCCCAGGCAGTGAAATCCAGGATCAGGCCATAGTGATGCCGGTCCTCCGGCACATGGGCGATCCCTGCACTGCGGCGGCTTTGTCCGTCCGACCCTGCGCCCGACAGGGGAAGCGCCGCTCCCTTCAGCGTTGCCGATCCAGCGGCGGCCTGCATCCCGCCCAGCGCGGCCAGCAACTCCGACTGGCCGTTCCCGGCAACCCCCGCGATCCCCAGGATCTCGCCCGCGCGGATGTCGAAACTGACGCCCTTCAGCCGTTCCACCTTGTGCTCGTCGCGCACGCGCAGGTCCTGGACCGACAGCACGACCTCGCCCGGCTTCGCCGCACCCTTCTCGACCTCCAGCAACACCTTGCGGCCCACCATCAGCTCGGCCAGTTGCTCGGGCGAGGTCTCGGCGGTCTTCACCGTCGCCACCATCGTGCCGCGCCGCATGACGCTCACGTTGTCCGTGGCCTCCATGATCTCGCGCAGCTTGTGGGTGATCAGGATCACCGTCTTGCCCTGGTCCTTCAGCCCTTTCAGGATGCGGAACAGGTGATCCGCTTCGTCGGGGGTCAGCACGCCCGTCGGTTCGTCCAGGATCAGGATCTCGGCCTGCCGGTACAGCGCCTTCAGGATCTCCACCCGCTGCTGGTGGCCCACCGACAGGTCCTCGATCAGGGCGTCCGGGTCCACCTCCAGGTCGTAGTCCCGCGCCAGCCGCTCCAGCTCGCGCCGGGCCTTCCCAAGCGAGGCGTTCAGCATCGGGCCGTCCTCGACGCCCAGGATGATGTTTTCCAGCACAGTGAAATTCTGCACCAGCTTGAAGTGCTGGAAGACCATGCCGATGCCGGCGCGGATGGCGCTCTGGCTGTCGGGGATGGGGGTAAGCGCGCCGTTGACGAAGATCTGCCCCGCGTCAGCCTTGTAGAACCCGTACAGGATCGACATCAGCGTCGACTTGCCCGCGCCATTCTCGCCGATGATCCCGTGGATCGTGCCTTTCGGCACCGCGATGTTGATGTCCTTGTTGGCCTGGACCGGACCGAAGGCCTTGGAGATGCCCTTCAGCTCGATAGCATAAGCCGCATCGGCCCCGTGCGTTTCGACCATGTCTTCCCCCGTGTTGCACGGCCCCTGCCGCTTCAACTGCGGCTTGCGCGGGGTGCCGGTTGCAAAATGCCGCGCCAGGTGTCTGGCGCGGCACCTTTCGTCTCAATGCCAGCCGATCAGAACGTGGCTGCCGGGCAGGTGTTGTCCGACATGTAGTCGTGCACGACGAGCTCGCCCGACTTGATCTTCTCGGCCGCAGCATCGACGGCGGCCTGCATCTCGGGGGTCACGAGCGGGGCGTTGTTCTCGTCCATCGCGTAGCCGACGCCGTCGTTGGCCAGACCCATGACGTTGATGCCGGGGGTCAGCGCTTCGCCTTCCTTGAAGGCCTCATAGACGGCGTTGTCGACGCGCTTCAGCATCGAGGTCAGGACCTTGCCGGGGTGCATGTAGTTCTGGTTGCTGTCGACGCCGATGGACAGGATCCCCTCGTCCGCTGCTGCCTGCAGGACGCCCACGCCGGTGCCGCCTGCGGCTGCATAGATCACGTCCGCGCCTTGCGCCTTCTGGCCTTTGGCCAGTTCCGCGCCCTTCACCGGGTCGTTCCATGCTGCCGGAGTGGTCCCGGTCATGTTCAGCACGATCTTTGCGTCGGGCTTCGCGGCCAGCACGCCCTGGGCATAGCCGCAGCCGAACTTGCGGATCAGCGGGATGTCCATGCCGCCGATGAAGCCGACGGTGCCGGTCTTGGTGGCAAGGCCAGCCATCATGCCGACGAGGTAGCTGCCTTCGTGCTCGTTGAAGACGACCGACTTCACGTTCGGCTGATCCACGACCATGTCGATGATCGCAAACTTGGTGTCCGGGAAGTCAGGGGCGACCTTGTTCAGCACGTCGCCGAAGGCAAAGCCGGTCATGACGACGGGGTTCGCACCCGCTTCTGCCAGACGACGGAGCGCCTGCTCGCGCTGGGCCTCGTCCTGCATTTCAAGTTCCTTGAAGGTCCCGCCGGTTTCCTCGGCCCAACGGGTCGCGCCGTTGAAGGCAGCCTCGTTGAAGGATTTGTCGAACTTGCCGCCAAGGTCGAAGATGATCGCCGGTTCGGCAGCAGCGACGCCCGACAGCAGGGCGAAAGCGCAGGTGGCCCCGGCAAGGGATTTGATAAAGCTCATGGGTAGTCTCCCGGTTGACAAAAAATCGGCACCCTGTCCGCCGGTCTCCCGGTCGCGGGCGGTTCCTGGCGCTGATTAGGGGCGAAGCCTGCATGGGGGTCAAGCCGGATTCTTTTTCGCCGCTGCGGCACCTTGACCTTTTGGTCAAACTTCCTCACCCCGAAGCCGCAGCTGCCAGTTCCCGCGCCAGAACCAGCGCGTCGATGCGCTCGCGCTCGGGCGAAAGGTAATAGCCCCGCCTGCGACCTGCCGCAGCGAAGCCGGCTGATTCGTAAAGCCCGATGGCCGGGACGTTGTCCGCCGCGACCTCGAGGAAAGCCCGCTCCGCCGCTCGGACCCGCGCCTGATACAGGAACCGCGCCATCAGTTTGTGGCCAAGACCGCGCCGGCGCGCCTCTGGCGCAACGGCGATGGTCAAAAGCTCCGCTTCCCCCGCGACGGCCCGGCCAAGCAGGAAGCCCGCGTCGCCCTCGACCAGCAGGAAGACCAGCGGGTCGGACAGAAGTCCCGCGAAGTCGGCAGCACTCCACGGCGCAGGCGTGCGGAATGCGCGGGCATGCAGGGCGGCAAGCGCGTCGGGCGTCACGGCAGGATCACCGGCGGCGGGTCGGAGGGGGGGGCGGCATCCGCGCCACGCAAATAGAATGGGGCAGGGCGGGGCTGCGGAGTGGCGGCCCGTTCGGCTCCGATGCGGGCGATGGCTTCGGCCAGCGGCATGGCGGGGGGCAGGGCACCTTCCCCGGCGGCCGAGCCGGTGGCGGGACAGGCGGGGACAGTCAGGTCGGCCAGTTGCGCGGGACCGGGCCCGTCCGCTGTGAAAAGCTGCAAATAGACCTGCCCGCGCTTGGCGTCCTCGATGACCATCACCGGGCGGGGCAGACCGTACGCCAGCGCCTCCAGCCGCGTCACGCCCACCGCCGGGATGCCCAGGCCGAGCGCAAGGCCCCGCGCCGCCGCGACCGCGATACGGACGCCGGTGAAGTTGCCGGGCCCGGTTCCCACGGCAAGCGCCTTGAGGTCACGCCAGCCGATCCCGCCTTCGTCCAGAAGCGCTTCCAGCAAAGGGACCAGACGCTCTGCCTGGCCCTTCTCCATCGGCTCCAGCCGCTGGAGGACCCGGTCCTGCAGCAAGATGGCCGCCGCGCACCAGGGGCCCGAGGTGTCGAAGGCCAGAACGGGGTGCTCCTCGTGCGTCTTCGACGTCTCGTCGCTGGCCGCGCCGCGAGGAGCGACCGAAGGGAAGCGAAGAGCCGACACGAAGGGGTCAGGCCGCGACGGGGCGGACTTCCAGCACTTCCGGGATGTAGTGCCGCAGCAGGTTCTCGATCCCCATCTTCAGCGTCAGGGTCGAGGACGGGCACCCCGCGCAGGCACCCTGCATGTGCAGGTAGACCACGCCCCGGTCAAAGCCGTGGAAGGTGATGTCGCCGCCATCCTGCGCCACCGCGGGACGGACGCGGGTGTCTAGAAGCTCTTTGATCTGGCGCACGATGTCGCCATCCTCACCGGTGTGCTCGGCATGGCCGCCACCGTTCGAGCCTTCGCCCTCAATGACTGGAGCGCCGGACTGGTAATGCTCCATGATCGCGCCCAGGATCTGCGGCTTGATATGGGCCCAGTCGACATCCTCGGCCTTGGTGACGGTGACGAAGTCGGTGCCGAAGAACACGCCGGTCACGCCACCCGCCGCGAAGATGCGCTTGGCCAGCGGCGATTTTGCCGCCGCTTCGGCGGACGGGAAATCGGCAGTGCCAAGCTCCAGCACGGTCTGGCCGGGCAGGAACTTCAGCGTCGCGGGGTTCGGCGTGGATTCGGTCTGGATGAACATCTGAAGTCTCCGACTATTCCACTCGGATATGCGCCCTGACGGCCCGGACGTCAAGTCTGGAACCGTTCTAAACCGGGTGGAAAGCTAGGGTGGGCGGTATCGCCCACCCAACGTTCAGGCCCGGTCGGACCCCCAGTAGGCATACATCTGCTCCAGCGCAGTCAGCGGGCGCAGGCGCGGGGCGGGCGCGGCCGCTTCGGCGACGAAGTACGGCTCCAGCGGCGCACCGGGCGCGGGCTTGCGGGTCAGGAACGGATGGATGGACATGATCTTGGACCCTTTCCAGAAGGCTCCTCCCCGCACGGAAAACTAAGCGAATCCGGCACCCCGTCCAAGACCCGGCCCTGCATGGCGGCAATGCCCGCCTTGCAGAGCTACCAGATCAGGACAACGCCCGCGTAGATCAGCAGCACCCCGATGGTGCAGGCCACGGCCAGCGAGCCAAGGTCCTTGGCATCCTTCGCGAACTGGGACCAGCCCGGGGACAGGTGATCAACCAGTACCTCGATGGCCGTGTTCAGCGCCTCGACCGCAATCAAGGCTAGTCCGATCGCCAGAAGGCCCAGAATCTCGGGCAGCGAAGCGCCCAGGAGGGCCAGCAGCACCAGCAGACCCGCGATCAGCGCGATTTCCTGCCGAAAGGCGCTTTCCTTCGACAATCGCCGCAAGCCGCCCAGCGAGTAGCCCGCCGCCGCGAAGAAATGGGCGATCCCGTGCTTGCGCGGCGGTTTTTCCTGCACCGTCATGGTCAGCCCGTCGTGCCCTGACGGCAGGCCCCCGCAAGGTCCAAAGCCGGGTCCTTCGCCGTCGTCGTCACATCCACCATTCCAAGCACCGTCGAAAACATGTTGTCGTGGCTCACCGGGTTTACCGCTGCCGCCTTCAGACAGTCCGCATCCACCGACAGACTGTCACGGAACCGTTCCGACATCCAGATGACCATGGGCACCCGCGTCTGATACTCCGGCGCCATGAAATAGGGGGTGCCGTGCAGGTACAGCCCGCCTTCGCCAAGGCTCTCGCCGTGGTCCGACACATAGTACATCGCCGGGATCACGCGGTCTGATGCGTCCAGAACGTCGATCACCTGCGCAAGGAACCAGTCGGTATACGCGATGGTGTTGTCATAGGCGTTGACGATCTCTTCGGTGCTGCAGTCGGTCAACTCGGGCGTCTGGCAGGCGGGCTTGAACAGCTCGCGCTCGGGCGGATAGCGCAGCCAGTAGCTCGGCCCGTGGCTGCCGATCTGGTGCAGCACGATCACGGTGTTCTTGGTGATCGTGTCGGCCTTGTCCTGCAGGCTTTTCAGGAAGACCCCGTCGATGCATTCGGGGAAGCAGAACTCCGGCCCGTCTTCGGCCTTCATTATGCGCGGCCGCACCGGCAGCCGGGCGCCGATGTCCTTGTCCCCGGTGTTGTTGTCCCACCATTCGACGTCAAAGCCCGCATGCATCAGCACGTCCAAGAGGTTCTCGTTCGACAGCCCCCCCTCGTAGGAATACTGGTCCCGTGTCAGAGGCGAGAACATGCAGGGAAGCGAGGTCGCCGTCGCCGTGCCGCAGCTGGTGACGTCCGGATAATAGACGATGTCGCGCTTCGCCAACTCGCGGTTCGTGTCCCGGTCGTACCCGCCCAGCGACCAGTTCTGCGCCCGCCCGGTCTCGCCCGCGACGACGACCATGAGGACCGGCTTGTCAACCTTTGCAAGATAGTCCCCCGGACCCGCATCGCGGCCGGTGGGCTGCACCACGATCTGCGTCGATTTGAACATCATCTTTGCATAGCGCAGCGCACCGCCCATCGGAGCCAGCGGCTGTACCGACCCGATCAGCTCCTTGTCGGCGCGCAGGACTGTGGAATAGGCCTTTAGGTTGGTGAACAGCAACCCGACCATGAGAGCTGCGGAAAGCGCTACGACCAAGCCATAGCCCAACAGTGCCCGCCCGAGCGTGGACCGGCGGATGCGGACCCAAAGGACCGCAAGCGCAGGCAGCACACCATAGAGCAAGACATTGCCCACGAAGTGCAGGGTGATGAGGTGTTTGGATTCCGCGAAGGTCGTCGTCATCGCGTTCTGGATCATGTCGCGGTCGACCACGACGCCCAGCACATCGACATAGTAGGACGTCACCCCGGCTGTGATCAGCAGGGCGACCAGCACCGGCTTCTGTGCCCTGCGGACCGCAAGAAGCGAGATCACAAGCAGCATCAGCGCCCAGACCGCCCCGGCAAAGACCAGCGCGGTGACGGTGCGGCCCTCGAAGATGCGGAACAGGTGGCCCCAGAAGGTCGCGTTGCAAAGCGCCATCAGGTAGGTCGCGACGGCAATGTTCAGGGCAAAGGGCGAAAGCGTCGGCCGATTGCGGAAAAGGTCGGTCATCTGGATGTCCTGGCGCAGCGGGCCACGGGCGACCCCGGCTGACACATAAGAACTTCCCGGCCATCGTGCACTAAGCGCGCGCTTAAGGAAGCAATTTGCCCCGAAGGATAGTGCGGCATCATGGTCACAAACCCGTCAGGTGATGCTCTCCAGCCGCTCTTTCGACATGTCGCCGGGAACGATGGTGATCGGGATTGGCAGGTTGCCCGAGTTGCGGGACAATGCCGTGACCAGTGGCCCCGGCCCCGACTTGTCGGTCCCCGCCCCCAGGACCAGGACGCCGATCTCGGGGTCCTCGTTCACCTGTGCCAGGATTTCGACCACGGGATCGCCCTCGCGGATCACCAGCTCGGGGTTGACCCCCTGCTTGTCGCGCATCCACTTGGCGAAGACCTCGAAATGCGCCTCGATCCGCTCTCGCGCCTCGGCCCGCATCAGGTCGGCCACACCGACCCAGGTCTGGAACTCGTCCGGCGGGACGATGGACAGGATCGTCACGCCGCCCCCGGTGTGGGCCGCACGCAGGGCGGCGAAGCGCATCGCGTTCAGGCATTCGCGGCTGTCGTCCAGCACGACCAGAAATTTCCGCATGTCTCTCCCCTTTGCGGCCACGATATTGGCCCGGGCGGCCGGGGGAAGGCAAGGGTCAGCCTCGTGGCCTCAGCCAAACTGCGTTTCGTGGCGCGGCCGCACCGGGCCGATCACGCTGCCAAGACTTGGAACGTCCATCTGGTCGGCCTTGGTGAAGCTGAACCCTGGAAAGGCGAAACCTGCTTCCACCGACCCTGCCACATCTGCCGCTCCCGCCACCGCGGCCCGCATCGTCAGTCCTATCATGGGTGCGCGCATCCCGTCCCCTTGCGCCGGGGCGGGGACAGAGTGCCGTCTACCGACGGGACCGTGCGCGCTTTCCCTACCCCCCGGCACGCGCAAGGATCCTCGGGTAGGTCCGCCACAGCGTGACCGTCCGCACCGCGTTCAGCACCATGAGCGCCGCCCAAAGCCCGTGGTTTCCTCCCAGCGGCACCAGCAGCGCCAAGGCCACGGCATAGACCGCCACGGACAGAAGCATCGCCCGCAGCATGTCCCCGGTCAGAAGCGCGCCGATGTAGATGCCGTCGTAGATCCAGGCGGCCACCCCGATCAGGGGGGCAACGACCAGCCAGGGCAGGTAGGACCGCGCGACCTCGCGCACCTCCCCGGAGGTCGTCATCAGGTCGATGATCCCCGGCCCCGTCACCGCAAAGACCAGTGCCAGCACCGCAGCGCCGCCGAAGCCCCACTGCATGCAGATCCGCCCCGCCGCCCGTGTCTGGCTGACCGACCGCGCACCGATGGCCTGGCCGACCAGCGCCTCGGCGGCAAAGGCGAAACCGTCCAGTGCGTAAGCGGTGATCTCCAGGAACTGCATCAGCACCTGGTTCGCTGCCAGGGTCACATCGCCGAACCGAGCGCCGAGGAAAACGAAGCTCGTGAAGGACAGCTGAAGCAAGATGGTCCGCGCCATGATGTCCCGGCTGGCCGAGAACATGAGCTGCAGCGCCACCCGGTCCCCCAGCCGCGCCAGCGCCGGGCGCAGCGTCGCGCCCAAGGCGTCCCGCGCCAGCCACAGCGCCAGCCCCAGCCCTGTCCATTCTGCGATCAGCGTGGCGAAAGCCACCCCCGGCACGCCCCAGCCCAGCTCCAGCACGAACCACAGGTCCAGCGCGATGTTCAGTCCGTTCTGCCACAGCTGCAGGACCAGCACCCCGCGCGTCCGTCCCAGGCCCACCAGCCACCCGGTCAGCGCATAAAGCGCTATGGTGGCGGGCGCCCCCCAGATGCGGATCTGCAGGTAGTCCCGCGCCAGCCCCTCCACCTGTGGCGAGGCCGGGGCCACCCAGAAGGCCGCGCCGAACAGCACCCCCTGCGCCAGAACCAGCGCAAGACCCGCGACGACCCCCACCAGCACCGCCCGGACCAGCACCGCCGTCCGCTCTGCCCCGTCCCCCGCGCCATGCGCCTGCGCGGCAAGGCCCGAGGTCGACATCCGCAGAAACCCGAAGGCCCAGTACAGCGTCGCCAGGATCACCGCGCCGATCCCCACCGCCCCAAGACTGGCCGGATCGCCCAATTGCCCGATCACCGCCGTATCGACGGCCCCCAGCAGCGGCACCGTGACGTTGGACAGGACAATCGGCGCCGCGATCCGCAGCATGCGGCCGTGGGTGACCTCGGTCACGGCTTCGGCTCGACCGGCGGCATCAGGAAATGGCCCGTCGCCTGCGCGAACAGGCGCGCCCGGTTGTCCTGCCAGGCCTCGACGTGCACGCTGGCATAGCGCCGCCCCGACCGGTTGACCCGCGCCCGCGCATAGGCGTCGCGTGGCAGGCCCGCCCGCAGGTAGTCGATGGTGAAATCGATGGTTTTCGGCAGTCGCAACGGGCCATCCGGCAAGGCCCCGTCCGCCTCGACCCCGTCCCAGAGCGTGCTCCACGCAAGCTCGATCATCGCGGCGATTTCCAGGAAGGCAGCCGTCGCGCCGCCATGCAGGGCGGGCAGGCGCGGGTTGCCGATCAGGCTGTCCTTGAAGGGCAGGACGGCCGTCAGCTCATCCCCGCGCCGGTCGAACTGCACGCCCAGAAAGCCGATGTAGGGCACCCCGTCGACCAGACTGCGCAACAGCGCCTCGCGCCGCTGCTTGATGACATGCACCGGCTCGGGCGGCTTCATCCCTTGCGCTCCACCGTGAAGGCGCCCGTCGCCATGGCCACCGGGCGGCTGTCGTCGTCATCGGTCGCCACCGCGCGCACGAAGGCGACCGACCGGGTGACGTGATGGCATTCCGCCTTGGTCCGGATCGTCTGGCCGGGTGTTGCCGGCCGCATGTAGTCGATGCGCAGATCCAGCGTCGCCGTGGAAAAGCCGGCCTGCGGATGGCTCATGACCGCTGCCCCGCAGGCCGTGTCCATCAGCGCCGAAACCGCGCCCCCGTGGATCACCCCCGTCGCCGGATCACCGATCAGCCGGGGGTCATAGGGCATCGAGATCGTCGCCGTCCCTGCGTCGATGGCCTCCAGCCGCATGCCAAGTGCATGGCTATGCGGCAGGGCCGCGATGAATTGGCGGGCGATGGCTTCGACGTCGGGCATTCGGGTCTCCGTGTCGCATCAAATCGCCCCGGCCGGGGGAAGGCAACCCCCGACCCTGTTGCGCCGATCCCGGCACAACCCTAGTCTGCGCGACGAAAGGAGCTGCGCATGACCGACACCCGTCTCAGCTTCAAGGAGATGTGCGCCAAGTTCGACGTGACGCCGCGCACGCTACGCTATTACGAATACATCGAGCTTCTGGCCCCCGAAAAGGAAGGCCGCGCCCGCTTTTACGGGGCGCGTGAGGTGGCGCGGATGAAGCTGATCCTGCGTGGCCGCCGCTTTGGCTTTTCGCTGGAAGAAATCCGCCAGTGGCTTCTCATCTACGGCAAGAAGGGCGAACGCCCGCAGCTTGAAGCCTGGCTGCAACTTGCGGACCGCCAGCTTCTGGCCCTGGAAGCCCAGAAGGCCGAGCTTGAAGCCTCCATCGCCGACCTGCGGGCGCTCCGCGAGACGGCGGTGGACGAGATGGGCAAGCTTTAGCGGGCGGCACTCCACCGCTCCTCGTTCGACTTCGTCTCCTCGTCGCAAGACGTCCCGCGAGGAGGGACGACGTCACCGACAAGCCGTGCGCCGCCCGAAAGCTGCCCCGACGTTCAGTGCGCCAGGAACACCGGAATTTCCGCGCGTTCCAGCATGTCCCGCGTCGCTCCGCCCAGGATCGCTTCGCGGAAGCGGCTGTGGCCGTAGGCCCCCATGACCAGCAGGTCCGCATCCACGTCGCGGACTTGCCGGGCCAGCACCTCGGACACGCGGGGCAGGGTGCGCGCCAGAACCGAAACCTCGGCCTTCACGCCGTGGCGCACCAGAAGCTGGCACAGAAGCCCGCCGGGGTCCGACCGCTCCGGCCCATGTGCCGGCGGGTCGACCACGACGATCTGCACCAATTCGGCGCGCTTCAGGAACGGCATGGCGCGGCGGGCGGCCACCAGCGCCTCGCGGCTCTGGTTCCAGGCAACGATGATCCGCTTCGGCTCGGCCGTCTTCATGCCCGTGGGCGGCACGATCAGCACCGGGGCCATCCCCTGGAACAGCGCGGCCTCGGTTATCGCTTCGTCTTCGACCCCGCGCGACTTGCCATAAGGCAGCGGCAGGACGACAAGATCAGAGTAGCGTGCCCGGGCGGCCACGACATCGGTCAGCGCGCCCAGCTGGGTGACCACCGATTCGACCGAGGATCGCAGCGACGGCGTCTGGGCCGCGATGGCCGCATTCAGCGCCGCTTCCGCCTCCCGCGCCTCGGCTTCGGCCCGGTCCAGCGCGGCGGCGATCACCACGGCCCCCGACCCCACGTAGGAATAGCCGATCTGCGTCCGGTCGACGCCAAGCGCCAGCGCGTCCAGATGGGCATCCATCTTCTGCGCCACGTTTGCCGCGGCCGTGACGGTGCCCAGCACCCCCTCGGCAGTGGCGGCGATGGTCAATAGGGATTTGTAGGCCATGACGGGTCTCCCTTTAAGGTGATAGCCCATCTTGCGCTTTCCCGTCCCCCCTGCCTTGACCGAGGTCAATGTCCCAACAGACCCCGGTTGACCCAGATCAAGGCGTTTACCGCTGCTGCACTGCAGAAGTCACCGTGCCGAAAAGTGCGTCCGCCTGCCCGAATCGTTCCGGGTTGCCGAAGCGCACAGGACAGGACGAAGGGACACGAAACATGTGGGATTACCTGAAACTGGCAGGGCTAGGCCTCGTCGCGGTCTGCGCCGCGATCGCGGCCAACTACGCCCATGACCTGGCCTACCAGGTCAACGCGATCACCGTGATGCTTGCCGCGGGCATCGCGTTTCTCTGGGTCGTGCGCACGGCGGGCGATACGAAGCCCAACGTGCAGCACGAATACTTCGACGACGTCATCCGCGCCGGGGCCATCGCCACCGCCTTCTGGGGCGCCGTGGGCTTCCTCGTCGGTCTCGTCATCGCCCTGCAACTGGCCTTCCCGCAGCTGAACTTCGAGTTCCTGCAGGGCTACGGCAACTTCGGCCGGTTAAGGCCCCTGCACACCAGCGCGGTGATCTTCGCCTTTGGCGGCAACGCGCTGATCATGTCGTCCTTCTACATCGTCCAGCGCACCAGCGCCGCGCGCCTGTTCGGCGGCAGCCTCGGCTGGTTCGTCTTCTGGGGCTGGCAGCTGGTCATCGTCCTTGCCGCCTCGGGCTATGTCCTTGGCGCGACGCAAGGCAAGGAATATGCCGAACCCGTCTGGTACGTCGACATCCTGATCACCCTCGTCTGGGTCGCCTTCCTCATCACCTTCATGGGCACCCTCTTCAAGCGGAAGGAACCCCACATCTACGTGGCGAACTGGTTCCTTCTGTCGATGATCCTGACCGTGGCGATGCTCCACCTCGTGAACAACGCCGCGATCCCGGTGTCGATCTTCGGAAGCGCCCAGGTCCAGCTCTACTCGGGCGTGCAGGACGCGATGGTGCAGTGGTGGTACGGCCACAACGCCGTGGGCTTCTTCCTGACCGCAGGCTTCCTGGGGATGATGTACTACTTCGTGCCGAAACAGGCCGAACGCCCCGTCTTCAGCTACAAGCTGTCGATCATCCACTTCTGGGCCTTGATCTTCCTCTACATCTGGGCCGGTCCGCACCACCTGCACTACACGGCACTGCCTGACTGGGCCTCGACCCTGGGCATGGTGTTCTCGGTGATCCTGTGGATGCCCAGCTGGGGCGGGATGATCAACGGGCTGATGACGCTGTCGGGCGCCTGGGACAAGCTGCGGACAGATCCGATCATCCGGATGATGGTCGTCTCGATCGGCTTCTACGGCATGTCGACCTTCGAAGGCCCGATGATGTCGATCAAGGCGGTGAACTCGCTGTCGCACTACACCGACTGGACCATCGGCCACGTCCATTCCGGTGCCCTGGGCTGGAACGGGATGATCACCTTCGGCGTGCTTTACTACCTGGTGCCAAGGCTGTGGAACCGCGAGGGCCTCTACTCCCTCAAGCTCGTCTCCTGGCACTTCTGGCTCGCGACCATCGGGATCGTCCTCTACGCCTCCTCGATGTGGGTCACGGGCATCATGGAAGGCCTGATGTGGCGTGAAGTCGACGCGAACGGCTTCCTTGTGAACGCCTTCGCCGACACCGTGGCCGCGAAGTTCCCGATGTATGTGGTGCGGGCTGCCGGTGGCGGGCTGTTCCTGACGGGTGCCCTCATCATGTGCTGGAACCTCTGGATGACCGTCCGTGCGCAACCCGCCCGCGTCACCCAGAACTCCGTCGTTCCGGCAGAATAAGGAAACGAGACAATGGCTTTTCTCGACAAGCACAAGGTCATCGAGACCAACGCGACGCTCCTCATGATCCTCAGCCTTCTGGTCGTGACCATCGGTGGAATCGTGCAGATCGTCCCCCTCTTCTACCTGGAAAACACCATCGAGAAGGTGGAGGGCATGCGCCCCTACACTCCCCTCGAACTGGCGGGCCGGAACATCTACATCCGCGAGGGCTGCTATGGCTGCCACAGCCAGATGATCCGCCCGATGCGGGACGAGGTCGAACGCTATGGCCACTATAGCCTTGCTGCGGAATCGATGTATGACCGCCCGTTCCAGTGGGGGTCGAAACGCACCGGGCCCGACCTGGCCCGCGTCGGCGGCCGCTACTCGGACGAATGGCACCAGGACCACTTCCAGAACGCCAAGTCGGTGGTGCCGGAATCGGTGATGCCGCCCTATGGGTTCCTTGCGAACACCATCATCGACGGAAAATACATCCAGGATGTCATCGCGACGAACCGGATGGCCGGCGTGCCCTACGACGACGCGATGGTGGAAGACGCCCTCGCCGACTTCACCGCGCAGGCCGACCCGAACGGCGACAGCTCGGGGCTGGAAGAGCGTTACGGCACCGCCACCTTCGGCACCCCGGTCAACGTCCGCAACTTCGACGGCCAGCCCGAACTGACCGAGATGGACGCGCTGATCGCCTATATCCAGGTCCTGGGGACGATGGTCGACTTCTCGACCTACACCCCCGTGGCGAACCGGTAAGGAGGCAAGCATGGAAACCTATTCCTTCCTCCGCCACCTCGCCGACAGCTGGGTCCTGCTGCTGATGACGCTTTTCTTCCTTGGCATCTGCGTCTGGGCCTTCCGGCCCGGATCGCGCGCCGCGCATCAAGAGGTCGCCAGCTCGATCTTCCGCAACGACGACCGTCCTGCGGACCCCACCCCTGCCAAGAAGGAGGCCTGAGGTCATGGCCAAACCACTGAAGAAAGAACTCCGGCAGGTGGAAACGACCGGCCACTCCTGGGACGGGATCGAGGAGTACAACAACCCGCTCCCCCGCTGGTGGGTCTGGGTGTTCTACGCCACCATCGTCTGGGGCATCGGCTATACCGTGGCCTACCCGGCCTGGCCGCTGATCACTGGGGCGACCCCCGGCCTTCTGGGCGCCTCGACCCGCGCCGATGTCGAGGTCGAGATCGCGGCCGTCGACGCGGCCAACGCGGCCACCAAGGACAAACTCATCGCTGCCGATCTCACGGCCATCGGCGCGGACCCCGAGCTTGCAAACTATGCCGAACGTGCTGGCGCGGCGATCTTCAAGACCAACTGCGCCACCTGCCACGGCTCGGGCGCGGCGGGTGTCGAAGGCAAGGGCTATCCCAACCTTCTGGACGACGACTGGCTTTGGGGCGGCACGATGGAGGACATCCACCTGACCGTCACCCACGGCATCCGCAACACCACCGACCCGGACGCCCGCTATTCGCAGATGCCTGCCTTCGGGGTGGACGGCATCCTGGACGAGACCCAGATCGGCCAGGTGGCGGAACATGTGCTGGCGATCTCGGGGCAAGAGCATGACGCGACCGCCGCCGCCGCCGGGGCCACGCTCTTCGCGGAAAACTGCGCCGCCTGCCACATGGAAGACGGCTCGGGCGACCGCACCCAAGGCGCGCCCAAGCTGACGGACGCGATCTGGCTTTACGGCGGGTCGCGCGAAAAGATCATCGAGACGGTGACCAAGGCCCGCTTCGGCGTCATGCCGAACTGGAGCCCGCGCCTGTCCGAAGACGAGATCCGCGCTGTGGCCTACTACGTCCACAGTCGCGGCGGCGGGGAATGACGTCCCCGGTTCCCTTGAACCTGAAAGGGGGCCTTCGGGTCCCCTTCTTTTTGCGCGGTGCCAGGGTCGGGACGACTGCCAGATTGAGCGCCTTGCGGCGCGAAGACTCCTAGTCTCGCCGTTTTGCGTGAAGAACGCAAAACGGCTCGGGCGGGCGCTTCGCGCGGGGAAAAATGGCGACGGGAAAGCTACGGCCAGAGGCCCGCTCTGATGTCTGCACCAGAAGTGCTCCCTTGGGTCAATCCGTCACGGGCGTCGGTGACAAGGCCTCAAGCCTTTGGTGGAAGGGTGATCGGCTTGTCCTTGGGGTGGCGAAGGATGGCATCAACCCCCTCGGATGAACGGGCATGCAGGCCAAGCGGAACGGCAACAGCCAAGCCAGCATTCGACCAAGGCTCGCCCTGCCAACCTTGATCGCCCTTCAAAAGCGCGAAGAGCCAGCGGCCGGGCACCGCCTCGACCGCCAGCGCTTAACCCGTTACCCGGAGGCTGGTTGAAGACGGAACGACGCTTTGGAATGTGGCCATGTAAGGCCCGTCGTCCCCTCCCAGTCCATACCTTTGCACCACGCTGTCGGTGACCTACCCCATGGGCTTGTCGATCACCATCGCCAGGCGCTGGTGGCATGTTCGTCGAGGGCCAGTAGGACGATCAGAAGAACGCAGCGAACCATGTGATGCACCAAAAGGTTGCCCGGACATGAGGCGCGCTGTCGATGAGGAGACGCCGTGTTGCGGATCTGCCAAACCGCGAAGATCACGCCGATTTGTGCCGCATTGCCGCATTCCGACTGTCAGGCGGCTGCGGCTATTGATGCAGGTCAAGGCCCCATCCCGCCAAATGCCCGATTGCAGGACCAAGACCCGCGCCCAAGGAGCCGCCGTGAGCACCCCCGAAACCGAACCAAGCCTCTACGCCGCGCGTGAACCGGTCTTCCCGCGCAGGGTAAAGGGCACGTTCCGGACGCTGAAGTGGTGGATCATGGGGATCACCCTTGGCATCTACTACATTACCCCCTGGCTGCGCTGGGACCGGGGCCCGAACCTGCCCGACCAGGCGGTCCTGGTGGACCTCGGAAACCGCCGCTTTTTCTTCTTCATGATCGAGATCTGGCCGCACGAATTCTACTTCGTCGCGGGCCTTCTGATCATGGCCGGCCTCGGACTCTTCCTCTTCACCAGCGCGGCGGGCAGGGTCTGGTGCGGCTATGCCTGCCCGCAGACCGTCTGGACCGACCTCTTCATCCTGGTCGAACGCTGGGTCGAAGGCGACCGCAACGCCCGCATCCGGCTCCACCGCCAGCCCTGGAACTGGGAGAAACTGGCCAAGAACGGCATCAAGTGGTGGATCTGGCTCTTCATCGGCCTCGCCACTGGCGGCGCTTGGGTCTTCTACTTCACCGACGCCCCCACGCTTCTGCGCGACCTCGTCACCTTCCAGGCCCACCCCGTCGCCTATTTCACCATCCTGATCCTGACCTTCACCACCTTCTTCTTCGGCGGTTTCGCGCGCGAGCAGATCTGCATCTACGCCTGCCCCTGGCCCCGCATCCAGGCCGCGATGATGGACGAGGACACGCTGACCATCGGCTACCGCGATTGGCGGGGCGAGCCGCGCGGGAAGCAGACCGTCGAGGGCAACGGCGACTGCATCGACTGCATGGCCTGCGTCAACGTCTGCCCGATGGGGATCGACATCCGCAACGGCCAGCAACTCGCCTGCATCACCTGCGGCCTGTGCATCGACGCCTGCAACGACACGATGGACAAGATCGGCAAACCCCGCGACCTGATCGGCTACCTCGCCCTCACCGACGAGACCCGCGAACGCGCCGGCCAGACCCCGAAATCCGTCTGGTCCCACGTCTTCCGTACCCGCACCGTGCTTTACACCGTCCTCTGGGCCGGGATCGGCATCGGCCTTGTCGTCGCGCTTTTCCTGCGTTCCCCCATCGACATCAACGTGACCCCGGTCCGCAACCCGACCTTCGTCACCCTGTCCGACGGCTCCATCCGCAACGCCTACGACATTCGCCTGCGCAACAAGTCCGGCGACGACGCCCAGTTCACCATCGCCGTCACCTCCGACGCCTTCGTCACCCTCACGCTCGAAGGGGAAGACGGCCTCACCGTTACCGTCCCCGCGAACGAGACGATGTCACAGCGCGTCTACCTCACCGCCGCGCCAAACAGCCCTGCCGCGACCGAGGACCGCTCCGACGTCCGCCTCTGGGTCGAGGAATTGGGCACCACGAACCGGGTCCACCATAATACGATCTTCAACGGAAAAGAGGATGAGGACGATGAAGACTGAACTGACCGGCAAGCACGTCCTCGCCATCACCGTCTCGGCCTTCGCCGTGATCATCGGGGTCAACGTCCTTCTGGCCGTAAAGGCGGTCTCCACCTTCCCCGGCCTCGAAGTTGACAACTCCTACGTCGCCTCCCAGGGCTTCAACGCCCGAAAGGCCGCGCAAGAGGCGCTGGGCTGGACCATGACCCCCGCGTACGAGCAGGGACGCATGACGCTAGCTTTCCACGGTGCCGACGGCCAGCCCGTGCAGGTGAACGACCTCCAGGTCCTTGTCGGCCGCACCACGGAAACTACCGACGACACCTTCCCCGCCTTCACGTATCAAGGCGACCGCTACGCCGCTGATCTGCCGCTCCACAAAGGCAAATGGATGGTGAAAGTCACCGCCACCTCCGCCGACGGCACGCTTTTCGAGCAACGCTCCGAGCTCTTCGTGAAAGGCTGACATGACCCTCGCCGACGACTTCGCGAACCGCAGCGCCCCGGCCTCCGCCTGCCCGGCCTGCGTCGTCGTGCCTGCCGCCGAACGCATCGCAGCCCTCCGCGCCGAGCGTTCCGGACGTATCGTCCTGTCCCTTCCCAACGCAGGCGGCGCGCGGTCGATCTCGCTGGTTGAAGCGGCGCTCCAATCCCTCCCTGGGGTCCACTCCGCCCGCGTCAACCTCACCCAGAAACGCGTTTCCGTCGAAGCTGAAGGCCACGTCACCGCCGCCCAGCTGATCGCCGTACTGGAAGGGCAGGGCCAGGAAGCCCATGAACTAGACCCCGGCCTCCTCTCCACAACCGAGACCGACCGTCAGGGCCGCGAACTCCTCATGCGCCTCGGCGTCGCCTTCTTCAGCATGATGAACGTCATGCTTCTGTCCGTCGCCGTCTGGTCCGGGGCCGAGGACGCAACGCGTGATCTCTTCCACTGGGTCTCTGGCGCCATCGCGCTGCCGACCGTCATCTTCGCGGGCCAGCCCTTCTTCAAATCCGCTTGGGCGTCGCTGCGGCAAGGCAAACTTGGCATGGATGTCCCGATCAGCCTCGCCCTGATCCTCGCCTCCTCGATCTCGGTCTATGAAACTGCGATGTCCGGCCACCACGCCTACTTCGACGCCGCCGTGATGCTGGCCTTCTTCCTCCTCTTGGGGCGCTACCTCGACCACCGCACCCGCGCCATCGCCCGCTCGGCAGCTGAGGAACTCGCCGCCCTCGAAGTCCCCCGCGCGATCCTGATCCTCGACGGCACGGAAATCGAAACCCCCATCGCCGACATCCACGCAGGCGACACCGTCCTCGTCCGCCCCGGCGCGCGGATGCCGGTCGACGGGATCGTCCTGCATGGCGCGTCAGAACTCGACCGCAGCCTCCTCACCGGCGAAAGCCTGCCCGTCCCGGCAGGGCAGGGCACCGTGGTCAGCGCGGGTGAGGTCAACCTGACCGGCCCCCTGACCGTGCAAGTCACCGCCGCCGGAAAGGACTCCAGCCTCCACCGCATGGCCGATCTGGTGGCGGTGGCCGAGGGCACCAAGACCCGCTACACCAGCCTCGCCGACCGCGCCTCGCGCCTTTACTCGCCCCTCGTCCATATCCTGTCGTTCTCGGCGTTCGGCTACTGGATGTGGGCCACCGGCGGCGACCTGCGCTATGCGATCAACATCTCCGCCGCCGTCCTGATCATCACCTGCCCCTGCGCCCTGGGCCTTGCGGTCCCCGCCGTCATCACCTCTGCCTCTGGACGGCTTTTCCGCAAGGGCCTTCTCATCAAGCACGGCACCGCCCTTGAACGGCTGGCAGAGGTCGACACCGTCGTCTTCGACAAGACCGGTACCCTGACCCTCGGCACCCCCGAACTCGTCGCGCTGACCGACCACCCGACGGAGGCCGTGGCGATAGCCGCCGCCGTCGCCGCAGGCTCCTCCCACCCCCTCGCCCGCGCTTTGGCCGAAGGCGCAAAAGCCGCTGGCATCGCGCCGGCACAAGTCACCGACATCCACGAAGTCCCCGGCCAGGGCATCGAGGGCACCTACAACGGCACCCGCGTCCGCCTCGGCCGCGCCGATTGGTGCGGAGCCGACGCGCTAGAAGCGACCGCAACCTACCTGTCCATTGCATCCCCAACCGCCACCCCAAGCGCCTCCCCTCCCCCCCGTGGGGAGGGGATGGGGGTGGGGGGCTCCGCCTCCAAACAAACCCACGCCTTCCAATTCACCGACCGCCCCCGCCCCGGCGCCGCCGAGGCCGTGACCAGACTGCAAGCCGCAGGCCTGCAAGTCGAACTCCTGTCCGGAGACGCCGAAGCCCCCGTCCGCGACCTCGCCCAGCGTCTCGGCATCAAAGACTGGCAGGCCGGAGTCCTCCCCACCGAAAAAGCCGCCCGGATAGCCGAACTCTCAGCAAAAGGCCGCAAGGTCCTCATGGTCGGCGACGGCCTCAACGACACCGCCGCCCTCGCCGCCGCGCATGTCTCGATCTCCCCCGCCTCGGCGCTGGACGCCGCCCGCGTGGCCTCCGACATCGTGCTTCTCGGGCAAGACATGGCCCCCATCGCTGACGCCGTCCGCATCAGCCGCCAGGCCACCCGCCGCATGATCGAGAACTTCCTGATCTCCGGCGGCTACAACGTCATCGCCGTCCCGCTCGCGCTGATCGGCCACGCCACGCCGCTTGCCGCCGCGCTGGCGATGTCGCTCTCCTCGATCACCGTCTCCCTCAACGCCATGAGGCTCAAGTAATGGAGATCCTGGCGATCCTCATCCCGGTCTCGCTCCTCTTGGGAGGCATCGGCCTCGCCGCCTTCTTCTGGGCGATGCGGACAAAGCAGTTCGACGACCCCGAGGGCGACGCCAACCGCATCCTTTTGAAGGACTGGGACGACCGTCCAAGGCCGTGAGCAAAGGTTAACGCCACCCTAATGCGAATGGCTAACCCCTTGATTTCTCTTGATTGAGAAAAAGCGCCACGCGCGGCGCGTCAGGCGATCGTCACCGAGGCCGACTGCAGCCCCTCGATCTCCACCTTGCAGGTGTCCCCCCGATTGAGGGGGCCGACGCCTGCAGGGGTCCCCGTGAAGATCAGGTCCCCCGGCGACAGGCTGACCAGCTGCGACAGCGCCGCGATGATCTCCACCGGCGACCAGACCATCTCGGACAGAAGGGCCTCCTGCCGCACCGCCCCGTTGACGAAGCAGCGCAGTTTCCCATCCGGCAGCGGACCCGGCTTGATCGCCCCCACCACCGCCGACTTGTCGAACCCCTTCGACATGTCCCAGGGTCGGCGGCGTTCCTTCGCCTCGGCCTGCAGGTCGCGCCGGGTCAGGTCGTTCCCCGCGGCGTGCCCCCAGATCATCGCCTCTGCTGCCGTCTTGTCGACCATCGCCCCCCCCTTGCCGATGGCACCCACCAGCTCCCCCTCGTGGTGGAGGTTTGTCGTGGCGGGCGGATAGGGGATCTGGGACCCCGACTCGACCACTGCATCGGCGGGCTTCGTGAAGAAGAAGGGGGCCTCCTTCTCCGGATCGCCCCCCATCTCGCGGGTATGCTCGGCATAGTTCCGGCCGACGCAGAAGATGCGGCGGACCGGGAAGCGTTCGACGCGACCCGTGACCGGCAGGGTCACCGTCGGCAGCGCGGGGAAGACGAGGCTGACCATGTCAGCCCCCCACCGTCTCGCAGGGGATCGCACGGGCAGCAAGGCGGCGGCAGGCAAGTTCGGCCTGCTCTTCCGTCAGCCCCATGAAGCTTGCGCGCCAGGCCCCGCCCGACTGCGACGTCTTGCGCAGCCCCTCGTTCAGCGTCGCGCTTTCGGCCAGGGCCGTCTTCAGAAGCGCCTTCTCCGCCTCGTAGCGCGAGGGGAACTCGCCCACGTTGACCCCGAAATGCCTCCCGCCCGAGGTGGACATCACCACGACGACCTCCTGGTTTTCCGCGGAGGGCGTCTCCTCGACCGCCACGGCATCAAAGATCGGCGCTTGCCGTTTCGGAAGGGATGCCGCGACTGTGGCCGCCGCAAGTTCGATTTCTTGCGGTGCAAGGTTGGCAGCACCGGCCACCGTCTCGACCCCGGTGACTTCGCCCGTCAGCGTCGGAAGCGATGCGTCGGCCAAGGCGACTTCGGTACCAGAATCAGTCACCACACGCTCGGGCTCGGCTGCGGCTTCCGCGACGACGACGTCTTCCACGGGCAGGGGAGCGTCGGCTTCCGTAGCCTCGGCCACAAGGGTCCCGGCTATCTCTTCGGGGCGCGGCTTGGGCTGGAGCGCGGCAAGAGCGGGGTCAGCCAGTTCGACAGGAAGGGCTTCCGGTTCCGGCAGGGCTGCGACCACCGTCTCTGGCAAAGGCGCGCCGGACTTCAGTGCGGCGGCCTGGGCTTCCAGCGTCCCCGGCACGGCCGGCGCGGGATCGGCTGCCGCCAAGGCCACCTCGGTCTCCACCGGGGTCGCGGCATCGGTCGACGGGTCTGCAGCGACGGTCTCGCCTGCTTCAGCAGCAGCCAGCGCGGTCTCGGGTTGGGCCGGGACGTCGCCAGTGGTCATGGCCTCGGCCTGGAACTCCAGCGTGCCTTCGGGGGCAGGTTCGGCGGTGGCTTCCGCCAGCGCATCCTCGATGCTGGCGTTCATCGCGACCACGACCTCGTCCGGAACTGCCGGAATCGATGGACGGGCCCTTGGGCGTGGCGAGGTCTTCACCTCGCCCGAGACGCGGACGATCTTGCCCGCCCCGCCTTCGGCATCGATCTCGTCGATCCCGGTTTCCAGCGAGGCGACCAGCGCATCCTCGACCGCGGCGGCGACCGGCGGCTGCTCGGCGACGTTCGCCGGGGCCTTGCCGAAGCCGATGTCCATCAGCTCCTTCATCTTGGCGTTGCGGTTCGCGGTCGAAGTCCCGCCGAAAACCGTGGCGATGATGTGCTTCTTGCCGCGATGGGCCGAGGCGGTCAGGTTGAAGCCCGCTGCCACTGTATAGCCGGTCTTGATCCCGTCCGCGCCTTCGTAGGCATCCAGGAAGCGCGTGTTGGTGTTTGCGACCTGCGCGACCCCCGCGTCGGCGGTCCGGCGCGAGAAGATGTGGTAATACTGCGGGAAGTCATAGAAGAGGTGCCGGCCGAGGATGTTCATGTCCCGTGCGGTGGACAGGTGCCCGTCGGCAGTCAGTCCATTGGCGTTCTTGAAGGTGGTGTTGTCCATGCCAAGCTGCCGTGCCGTGCGCGTCATCCGCTTGGCGAACGTCGACACGTCGCCGCCGATGTGGTCACCCAGGGCCGAGGCTGCATCGTTGGCCGACTTGATCGCCGCCGCGCGGATAAGGTAACGGACCGCGATCTTCTGGCCGGGTTTCAGCCCAAGGCGCGACGGCGGCTGGGAGGCCGCGTACTTCGTCACCGTGACCTTGGTGTCCAGCGTCAGACGACCGGCTTCGATCTCCTGGAAGGTGATGTACAGCGTCATCATCTTCGTCAGCGATGCCGGATGCAGCCGCGCATCGGCGTTCTTTTCATACAGCACCTCGCCGGTGCGGCCGTCCATGACGATGGCCGCGAAGGGAGCGGCCTGCAGCGGTGATGTCACCACCACCGCACTGACAAGAAATGCCAAGAAAATAGTGTGATAAATCCGCCCGAGAAGCGATGCCACGTCGCCCACCCTTTGCCTGTTGGCCCGGATTTTCCGGTGCCTTATTCTGCCTCAGAGGAAAAGCTAGCACAGGACCGGCGGTCCGAAAACCCAAAAATTCCAATGGCTTTCAAGCATTAATTCATGCAGTTGCGTGAATGCAGCACATTCTTGCCGATCAAGGCATATCTTGGGCGAACGGCTGCCCATACCCCTAGCTGTAGGGTTCACGCCGCAAGCTTGCGCACCAGATCGGGCAGTTCGCCCAGATGTGGCAGCACATGGAACCGATGATCGTCCACCGGGGCTGCGGCGGCTTCAAAAGCCCATTCATGCTCATGCGGGACATGGACGCCCCAAGCCCCTGCCCGCAGTGCGGGGATCACGTCGGATTTCAGGGAATTGCCCACCATCATCGCCTGGTCGGCCCCGGTGCCGTGGCGGGCAAAGGCGGTACGGTAGGTCGCCTCGGTCTTGTCGGACACGATCTCGACCCCGTCGAACAGATCGCCCAGACCTGACTGGGCCAGCTTGCGTTCCTGGTGCAGCAGGTCGCCCTTGGTGATCAGGACCAGACGAAAGTCCGCGGCCAGTTCCGTCACGGTGGCACGGGCATGTGGCAAAAGCTCCATCGGGTGCTCCAGAAGATCGCGGCCCATTGCGACGGGGTCGCCGATGACGCTGGCGGGAACCCGCCCCTCGGTCACTTCCACGGCGGTTTCGATCATCGACAGGGTGAAACCCTTCACGCCGAAGCCGTAGTAGTCGAGGTTCCGCCGCTCGGCCGCCTCAAGTCGGGCGCTCAGATCCTGCGGATCGGCATGGTCCCGCAGGACCTGCAGAAAGCGGTCCTGGGTCAGGCGGAAGAACGTCTCGTTCTGCCAAAGTGTGTCGTCCGCATCGAAGCCGATGGTCGTCAGCATGACCGCCCCTTTTCGTTCCGGCAAAAGAGGCTATATTTCACAGGTCAGTTGCAACCCCGAATCCAAGCCCCCGGAGCCCGCATCCAGTGTCGATCCGTCCAGTCACCATGTCCGACAAGACGGATGGGCCGGGGAACGACACCTCGATCCTGACGAAAACCAAGTCCAAGACGCAGCGGCCGCCGCTCTACAAGGTGCTGCTGTTGAACGACGACTACACGCCGATGGAATTCGTGGTCCATGTGCTGGAGCGTTTCTTCGGCTTGAACCACTCCCAGGCGTTCGAGATCATGCTGACGGTCCACAAGAAGGGCCTTGCCGTGGTGGGCGTGTTCAGTTTCGAGGTGGCCGAGACGAAGGTGGCGCAGGTGATGGATTTCGCGCGCCGGCACCAGCACCCGCTGCAATGCACGATGGAAAAGGAATGACCCGTCGCGCCGTAGATGGGGGACAAGGGGCCTGAGGCCCCGCCCATGCGTTCCGCCCGATTGTCCCTCGCGCTGGAAACCGGCGCACTGGTCCTGCCACCGCAGGGCAGCATCGCCGTCTACCGGCCCCGGATGGGGGATGACCTGTCTGACCTGCCGCGCGACCGTGTTACGGTGCTGACCGGGTTCAAGCCTGACCATGACCATTTCGCAGCGGCCTGTTCCGTCACGCCCGAACCGCCCTATGCCGCAGCCATCGTCTGCCTCCCCCGCTCACGCGAGGCGGGGCGGGGTTTGATTGCCCGTGCCGCGGCCGAGGTCGCGCCGGGCGGCTGGATCGCCGTGGACGGGCAGAAGACCGACGGGATCGACACGGCGCTGAAGGACCTGCGGGCGCGTGTCGATCTGTCGGAAAGCCTGTCGAAGGCGCATGGCAAGCTTGCGTCCTTCCCCGCCGGGTCGGACCTGTCGGACTGGCTGGCCAAGCCGCAGGTCGTGGACGGTTTCCAGACGGTGCCGGGCGTATTCTCGGCCGACGGGCCGGACCGGGGATCGCTGCTGCTGGCCTCGGCCCTGCCGGCGAAGCTGGGGGGAAAGGTGGCCGATCTGGGGGCGGGCTGGGGGTTCCTTGCGGCCGAGATCCTGAAGCGTCCCGCTGTCCGCAAGCTGGACCTGGTCGAGGCCGAGGCGGACGCGCTGGACTGCGCCAAGGCCAACATCTCCGACCCGCGTGCGCGATTCCATTGGGCTGATGCGACGAGCTGGAGGCCGGAAACGCTGCTCGACGTCGTGGTGATGAACCCGCCCTTCCACACCGGACGCGAGGCCGATCCTGCCCTGGGCGCGGCCTTCATCCGTGCGGCCCGGCGGATGCTTGCCCCAAGCGGCGAGCTTTGGTTGGTGGCGAACCGGCATCTGCCCTATGATGCGGTGCTGTCGGACAGTTTCCTGGAGGTCCGGGAGGTGTTCACCGACGGCGGCTTCCGCGTGGTTCATGCCATCAAGCCCCGACGGGCCAAACCCTGAAAAGAGGTTAGCGATGTCCTTCTCTGTCTCCGGCAAGACCGCCATCGTCACCGGCTCGGCCTCTGGCATCGGGCTCGCCATCGCGCGGCATCTGGTGGACAAGGGGGCGAACGTGATGTTCGCCGACGTGGACGAGGACCGGCTTGAGGCCGAAGTGGGAGAGGAAGCCCGGACCGAGGGGCCGATCCGGATGTTCTTTGGCGACCTGACCGAGAAGCTCACGATCGCCAACCTCCTGTCCGCGACTGTCGACGCCTTCGAACGGGTGGACATCCTGGTCAACGCCAACCGCCGGACCCTGGTGTCCGACATCCTGAACCCCGAAGCCGACGGGGTCGAGGAGTTGTGGCGGCACAATGTGCTGTCGGCCCTGCGGATTTCGCAGATGACGGCGAAGCGGATGATCCAGCACGCGCAACGCGCCGAGGTGGAGCCTGGGACGATGCTCGGGTCGATCATAAACCTGTCGTCTATCGCCGCGCAGGCCACGCGGCCGGAACTGCTGGGGTATTCGATGGCCTCGGCCGCGATGGACCAGATGACTCGGTCACTGGCGGTCGGTCTTGCCCCGAAGGGCATCCGGGTCAACGCGGTGGCCTTCGGCAGCGTCATGAGCGCAAGCCTGCAACAGGCGCTGAAGGAACACCCCGACTTCCGTGATCAGATCACCGAAGCCACCCCGCTGGGCCGTATCGCCGCACCGGCGGAACTTGCCGAGGCGGTGCAGTTCCTCGCCTCGGACGCTTCGGGATTCATCACCGGTCAGGTGCTGACCGTGGACGGTGGGCGGGGCCTTCTGGACGTTGTCTGCGCCCCCGCGCACTGATCATTCAGGGTACTGCGCCTTGCAGGCGGCGATGACCTTCTCGGCCTGACGGGCCAGCTCCTTGCGCTTGGTGCGCAGGCTGTCAAGCTTCCGCGCCTCCTCGTTCAGGTCGATGGCCTTGGCCTGTTCCTTGGTCACAGGCCGCTCGTCCAGGCAAAGCCGCGGCGGCGGGGCCGGTTCGCCCTCGGCCGGCGGTGGCTGTTCGCAGTAGGCCCAGTAATCTTCGTACACGGTGACCGTCTCGATGGCATAGCCACGGGCCAGATTTCCCTCGGACTCCTCGATCAGCCGGTCCACGGTGCGCAGGTCGCGCGTGTTGCGGTTGATGCACTGTTCCTGGGGCGTGCCGCAGGCTGCAAGGGTGGCAAGCGTCAGTAAAAGCAGCCGTTTCATCGTTCCCTCCTCAAACAGTGGAAAGCGGCGCGCGGGGGTGCTAGGCATTCGCGTGTCAACATCTAAGGACATGAGCATGACCGATCCCATTGACAGTCGCAACGCCGTCGCCGCCGCGTGGTTCCGGACCTTGCGCGACCGGATCGTCGCGGCTTTCGAGGGCCTTGAGGACAAGTACGCCAAGACCAAACCCGGCCGATTCGAGGTGACGCCGACCTCACGTGCGGATGGCGGCGGCGGTATCATGAGCGTGATGCGCGGTGGCGAGGTCTTCGAGAAGGTCGGTGTCAACTGGTCTGAAGTGCACGGCGTCTTGGGCGAGAAGGCGCAGCGCGCGATGGCCGCGCGCGGTGTGCCGGGCATGGACACCGATCCTCGGTTCTGGGCCAGCGGCATCAGCCTGGTCGCCCACATGGTCAACCCGCACGCGCCTGCCGTCCACATGAACACCCGGATGTTCTGGACCCCCGGCGCCTGGTGGTTTGGTGGCGGGTCGGACCTGAACCCCTGCATCGAATACGCCGAGGACACCGCACATTTCCACGCCGAGATGCAGGGCGCCTGCGACGCACACTCGCCGGACTACTATGCCAAGTTCAAGGCCTGGGCCGACGAATACTTCTTCATCCCGCATCGGGGCCGGGCACGCGGCGTGGGCGGCATCTTCTACGATGACCTGAACACCGGGGATTGGCACCGCGACTTCGCCTTTACCCGATCCGTGGGCGAGGCCTTCCTCCCCGCTTTCCTGCCGGTGACCGAACGGCGGGTCGAGACCCCCTGGACCGAGGCCGACCGCGAGACGCAGTTGCAGCACCGGGGTCTCTACGCCGAATACAACCTGGTCTATGACCGGGGCACGAAGTTCGGACTGGAGACGGGGCACGACGCCAACGCTGTGCTGATGAGCCTGCCACCCGTGGCGAAGTGGTACTGACGGAATGGCCGACATCGCGGTGAAGGCGGCCTACGGGTCGGTCGTCGAGGACGAGGGGTACCTCTTCGTCGGCTTCGCCGAGGGCGAGGACGAGGCCGACGGCTATGTCCTGTTCCGCCAGCCCGTCGGCGGTGGCCCGGTCTGGTTCGAGGCGAGCGACGAGACCTTCGGGGCCGAGGATGCGATCGAAAGCGTCGTGGCGGGGCCGAAGGGTTTCGAAGTGACGATCCGGGCCGACCAGCGCGCGGCCTTCGGCTTTGCCGCCACGGTGGCGGTCAGGGTGGGGCCAGGCTGCGAGGACGGACCCGAGGCAATCGAGGCGCTCAAGGAAATGCTGGGCGATCTCTGGCAGTAGGCTCGTCGTTCGTCTTCGACTTCTCCTCGCGAGGGTCAGCGACGAGTGACGAAGTCATCGAGGAGCGTTCGCGTGGGCCCACACCGCATGGCGGATGCGGGCGACCTTGTAGGCGTCAAGGATGGCCATCGCCCAGACGAACAACCCTCCAGCCATCTTGCCCACGAAGGACACATCCGGAGCGGCGGTCTTCAGCGTGAAGGCCCCAAGCAGGATCGCGAAGCAGACGAAGATCAGCCCGCGCACCGGCTGGCGGTTCAGGACCTGCCCCATGCCGGGCAGGACGACGGCAACGGCCAGGACGAGATAGGGGTTCAGCGGTTGTTTCATGCGGGATCCTTCAGGGCCAGCACATCCTTGCGGATCGCGGCCAACCTGTCGAGCAGCGGCTCCAGCCGCGACGGGGGCAGGGGGGTGCGCCCCATCTCGGCCTCGCGGAAGATGAGGTAGCGACCGCGGTCGGCTTCCTCGGCCAGGATGACGATGCGCAGTCCTTTGGGCGAGAGTACAAGTTCTTTCACGCGCGGGTCGGTGAAGAGGTCAGCGTGGGCCGCGATCAGGTCGGGCGGTGGTATGCGGGGGGCGTCATCGCTGCGGATGGCGACGTCCTTCGGCAGGTCGGGCGGCGTTGGCAGCGATTGGGGCAAGGTGGCGAACTTCGTGAACGGCTCGTTTCCCGAGGGGCGGGCCATCAGGTCAAGTGTTGCACGAATGGGCAGGGGTTCGGGCAGGGTGATCAACACCCAAAGCGCGGGCAGCTTGCGGAAGGTCAGCGTGTCGGGGACGGCCTGCAGGTCGAAGGACAGTCCCGCCCGCCGGCCGGTCATCCGGGGAAAGCCGGTCGGCTGTAGACGGGTCTCGCCGTCATTGAAAAGGGGTTTCACAGCCGAGAAGTAGCTTGCACGGGCCTGCGCGCGGGCTGCAGATTCCCTGACCAGGCGAACGGCCAGCCAGAGGCCAAGGGCGGCGAGGGTAAGGCCAAGGGGGATGAGTGGGGACATGGGAAAAGGCCCGCCCCTTCCGGGACGGGCCGCTGTGCCTTAGTAGCCCCGGGGTTTCGGCCAGGGCATGGTGAACTGCGCCCCCCGGTTCACGAAGCGATACCGCCAGAAGTGGAACCACAGCGACACGACGATGTAGAAGCCGATCATCGCCACCAGCTGGGTTCCGTAGCCCAGGAACACCGCGAAGAAGGTCACCGCGCAAAGCGTCAGCAGCGTGATGGCCGGAATCGGGTGGAACGGGTGTTCATAGCCGCGTTTGATCGTCTCCAGCGGCCACTTGCGCCGGAAGAGGATGATGTTGAGCGGCATGAAGGTATAGCCCAGGAGGCCCGAGAGGATCGAGAAGGTGATCACCTGGTCCAGCGGCGCGCCAAGGGCGAAGATCAGCGCGATGGGGACCAGGAACACGATGGCCCGGTAGGGGGTGCGGTACTTCGGGTGGACCGCACCGAACCAGCCGGGCAGGTATTTGTCGCGGCCCATGGCGAACCAGGCCCGCGACGCGTCGTTGATGCAGCCGTTGGCGCTGGCGAGGGTGGCGAAGAGGGTGCCGAAGCCCAGGAGCCAGACAAGGGCGGTGGAACCGGAGAGACGCGCGGTATCGAACAGCGGAGCGACCGAGCCGTTGACGCCGTCGCCCAGGAACTCCCACGGCAGGACGCCGGAACAGATGTACCAGGTCAGAGTCGCCGCGATCAGCAGCGTCATGATCCCGGCCAGCGTCCCGAAAGGGAGCGCGCGGGCGGGGGAGCGGACCTCTTCGGCGGCCTGGGTCGTGCCTTCGATGCCAAGGTAATACCACAGACCGAAGTGCATGGCGGCAAGGACGCCAATCCAGCCGTAAGGCAGTTCGTGACCCTCGAACAGCGCCGCGTGGTCCATGATCCCGGTGCCCAGGATTCCGGAGGTCGACAGGAACAGCACCAGGATTGCGACGAAGGCGATGGCGGTGATGACCAGGTTGAAGGTCAGCGTCGCAAGAACGCCGCGGTAGTTCAGCCAGGCCAGGAACATGATCACGAGGATGATGAACGGACGCTGGTCAAGATCGCCGGCATGGCCTGTCATCTGCGCCACGACATAGAAGAGGTAGCCCGCCGTGATCGCGTTGGCGGCTTCCAGCATCGTGTAGGCGAAGACGAGGTAGAGCCCGACGTTGAAGGCCATCAGCGGGCCGATGATGTGCTTGGCCTGGGTGTACTGGCCCCCGGCCGAGGCGACAGTCGAGGTGACCTCGCTGTCGATCATGGCGACGCAGGAATACAGGATGCCCGCAAACCAGCAGGCGATCAGCGCGGCATAGGCCCCGCCTTTGCCCACGGCGAAGTTCCAGCCCATGTATTCGCCGACCAGCACGATCCCGACGCCCAACGCCCAGACGTGAGCAGGACCAAGAACGCGGAGGAGGCCGACCTTGGTGCCATGCGGCCCCATGCCGTCCATCGTTTTCGAGGTGATGTCTACACTGCTCATGACTTCACCTTGTGCTCTTCGGCCATCGCCTCAAGCTCGCCTTCCCGCGAGGAGGTGAGGACGTCTTCGGAATAGGTGCTGTCGGTCTTCAGCCAGTCGACGGCCATGTGCAGGCCAAAGGCAATCGAAAGCCCCCAAGCCGCGTATTCAAGCCAGTTCCACATATCCATGACGGCTTACTCCCCGAATTTTTCTGAGATGACCTCGCGGTATTCCACTTCGGAAAACCGCAGGATCAGGAAGTAGTACAAGAGGATGACCGCGATCATCGCAAGAAGCGCGGTGATCGAGAAGCTGTAATCGAACCGCGCCAGGATCAGGTCATGCGCAGTCTCGGGCGTGTAGCCCAAGGCTTCGTACTTTGCGGACTGCGCCTCGTTCTGGCCCAGCGTCTCCCAGGTTGGGTTTGCGACTGGGGTGGCAACCGATTTGGCGGCCCCCGCCATGCCCAGCCACAGCGGGACAAACAAGGCGCCGACGGTCAGGATCACAAGGACGATCACGTCAAGAAGCTGGCTGGCCTTGCCCTGCGCCGGAGGTTGGTAATGCGCCATCAACCCCTCCCCTTGGCTTCGTCAAGGAACTTGATGTCCAGGCCGTACATGAAGTCACGGTCTTCGCGGTAATGGCGCAGCATCGCCAGGATGGCCGCAGTATTGAAGATCAAGACAACCGCGCCCCCGATCAGAAGCAGCGTGCGCGCGGTGCTGTTCGGCGCAAGGTCCCACGTCGCAAGAGCGACGAAGATGATGGCGAACCAAAGGCCGATGACGAACGCCCATGCCACAAGCACGTCGCGTCGGTGCATCGCCTCAATCCGCTGATTAAGGTCTCCCACGACTTCCTCCCTTGGGCTCTTGTGCAACCCGTGCGACGCGGCCCCAACGTCTTTCCCTGCACGGTGGATTTGTTTTCCACAGGGAAAGCCACCTGCGACATTCTGTCAAGAAAAACTGCAGGTGCCTATCGAATGGGCGACGATTTTCCCGACAGGTGAAATTTGTTTCTTACCAGTTGATAGGTGCAAAAAGCGGTGCTAGCGTCAGGCCAATCACGTGAAGGAGACGAATCCATGTGCGGCATCGTTGGACTTTTCCTCAAGGACCCCAAGCTGGAACCGCAACTGGGCGCCATGCTGACGGACATGCTGATCACCATGACGGACCGCGGCCCGGACAGCGCCGGGATCGCGATCTATGGCGGGGCGAAGGACGGTCTGGGCAAGATCACCATCCAGTCGGCGCATCCGGAAAACGATTTCAAGGACCTGGACGGCGACCTGCATGACGCCATCGGCCAGCCGGTGACGATGCTGGTGAAGTCGACCCATGCCGTGCTGGAGGTGCCGTTGGCACAGATGGATGCGGCACGATCGGCCCTTTCGCATCTCCGCCCCGGCGTGAAGGTGATGAGCGCAGGTGACAGCATCGAGATCTTCAAGGAGGTCGGCCTGCCCAAGGACGTGGCCGCGCGCTTTGACGTCGCCCGGATGAAGGGCACGCACGGCATCGGCCACACGCGGATGGCGACCGAGTCGGCGGTGACCACGATGGGCGCCCACCCGTTCTCGACCGGGCCGGACCAGTGCCTTGTGCACAATGGCTCGCTCTCGAACCACAACGGCTTGCGGCGTGAGCTGATCCGGAAGGGGATGACCTTCGAGACCCAGAACGACACCGAAGTCGCCGCCGCCTATGTCAGCCAGAAGCTGAAAGAGGGCGAGGACCTGGGGACCGCCCTTGAATCGGGACTGGAGGATCTGGACGGTTTCTACACCTTCGTCGTCGGCACCAAGAACGGCTTCGGCGTGGTGCGCGACCCCATCGCCTGCAAGCCTGCCGTGATGGCAGAGACCGACGACTATGTGGCCTTCGGGTCGGAATACCGGGCACTGGTCAACCTGCCGGGCATCGAGAACGCCCGCGTCTGGGAGCCTGAACCCGCCACTGTGTACTTCTGGGAGCGTTGAGAGAATGCAGACCTTCGACTTGGGGAAAGAGGGCCTTCGCGCGCTTAACTCCTCGCTTCACGCCCTGAAGGGCCAGACCAACATGACGGCCTGGGAGGTGATCAACCCGAAGGGCGCCCATGCCATCGCCGCCGGTGTGGACGCGCCAGTAGAAATCACGGTGCGCGGGTCCACCGGGTACTACTGCGCGGGCATGAACAAGCAGGCGACGATCCGCATCAAGGGATCTGCCGGCCCGGGCGTGGCCGAGAACATGATGTCGGGCACTGTCATCATCGACGGCAACGCGAGCCAGTATGCCGGGGCCACGGGGCGTGGCGGTCTGCTGGTGATCAAGGGCAATGCCTCGTCGCGCTGCGGCGTGTCGATGAAGGGCATCGACATCGTCGTCCACGGCTCCATCGGGCACATGTCGGCCTTCATGGCGCAATCGGGCAACCTGGTGGTGCTGGGCGATGCCGGGGATGCGCTGGGCGACTCGCTCTATGAAGCGCGGTTGTTCGTGCGCGGCAGCGTGAAGTCGCTGGGCGCGGACTGCATCGAGAAAGAGATGCGGCCCGAACACCTTGCGCTGCTCGCCGACCTGCTTAAGCGCGGCGAGGCGGACGGAAAAGCGAAGCCCGAAGAGTTCAAACGTTACGGCTCGGCCCGGAAACTGTACAATTTCAACATCGACAACGCGTCGTCGTACTGAGGCAGTCTGAATGACCGACTTTCCCCGCACCCCGCCGCGCTTTTCGGCCACCTTCACCCCTGCGGTGAACGCCGAGATCAGGCGCGCTGCAGCCACCGGAATCTACGACATTCGTGGCGGTGGCACGAAACGCCACCTGCCGCATTTTGACGACCTGCTGTTCCTCGGCGCCTCGATCAGCCGTTACCCGCTGGAAGGCTACCGCGAGAAATGCGCGACCGACGTCTGGCTTGGCACCCGGTTCGCCAAGAAGCCGATCCATCTGGATATCCCCGTGACCATCGCCGGGATGAGCTTCGGTGCCCTCTCCGGCCCGGCGAAAGAGGCCCTGGGCCGTGGCGCGACCGCTGCCGGGACTTCGACCACCACTGGCGACGGCGGGATGACCGAGGAAGAGCGTGGGCATTCCAAGACGCTGGTCTATCAGTATCTTCCGAGCCGCTACGGGATGAACCCCGATGACCTGCGCCGCGCTGACGCGATCGAGGTCGTCGTCGGTCAGGGCGCGAAGCCTGGTGGGGGCGGCATGCTCCTGGGTCAGAAGATCAGTGACCGCGTGGCCAACATGCGGAACCTGCCAAAGGGGATCGACCAGCGGTCGGCCTGCCGTCACCCCGACTGGACCGGCCCCGATGATCTTGAGATCAAGATCATGGAACTGCGCGAGATCACCGATTGGGAAAAGCCGATCTACGTGAAGGTCGGCGGGGCGCGGCCCTACTACGACACCGCCCTCGCCGTTAAGGCGGGCGCGGATGTGGTCGTCCTCGATGGCATGCAGGGCGGAACGGCGGCGACGCAGGACGTGTTCATCGAGCATGTCGGCATGCCGATCCTCGCCTGCATCCCGCAGGCCGTGAAAGCGCTGCAGGACCTGGGGATGCACCGCAAGGTGCAGCTGATCGTCTCGGGCGGTATTCGCAGCGGCGCGGACGTGGCAAAGGCGATGGCACTTGGGGCCGACGCGGTGGCCATCGGAACGGCTGCGCTGATCGCTTTGGGTGACAACGACCCGAAGTGGGAAGAGGAATATCAGAAGCTCGGCACCACTGCCGACGCGTACGACGACTGGCACGAAGGCCGTGACCCGGCCGGGATCACCACGCAGGACCCGGAACTGTCCAAGCGCTTCGACCCCGTGCTGGGGGGCCGTCGCCTGAAGAACTACCTCAAGGTGATGACGCTGGAGGCGCAGACCATCGCGCGGGCCTGCGGCAAGAACCACCTGCACAACCTGGAACCCGAGGACCTCGTCTCGCTGACCATCGAGGCGGCGGCAATGGCCGGTGTTCCGCTGGCGGGCACCAACTGGATACCGGGACGGAACGGCGGCGGCTGGTAAGGCCGCCGTTTCCTTCAACAACCAAGAAAAGATTCAGGGAGTTACAGTGATGGCGAAGGACCTTGCCAAGTGGGCCAAGGAAAAGGGCGTCAAGTATTTCATGATCTCCTACACCGACCTGTTCGGTGGGCAGCGCGCGAAACTGGTGCCGACGCAGGCGATCAACGACATGGCGGTGGATGGGGCGGGCTTCGCGGGCTTTGCGACCTGGCTGGACCTGACGCCCGCGCACCCCGACCTGATGGCGGTGCCGGACCCGGACAGCGTGATCCAGCTGCCGTGGAAGAAAGAGGTCGCCTGGGTTGCCGCCCGCGCGACGATGGAGGAAAAGCTTGTCGACCAGGCCCCGCGCAACGTGCTGGAGAAGCTGATCGGCGAGGCCGCGAAAGAGGGCCTGCGCGTCAAGACGGGGGTGGAGCCCGAGTTCTTCATCCTGAACGCTGACGGCACCGGCCCCTCGGATGTCTACGACACCGCCGAGAAACCCTGCTACGACCAGCAGGCTGTGATGCGGCGGTATGACGTTATCAGCGAGATCTGCGACTACATGCTGGAACTGGGCTGGGAGGCCTACCAGAACGACCACGAGGACGCGATCGGCCAGTTCGAGATGAACTGGAAGTACGACGACGTGCTGCAGACCGCCGACAAGCACAGCTTCTTCAAGTTCATGGTCAAGTCGATTGCCGAAAAGCACGGCTTTCGCGCAACCTTCATGCCGAAGCCCTTCAAGGGCCTCACCGGGTCGGGCTGCCACGCCCATATCTCGGTCTGGACGCTGGACGGGAAGAAGAACGCCTTCGCCGACAACTCGAAGGAATTGGGTCTGTCCGATCAGGGCCGGCACTTCCTGGGCGGGATCATGAAGCACGCCTCGGCGCTGGCGGCGATCTGCAACCCGACGGTGAACAGCTACAAGCGGATCAACGCGCCGCGGACGTCCTCGGGCGCGACCTGGGCGCCGAATACGGTGACCTGGACCGGCAACAACCGGACCCACATGGTCCGCGTGCCGGGGCCGGGACGGTTCGAGCTGCGGCTTCCCGATGGCGCGGCGAACCCCTACCTGATGCAGGCCGTGATCCTGGCTGCCGGCATCGACGGGGTGCGGACCAAGGCCGACCCCGGCAAGCGGTACGACATCGACATGTACCAGATGGGGCACACGGTGAAGAACGCGCCGAAGCTGCCGTTGAACCTGCTCGACGCGCTGCGGGAGTATGACAAGGACAAGACCCTGAAGTCGATGATGGGGGACGAGTTCTCGTCGGCCTTCCTGAAGCTGAAGCACAAGGAGTGGAACGACTACTGTTCCCACTTCTCGGCCTGGGAAACCCAGACGACGCTGGATATCTGAAGGCGCGCCACGCGCGGCGCTGTTTTTGATGCCAGCGAAATCAACGGGTTGTCTGCGGCCATTTGCACAATCTTAACCTTGCGGCGGGCAGTCACGCCAGTCGCAAGGCCTGCATTGCCTGACCTGAACCCCCAACTTGCCCCGGAGCGATCCGGGGCTTTTGTCGTATGCGAAATGCACGAAGCATGGGCCTTGGTTCCGCAACCATGACCAACTCAAAGCGACGTCGGATCAGGAGGCGTCGCCCCCGCTACTCCACCGGCGTTTCCGGCGCGCTGATGTGGACGGCCAGCAGGCAGCCGTGCGGTGTGTACGAGTTGTGCTCGGTCCCGTCGCGGTAGAACACCATGTCTCCGGCGCGCAGGATGGTGCCGTCACTTTCGTGCAGCTCTCCGTCCAGAATCAGGAACTGCTCGTGACCGTTGTGGCGATGGCCGCGCGTCGTCATGCCGGCGGGCATGCGATAGACGTGGAAGCCGGTCCCAAGCTCGACCGTGTCGTCCAGCTGCAGGATTTCGTCCCCCAGCGCCAAGCCATCCGGGTAGACGAAGGGCGTGAAGCTTGCCTGCCGGATATTGGCGATCCTTCGGTCCTTGGGGTCGATTGGCTGCATGGCTTTTTCCACTCTGGGTAAACATTCTTGACGCAGGTCAAGGCACATTTTGCCTTTGTATGGTTGGTGGTGTCCAGCCAACTATGAGGGGAATGGACATCATGACAGCCAAGATTCTTTGCCCGACCGACGGAAGCGATCACGCCCAGGTCGGCGTCGTGCTGGCCGCCGAGATTGCCAAGGCCACCGGCGCACATCTGACGGTCTGTGTCGTCAACATCGCGCATGGTGGCGTGCGGGGACCGACGATCAGCCACTGGAAGGCCGAAGAGGTCCAGAAGCTGCTGGCGGACTCCGAAGCGCTGGCGAAAGCCGAAGGCGCCACCGATGTCGGCACCGTCGAGGTCGTGGCCCGCGAAGCGGCCCCGGCGATCATCGCCTATGCCGAGCAGAACGGGTATACCCAGATCGTGATGGGCACGGGTGACAAGCGCGGCCTGCAGCGGCTGGTCCTGGGTTCGGTCGCCAGCGAGGTGGCCACGCGCGCACACTGCACGGTGACCATTGCCCGATAGCGCGGCTTGCGCTTAACTTTCATGCAGAAGTTGTGGGTGAAGGCCCCGGGTCACCATGAACCCGGGGCCTCCTCTGTTTACCGTCAGGAAGAAGATTTGACACAGGCGCAACTTTGTCTCTAGGCTGAACCAAAAGCAGCGCGCCCGACGCGTGAAAAAAGACTCACCATCCGGAGGTTTACCATGAAGAAGAGAGTTGCCGTCATCGGAGCGGGGCCGTCAGGCCTTGCGCAGCTGCGCGCGTTCCAGTCGGCGAAGGCGAAGGGCGAGGATATCCCCGAGGTCGTCTGCTTCGAGAAGCAGTCGAACTGGGGCGGGTTGTGGAACTATACTTGGCGCACAGGGCTGGATGAGCACGGCGAGCCGGTGCATTGCAGCATGTACCGCTACCTCTGGTCGAACGGCCCGAAAGAGGGGCTGGAGTTCGCCGACTATTCCTTTGAAGAGCATTTCGGCAAGCAGATCGCCAGCTACCCGCCGCGCGCGGTGCTGTTCGACTATATCGAGGGCCGGGTGAAGAAGGCGGGCGTGCGCGACTGGATCCGCTTCTGCACGACGGTCCGGATGGTCAAGTACAACGAAGACAAGGGCAATTTCACCATCACGGTGCATGACCTGAAAGCCGACCGGATGTATTCCGAGGACTTCGACAACGTCATCGTCGCAAGCGGCCACTTCAGCGTGCCGAACGTCCCTGAATACCCCGGCTTCGACAAGTTCAACGGCCGCGTCCTGCACGCCCACGACTTCCGCGACGCGCGCGAATTCTCGGGCAAGGACCTGCTGATCCTGGGAACCTCCTATTCTGCGGAAGACATCGGCAGCCAGTGCTGGAAGTACGGTGCGAAGTCCATCACCGTCGCGCATCGGAATGCGCCGATGGGCTTCAAATGGCCCGATAACTGGAAAGAAGTGCCCAAGCTGGAGCGGGTTGACGAGAACACCGCATACTTCATTGACGGGACGTCGAAAAAGATCGACGCGATCATCCTGTGCACCGGTTACAAGCACCACTTCCCGTTCCTGCCGGACGATCTGCGGCTGAAGACCGCGAACCGGCTGGCGACCGCGGACCTCTACAAGGGCGTGGCCTGGGTCCACAACCCCAAGCTGTTCTACATCGGCATGCAGGACCAGTGGTTCACCTTCAACATGTTCGACGCGCAAGCCTGGTGGGTGCGGGATGCGATCATGGGCAAGATCAAGATCCCCACAGACAAGGCCGTGCTGCTGAAGGATGTCGAGGACCGCGTGAAACACGAGGACGAGGGCAAGGACGCCCACGACGCGATCCATTACCAAGGTGACTATGTGAAGGAGCTGATCGCCGAGACGGACTATCCGTCCTTCGACGTGGACGGCGCCTGCGAGGCTTTCTTCGAGTG
>JAIXSA010000131.1 GCA_027484915.1 Paracoccaceae bacterium | reverse complement strand
CTCCAGCCGGTCCGACCCCGCACCCCCCAGAAGCGTGTCATCCCCATCCCCGCCCCACAGCGTGTCGTTCCCCGATCCCCCCGACAGCCAGTCCGCCCCACCGCGACCCGTGAGCGTGTCGTTTCCCGCGCCGCCGATTGCCCGGTCTGCCAGGTCGTTCCCGGCAAAGCTGTCGTGGAAGGCGCTGAGGATGAAGCCCTCGATCGACAGGTAGGTGTCGCCCACCGCATCGCCGGTGGTCAGCGTCGAAGTGGTAAGGTCGAGGCGGATCGCAGCGAGGCTGCCTTCATAGCTGGCGAAGTCGAAGCCGACGCCGCCGTCGAGTCGGTCACCGCCGTCATCTCCCTGCAGGGTATCGTTGCCGTCCCCGCCAAAGAGCGAATCGCTGCCAAGGCGCCCTTCGATGCGGTCATTCCCTTCCATGCCGTAGACCTGGTTGGCCTGCGCATCCCCAGCAAGGGTATCGTGGTGTCCCGACCCTTCCAGATCTTCCATCGCCAGGTAGCGGTCGCCTGCCGCCTCGCCGGTGTTTCGGTCTGGCTGGCCCAGGTCAGCCACCAGGCCAACCGTGGACTCGCGGTAGCTGACACGGTCGCGACCGATCCCACCGTCGAGAAAGTCGGCCCCAGCCCCCCCAAGGAGCGAGTCGTTGCCGAGGCCGCCAAAAAGGCTGTCGGCCCCCGCTCGGCCAGTAACGCGATCGTTGCCCTCTGCACCCTCTATAAGGTTGGCCAGACTGTTCCCGGTCAGCTGGTCAGAAAAGCCCGAGCCAATAATGCCTTCGATCGAAGTATAGGTCTGCCCAGTCGCGATGTTGTTGTTGTTGTTCGGGCTTTCCAGGTTCAGCCGGACGGCACCCGTCGCGCGCGTCAGCACGATGCAGTCAAAACCTGCCCCGCCGTCGATCGTGTCGAAGCCCGCCGAGACCATGAACATATCGTCGCCAGTGCCGCCCTGCAGTAAATCAACCTGATTTGTGCCGAAGATCAGGTTCTCTGGATCGGGGGCCGCAGGTAGCGCATGCCAGAGGCTGACGACGTCCTTCAGCTGAAAGCCCGCGGGCAAGAGCGGCTGGCCGTTCGGGCTCCGCAGCTCCAGCACTTCGTCGCGGTACGAGATCGTCGCGCCGGTGGCCGTGGCGGTAATGGTCAGGGCGGCAAGCGAATGGATCGCGCCCCAGCCGGAGAGGTCGAGCCGGTCGGTGCCCAACTGAAAATCGGCGATCACGTCCAGCGCGCCATCCGCCGTCATTACGAAGGTATCTGCCCCAGCACCCCCGAACAGCGTATCCTGGCCCGCCCCATCGGACAGGATGTCCGCGCCGTCCTGGCCTTGCACAACTTCGTCCGCGTCCCCGCCAAGGATCATGTCCGACCCAGTGCTCCCGGTCAGCATTCCAGGCATCGGTCCCCCGGTCTGGATCGGCGCAAGGTCGCCAGGATCAAGCTGAAGCCGCGTGATCCCGGTGCCCTCTCCGGTGACGAAAAGCTGGATCATCCCGTTCACGACCTGCGCCGTCATTGCGGTGATGTTGTCCAGCATCACGCCCGGTGTCTGCAGCATCTGCCCGCAACTGACCAGCCGACCCTCGGGCGTCAGGGTCATCACCGTCAGCCCCTCATCCCCGCCGCCGGCTATGATGAAGACCCGGTCGCCGACGGTAGCGGTCGCAAGGGCCTGTACCCTTTCGAAGCGGCTATCCAGCGTATCGACGACGTGGTCTGCCACCCACATCGCGCCGTCCGCTCCAATGCCCAGCACGCTGACCGATGATGATCCCGCCGAGGCAACTACCAGGAAGGTCACACCTCCCATCTCGACCACGTGGACGTCGGAGGGGTCGCTGATCCCCAGACCGTTTGGCGCGCCGATCATGCGCGGATTGCCCAACGCCCCGTTTGCGCCCACCGGGAAGGCGCGCACAACGTCCGCCTCCAGCGACAGGCTGACCATGAACCGGTTGCCGCCCACCGTCACCGGAAGCAAGGACGAGATGTCGACACCTGTATGTGCACCGTCGAGCACGCGTGAGCCGACCAGCGTCATTGTGCCATTGGCAGCGACCGAATAGGCGTGGATCGTGCTTTCCCCGGCCCGGGCGGCATAGAAGTATGTCTGCCCTCCGACCTGAACCACGCTTTGCGCAGCCAGTGCCCCCGACAGACTGCCCGGCAATTGCAGCGGTGCAGACAATGTCCCGCCGCTGCCCAGACCATAGGCCATCACGCCTGCGGTGCTGCCCCCGGTCACCACAAGGTGCGGGGTGCCATTGATCATCACCGTCTCAAGCGTCGCCTCGGCCGGCAAGGACAGACCCGGCGTCAGGCTTTCCTGATCGACCAGAGTCATCTGGCCCGTCACGTCCAATGCCAGCACACCGCCTCCGGCGCGGGTGGCGGTGTACAGCAGCACCCGGCCACCCTGCACCACCAGCTCCATATCGGAGATGCCGGACACCATGTGCGTCGGCGCCGCAGAAAAAACCTCAACCAGCTGAAAGTTTATCACTTCAGGACCCAGTCACACACCCATGTACCCGGGAAGAAGGTTGCTCTCGAATTGGATTACGGCAGATGAAGCAATCTGGGCGCGAACACGGCGTTTGCCCGCGATTTTCGGCAAAGCTGGGTAAAACTTCTAGCGTCCTACGCCGACATAGGCCGTGAAGCCGGCTTCGCGCACTTCGACAGGGTCGTAGATGTTGCGCAGGTCGGCCATCTGCGGCGTGGCCATCTTCCGCGCAAGCTTCGCCAGGTCGAGGCCACGAAACTCGTTCCATTCGGTCAGCAGGACGACCAGATCAGCATCATTGGCGGCCTGATAGGGGTTCTCGATCCATTTGACGCCGGGCAGCAGTGCCTCACCCTCGTGCCGGCCCTGCGGATCGCTGATCCGGACCTTGGCTCCGGCACCGACCAGCGCCGGGACGATCGTCAATGCCGGCGCATCCCGCATGTCGTCGGTGTTGGGTTTGAAGGTCACGCCCAGAACCGCGATGGTCTTGTCACGCAGAGTACCACCGCAGAGATCGACGATCTTGTCGATCATCCGCCGCTTCACCTCTTCGTTGACCTTGATCACCGTCTCCACGATTTGCATAGGCGAGGCGTGCTCCTGACCGATCCGCGCCAAAGCCTTGGTATCCTTAGGAAAACAGCTTCCCCCGTAGCCAGGTCCGGCATGCAGGAACTTGTCGCCGATGCGGCCGTCCATGCCGATGCCCTTGGCTACCATCTTCACATCCGCGCCGACCTTCTCACAAAGTGCCGCTATCTCGTTGATGAAAGTGATCTTGGTGGCGAGGAACGCGTTGGCCGCGTACTTGATCATTTCGGCGCTTTCGAGGCCAGTATAGACCATCGGGAATTCACGCAATGACAGCGGGCGGTACAACTCGGCGATGACCTTGCGCGCGCGATCCGCCTCGACCCCGACGACCACCCGGTCCGGGCGCATGAAATCGTCGATTGCCGCCCCTTCGCGCAGGAATTCCGGGTTGGACACGACGTCGAATTCCGCAGCCGGGTTTGCGACCCGCAGCGCCTCGGCGACTTTGCGGTTGGTGCCCACCGGCACAGTGGATTTGGTCACGACCGCCGCGTAGCCTGTAAGTGCGCGACCAATGTCGGCCGCTGCGGCCATCACGTAACTCAGGTCGGCATGGCCGTCACCGCGCCGGGTCGGCGTACCTACCGCTATGAAAATTGCCTCGGCTCCGTCGACGGCTGCGCCAAGGTCCGTGGTAAAGGAAAGCCGTCCCGCCGCCGTGTTCTTCGCGATAATCGCCTCCAGACCCGGCTCGAAGATGGGCACCTCGCCCCGCGTCAGGCGTCCGATCTTGGCGGCATCCCTGTCGACGCAGACGACCTCATGGCCGAAATCGGAAAAGCAGGCACCCGAGACCAGCCCAACATATCCTGTCCCGACCATCGCGATGCGCATTTTGCCGCCCCCTTGCCCTGGGCATGTCTATGCAGCAGTCCCAATGCTGTCAAATCGGGGCCGTCGGGGCTGTATGGACCCGAAATTGACTACTGCCGCTGAGGCTTGGGGGGTAGCGCACCCTCACGGCTGCGACGGAGGCAAGCCAGTCCTCGTGCGTCGCCTCCTCGCGCTGCCAACGGAAGAACAGCGGATCGGCCTCGGCTACTAGCGCAAAGCGATAAGCTTTGTCCCAGTCCAGAAGCACCGCCTGTTGGGTCGCCTCGGCAGAAAGCACCAACACTTCTGCAGACAGCTGCGGCGCGACCGATGTGCGCCGCGCCACCCACTTTTCACGCGCGGTCCGGCGGTTGGTGGCCAAAAGCCCCACCCCCAGCCTGTCGACCGGCTCGCTCCCCTCGCGCGGAGCATCGCCGATCCACCCCCGAATGCAATCAGTGAACAGAACCTTCAGGTCATCTCAGTAATCTGTCTCGATATAGAGGCTCATCGTCGCGAAGCCGATTACCGACGACACGCCCCCCACGCTCATGTAGCTGAACGGGTTGGTCAGCGTCGAGGTCGAAGGAATGTCAGTCGTGACCGTCCCGCTCGCCACGGCACCCGAAACGAGGTTGGTCACCTCGTAGGTCAGCGATTGAGTTGTGCCCGGCCGGGCGAACAGGGCTATCTCGTAGACCGAGGTTAGGTCAACGTTCGGCTTCGGGAAGCTTGCCCCCAAGTTGATCTTCGTCGCCGCACCGGTGCCATCATTGTGCATGAAGTGGATGTTGGTATCCGCGGCGTCGTAGCCCATCCCGCACATGTTCAGAAGGGTCGATGGATTGACATCCGTCGGTGCGGTTGAGGATGCCAGCATCCCGACGAAGGCCCTGTGCGATGTATTGCTGACGCCGGTCGCCGGACCCCAGCGCCAGACCATGTGGAACCCTCCAAGTCCCGCTGAAGGGCCTCCAATAGTGAACTGCAGCGCCGCGCCTCGGATGCCGGCAACCGCCGTGGTCGAGGCCGTCGTCACCCGCCAGGACCGCCGGCGCATGTAGTTGTGCAGGTTGGTGGTCGCGACGTTCTCGGTCGTGGCCGTCCCGGTAGCCGCGACAGCCAGCCCAATCTGGCTGTCCGCTCCGCCGTTCCCGGATGGGAGGAATATCCCCATCTTGTTGCGCCCGAAGAACGACTGCAACGAGGTGTCCAGACCAGAGGGTCCGATGATGGCAGGCAGTATACGTCCCGACACAGAGCGACCGAAAAGCTTCACTCCGCCTGCCGCAGGGGCCGTCGGGGTCGCGATCGCAGGAAGACGCAACTGGCCGCCTTCAATCTCGACATCCGCCGCGCCCGCG
>JAIXSA010000159.1 GCA_027484915.1 Paracoccaceae bacterium | reverse complement strand
TGGAACCGAGGGCGCGGACGGCTTCGAGTGCTGCGGGCATGCCTTCGGGATTCGAGAGCGTCACGCGCAGCACGTCATCGGGCGAGGGCGCACGGCGGACGGCACCGACCTGGTCCCGAAGGTCGCGGAGCGCATCGCGGACTTCCGGCCAGAGGGCGTCCATCCGGGACTTGTAGACGTCCTCGACCTGGACTTCGGCAAGGAGGTGCGCCCCGCCCCGGAGGTCGAGGCCAAGGTTCATAAGGGCCGAGGGAAGGAAGCCCGGCCATTCGGCACGGGCGGCCTCTTGCTCTGGCGTGGCGGTTCCGCCAGCGGCCTCGATGGCGGCGACGGCGTCGTTATGGCGTTCGACCTGGGCATAGAAGAGGTTCGGCACCGCCGCCAGGATGCCCCAGCCGCAGACGAGCAGGATGAGAACGCGCTTCCACAGCGCCATCGATTCCATGATGCGGACTCAGTTCGTGGCCGGTTCGGTCTTGTTCAAGACGGTGGTGATCGTGTGCTTGAGCACCTTGACCTTCACGCCATCGGCGATCTCGACCTCGACCATGCCGTCGTCCTGTACCTTGGAAACCTTGGCGACGATGCCGCCCGAGGTCACGACCTGGTCGCCACGGCGGAGCGCTTCGACCATCGCGCGGTGTTCCTTCATCTTCTTCTGCTGCGGGCGGATCAGCAGGAAGTAGAAGATGACGAAGATCAGGATGATCGGCAGGAACTGCGCGAAGACGGCGCCGGCGGGCGCGGCTTCGGTGGCGGCCTGGGCGAAGGCGGGCGTGACGAACATGGGCATCCTCTTGTTCGGGGCCGGAGGGTCGGCGCCCCCCTTTGCGATTGTCGGCTGATGTAAGGCCTTTCGCGGCGCATTGCCAGAGGGCGCGCGTCGAAGGCATGGACAGGGGTGCCTTCCCCCCTGCCGCGTTATCGGGCATAAGCGCCGGTGTTCGTTTTCAGAGGGCAAGACCATGCACGACATCCGCTTCATCCGCGAAAACCCGGCGGCCTTCGACAAGGCCCTGTCGCGTCGTGGGCTGGCGCCGATGTCGGCGGAGCTTCTGGCCATCGACGAGGCGCGGCGGGCGAAGATCCTGGCGGCCGAGACGGCGGCGGCGGCGCAGAATGCGGCGTCAAGGGATGTGGGGGCGGCGAAGGCGCGTGGCGACAATGCTGAGTTTGAACGCCTGCGGGCGCTGGTGGCCGAGAAGAAGGCCGAGGGCGCGCGGCTGACCGAAGAGGCGGGGGCCGAGGATGCGCGGCTGCGCGATGCCTTGATGCGGATCGCGAACCTGCCCCTGGACGAGGTGCCCGAGGGGCCGGACGAGAGCGGGAACGTCGAGATCCGGCGTTGGGGGACACCGCGCAAGATGGACTTCAAGCCGTTGGAACATTTCGATATTGCGGCGGCGAAGGACGGGCTCGACTTCCAGACGGCCGCAAAACTGTCGGGCAGCCGGTTTGTCGTGCTGCGTGGCGCGGTGGCCCGGGTGCATCGGGCATTGGCGCAGTTCATGCTGGACCTGCACACGTCGGAACATGGGCTGGCGGAGACCTGGACCCCCGTCCTGGTGAAAGAGGACGCGATGTACGGCACCAACCAGCTGCCGAAATTCGCCGAGGACAGCTATCAGACGACGAACGGCTGGTGGCTTATCCCGACTTCGGAGGTGACGCTCACGAACTCCGTCGCAGGGGACATCCTGGAAGAAGGCACCCTGCCCTTGCGACTGACGGCGCATACGCATTGCTTCCGGTCCGAGGCCGGGTCCGCCGGCAAGGACACGACGGGGATGCTGCGCCAGCACCAGTTCGAGAAGGTCGAGATGGTGACGATCTGCACGCCGGAAACGGCGCTGGCCGAACACGAAAGAATGACCAAATGCGCCGAGGCGGTGCTGGAGCGGCTGGGCCTGCCCTACCGCACGATCGTGCTGTGCACCGGCGACATGGGATTCGGGGCGCAGAAAACTCATGACCTGGAGGTCTGGCTGCCGGGGCAGAACACCTTCCGCGAGATCAGCTCGGTCTCGACCTGCGGCCAGTTCCAGGCGCGGCGGATGAATGCGCGGTACCGTCCGGCGGGCGGCAAGCCCGAGTTCGTGGCGACGCTGAACGGGTCGGGCCTGGCCGTCGGGCGCTGCCTGATCGCTGTGCTGGAGAACGGGCAGGAGGCCGACGGCTCAGTCACCTTGCCGGCGGCGCTGGTGCCCTATCTTGGCGGCAAGACGCGGATCACGGCCGAGGGCGTGCTCGTCTGACGCAGGAACCGGCCGAAGGGAGGCGGGTTCCCCCTACCCTGTTGTTTCTGGAGGCCGGAATGTCCCGACCACTTGCGCTGATCCTGTTTCTTGCCACGATCGCTTTCGCGGTGGCCCCCTTCGTCACCCCGCCCTTCACGGGATACCAGCCTGGGCAGTTCCCGGTCGAGATCGTCCGCCCGGCCATCCAGCCGGCGGGCTATGCCTTTGCGATCTGGTCGGTGATCTACCTTTGGCTCATCATTCACGCGGGCTATGGGCTGTGGAAGCGGCAGGACAATCCGGCCTGGGCCCGCGTGCGGCCCGCGCTGACGCTGGCGCTGCTGTTGGGCACGGTCTGGCTGGCGATTGCCGGGGCAAGCCCGGTCTGGGCGACGGCAGTGATCCTGGTGATGGCTGCGGCGGCGATCACGGCCTTCCTGCTGGCCCCGACCGAGCCCGACCGCTGGCTTCTGTCGGCCCCGCAGGGGATCTTCGCGGGCTGGCTGACGGCGGCCTCTCTGGTGTCGACGGGTGTCCTGCTGGCCGGATATGGCTATGCCGGGAACGCGGAAGCGGCCTATGACATGCTGGGGGTGGTGCTGATCCTGACGCCGCTGGTGCAGTCGCGGCGGCCGCGGATGCCGGTCTATTCGCTGACCGTGGCCTGGGCGCTGGCGGGCGTGGCCGTGGCCAACTGGGGCACGGGGACCTATGTCGCCTGGGCCGCGCTGGGGATCGGCGCAGTTGTCCTGGCGGCGGCGGGATGGTTCTGGCGGCGCGGGTAGCGGAATTTTCGAAAATTCCGCATCGGAGCCTTTGAAGGCTCCGGTACGATTTCTTCGAAGAAATCGTTGCCCCGTTACTGGCCGGTGTTCTTTTCCTTGTGCTTGCGCAGGCGGCTCGGCGTGTGGAACTTGCGTTCCTTCCACGGATTCTCATTGCCCTGGGAGCGCAAGTACAGCCGGATCGGCGTGCCGGGCATGTCGAAATGGTCGCGTAGACCGTTCACCAGATAGCGCTTGTAGCTTTCCGGAAGCTCATCGGGGCGCGAGCACTTGATCATGAAGCCCGGCGGCCGGGTCTTGGCCTGGGTCATGTAGCGCAGCTTGATCCGGTGCCCGCCGGGGGCGGGTGGCGGGTGCGCTTCGGTCATGGCACCCAGCCAGGTGTTGAGCTTGGCCGTGGGGATGCGGCGGTTCCAGACGTCATGCGCCTTCCGGATCGCGTCGTGGAGGCGGTCGAGGCCCCTGCCGGTCTTCCCTGAAACGCTGCCCAGCCGGGCGCCGCGGAGCTGCGGGAGGAGGCGTGCGAACATCTCCTTCCGCTCGGCCAG
>JAIXSA010000018.1 GCA_027484915.1 Paracoccaceae bacterium | reverse complement strand
GTGCCGCAGCCGGGGCAGGAACGCTGCCAGCCGCCCATCACCATATCCGACGCCGCGCCGCAGGCCGCGCAGAACCCGTGGCTTCGGTGCCATTGCAACAGGGCCTTGGCGGTCGCCACCAGCTCCGCCTCGCGCGGGGTGAGGTCGGTCATGACCCCGCGCAGTTCGACGAACCCTTCGCCCCCGGTCAGGGCCGGGTGGCGCTGCACGGTGGCATCGAAGAATCCCGCCTCGGGTGCGTCGGCCCCGGCCTCGGGGGACCAGGCTGAAATGTCGGCAGCAAAGCGCGGCACTCCGTCATCAAGCCCCAGAAAGACGGGCGGACCGGACTGGGCCAGCACCGGATGTCCCGCTGGGACCCAGCCGGGACGCGGGCCATCCATCAGGGGCTTGCCGCGCCACAGCGGCAGGACGCAACCTTGCGCCAGCGCCTGGGCCAGCCCCGCGGCGTCGCGCCGCAGGCTGGCGTGCCGGTCAAGCCCCGATCCGCCGAATGTCACCGTCTCTGCTATCTTCATCGTCAATCGCGGCCTTCATTTGCGGAGCTTTGCGAATTGGACCCTCATCCGCATTGCGGGAAAGATCAATTCCCGTGAGACCGCGATTTAACAACCTGCGCGGGAATAACGACAATTCGCCATAACATTGACACAACCGAAACGGTAGATCGGCGCCGGCCAATGTGCAGTCTCTGTTGTCGCGCTGGCTTGGTCTGTTTTGGTTTGCCGGAGTTCAATCAGTCGCTGGAAGAGTGATGTATCAGGGTCCCGTAGCGTCAGGTGCCAGTTTGATGAAGTCGCAGGACCCGGACGTCTCGGTCCCAGTGCTGCATTCCGACGCACATGCGGTCCGCCCCGGTCATCTCCCGCTTGCCTCCCTGCGCCTGATCGCGACCAGCGACCTGCATGCCAGCCTGATGCCGTATGATTACTGCGCGAACCGCCCGAATGCCGACCTCGGCCTGGGTGCCATATCGCAGCAGATCGCCGAAGCGCGGGGCGAGGCGCGCAATTGCCTGCTGTTCGACAACGGCGATTTCCTGCAAGGCAGCCCCTTGGCGGATTTTGCAGCCACGGCCCGCCGTCGTCGGGCGCATCCGGTGATCACGGCGTTCAATACGCTTGGCTATGATGCCGCGACGCTGGGAAACCACGAATTCGATTATGGCCTGGGCTTCCTGTGCGAGGTGCTGGCCGAGGCCCGCTTTCCCATCGTCTCGGCCAACATCGCCACCCGGCTGGGCACAAGTCCGGCGCGGGACGAGACGCTGGTGCCGCCCTTTGCGATCCTGCGCCGCCAGATTTTCGATGACGCGGGCAACGCCCATGTCTTGCGGATCGGCGTGATCGGATTTGCACCGCCGCAGATCGCCGAATGGGACCGTGAGGCCTTGGGCGGGCGGGTCAAGACACGCGACATCCTGGCTGCCGCGCGGGCCTGGTTGCCACGGCTGCGGGCGCAAGGTGCGGACATCATCGTGGCCCTGGCCCATTCCGGGATCGGCGCGCTGGACCCCGAGGAAGGCAGCGAGAACGCTGCGACCGCGTTGGCTGCCATGCCAGAAATCGACGCCGTGATTGCCGGCCACAGCCATCAGATCTTCCCCGGACCGAGCTTCCCCAGTTCCCCGGCCGTCGATCCTGTCCGGGGCCTTCTGGCGGGCAAGCCGGCAGTGATGCCCGGTCATTCCGCAAACCATCTGGGGATCATCGACCTGCAGCTCCAGCGGTCGAGCGCGGGCGCGCGTCGCTGGCAGGTCGTCGGCTCGCACGCACGGATCGGCCAGCGCAACCTGCGTACTCCGACGGCGGCACTGCACCGGGCGCTGGCCCCGGACCACCGCGCGGCACTGGCCTGGTCGCGCCGCCAGCTTGGCGAGGCGACAGTCCCGCTGCACACCCATTTTGCCACCACGGCCCCATCGGCGGCGCTGGCGCTTATCGCCGAGGCCAAGGCCGAACACGTCCGCCAGGCCCTGTCCGATACCGCCTGGAGCGGGCTGCCACTTCTGTCCTCGGCCACCCCGTTCCGCGCCGGCGGGCGGGGCGGACCCGGCAGCTTCACCGAGATCCCGGCAGGTCCGGTGCGGATGCGCAACGTCTCGGACCTGTATCCCTATCCGAACACGATCATCACGCTGCTTCTGACCGGAGCAGAGGTCGCCAATTGGCTGGAACGCGCGGCAACCATCTTCCGCCAGGTCATCCCCGGATCGGTGGATGCGCCGCTGCATGACGAAAGCATGCCCTCGTTCCTGTTCGAGGCGATCCCGCAGCTGTCCTACGCCATCGACCTGTCTCAGCCAGCCCGGTTCGACGGCCAAGGCCGCCTGGTCCGGCCCGATGCGCGGCGGATCACCGGACTGCGCTTCGGGGGACGGGCCGTCGACCCGCAGGAGGAGTTCCTTCTGGTGACGAACAGCCATCGGGCCGGGCGGGCAAGGCTGCAGGACCCGCTGTCCGACCTGCAGGTCGCCTTCACCGATGGGGCGCGGGTGCAGTCGATCATCGCCTCACATGTCCAGGCCCAGCGCCGTGTGGGGGCCGTCCCGCAGCGCAACTGGCACTTCCTGCCGATGCCCGGCACCACCGTCCGTATCGCCGCGGGCGACGGGGCGGCCGCCCACCTGTCGGACATCGCCGTCTACCGGCCCCAGATCATCAGCCGGGATGCCGAGGGCTTTACCCACTACCGGCTGCATCTGTGATCGGCTATGCCTCCGCCCGGAGGCCCTGATGTACGACGCCATTCTCTTCGACCTCGACGGAACGCTGATCGACACCGAAAGCATCGCTCTGGTGACCGGCCTGGCGGCCTTCGCCGCGCATGGGCATGAGGTGGACGAGATCTTCATGCATGGCCTGGTCGGCAAGGACGAACCCACTGCCGCGCAGATGATCCGCGCCGCACTGCCGGGGATCGACCTCGACGCGGTCAACCTGCATTGGCGCAAGGGGTTCAATGACGGGGTGGACAACGGCCTTGCCTTGAAGCCGGGCACGCTGGACCTCCTCCCCGCGCTGACCGCACCGCTGGCCGTGGTCACCTCGACCGGTCGGGTCGGGGCGCATCGCAAACTGGGCATCGCCGGGATCGCCGGGGCCTTCACCCATGTCGTCACCCTGGACGACGTCCGTACCCCGAAGCCCGACCCCGAACCTTACCTGCTTGCGGCCTCGCTCTTCGGCGTGTCGCCCGCGCGCTGCCTGGTGTTCGAAGACAGTGAGACCGGCGCCGAGGCTGCGCATCGTGCGGGCTGTGTCGTCGTGCAGGTGCCCGATGTCGTCCCCAGTCAGGGTCGCTGGGCGCATCACCTTGCCCCCGACCTTCTGACCGGGGCGCGGATGGCCGGAGTACTTTAGGCCGCCGTGGGTGTCTGACGCCCAGCACCGCGAGAGGTGATCTTCACCAACGGTCCAAAGGCGGCTTTTGTCCGACCGGACGGCCTTAGGCCTTTCGCGCGCGCAGCTCGCACAGGCAGCTGATCGGCTCGCCGTGGTTGCGGTCGACCTGGGCGTCGGGGGCCAGCTTGTCCATCCGGGTGGCGAGGTCGATGTCCAGTTGGCTGATCCCGTGGCAGTCATGCGTGGTCAGCGTCACGTCCACGATGTTGTAGACGTTCCTCCATTCCGGGTGATGGTTCAGCTTTTCGGCCACCAGCGCGGCACGGGTCATGAAGCCCCAGGCTTCCGAGAAAGAGCGGAACTTCCACACCTTGCGGATCGCATCGCGGTCCGGCACCGCGGCCCAGCCGGTTTCGGCCAGGGGCGGAAGCGCAGTCCGGCGGTCGGCTTCCGGCAACAGAGGTGTCATGGCGTGTCCTTTGCAATCAAGGCGTTGTCCTTGGCATTCGCCTGAGCCAGCGCCGGGCGATCCTTCAGCCGCGCCCAATAGGCCGCCAGCACATCATTCGCGGGAATCGTGCCGAACTGCAGCCCCCAGCCGATCTGGCTGCCCACGTAGACATCCGCCGCCGTGAAGCGCCCGTCGGCGACGTAATCCTGCGCCTGAAAATGGCCGGTCAGTGCGCCCAGCACATCCGACAGGTCGCCATACCCCACGCGCCGCTTGTCATTCCGGTCCCTCGGCACCCAGCCGAACGAGGTGTTGACCACGGCCTGCTCGAGCGGACCCGCCGCAAAGAACATCCATCGGAAGAAGGCGGCCTTGTCTTCGGCCATCAGGCCCGCTTCGGGGAAGGTCATTGCCAGATAGGTGCAGATCGCCGCGTTCTCGGTGATGACCTTGCCGTCGTGGACCAGTGTCGGGACCTTGCCCATCGGGTTCACCGCCAGGTACTCCGGTGCCTTCATGCTGGCATGATAGTCCAGCACCACCGTGTCATAGGGCTGGCCGGTTTCCTCAAGCATCCAGCGGGCGATGCGGCCGCGCGACTGCGGATTGGTGTAGAAGGTCAGCATAGGGCATCCTTTGTTGCCTGCAGCCTACTCCTGCCCCTCGTGCTTGCGGAAGGGGCCGTAGGAGGTCAGCACCTCGATCTCTTCGCCCACGGCGCGACGTTCGGCCTGCAGGTAGCGGTCAACGGCCGTGCGGAACGAAGGTTCCGCAATCCAGTGGATCGAATGGACCTCGACTGGCAGATAGCCGCGCGCCAGCTTGTGTTCGCCCTGCGCGCCGGCCTCCACGCGGCTGAGGCCATTGGCGATGGCCCAGTCGATGGCCTGATAGTAGCACAATTCGAAATGCAGACAGGGGTGGTCTTCGGTGCAGCCCCAGTAGCGACCATACAGCGTGTCGCGTCCGATGAAGTTCAACGCGCCCGCGACGGGCCGGTCGCCGTTGAAGGCGAGGACCAGCAGCATGTCGTTGCGCATCGTCTCGTGAAAGCGGGTGAAGGCCTTGCGGGTCAGGTAGGGCGTGCCCCATTTGCGGCTGCCGGTGTCCTGGTAGAATGCCCAGAAGGCATCCCAGTGCTGCGGCTCGATCTCGTCCCCGGTCAGCGCGCGGATGGTCAGGCCCCTGCCCTGCGCCGTCTCGCGTTCCTTGCGGATCATCTTGCGCTTGCGGCTGGAAAGGTCGTTCAGGAAATCGGCAAAGGTCGCGTAGCCCCGGTTCTCCCAGTGGAACTGCTGGGTGATCCGGTGAAGCGTGCCCTCGACCCCGGCCAGAGCCTCGGCCTCCTCGGGGGTGCAGAAGGTGGCGTGCAGGCTGGACAGCCGGTTCTGCGCCGTGACCGCGATGGCCCCTTGCCACAGGGGTTCGCGATATGCATCCGGCCCAAGGAACCGCCGCCCGGTGGCCGGAGTGAACGGCACCGCGATCTGAAGCTTGGGGTAATACCGGCCCCCCGCGCGTTCCAGCGCGTCGGCCCAGCCGTGGTCGAAAATGTATTCGCCCTGACTGTGGGACTTCACGTAAAGCGGGGTGGCGGCCAGCACCTTTCCGGCGTCGCGCAGCACCAGCGGGCGCGGCTGCCATCCGCTGCCCGCCCCCGTCGACCGGGACTCCTCCAGTGCGGCAAGGAAGCGGTGCGTGGTGAAGGGGTCGATGGGGCGGCCATCCGTCTGTTCAGGCGCTGCCACCGCGTCCCATTCGGCGGCGGCGATGTCGGACAGGCTGTCCATAAGGGTCAGGTCGGCCATGTGCGCCCCTTCGCGGTCGGGAAGGAAGGTGGCGGGCCCTTCACGAAGGTCAAGCCGGAAGCGCGGCCGGATAGCCCTCGAAGGTCACATTGTCGGCAACCTTCCGCGCCAACGCCTCGTCGGCGGCAGAGCGGATCGTCCAGCACAGGATCGCGGCACCTTGCGCCTTCAGCTCGGCCACCCGGGGGCGAGCAAGGTCGCGGCCTTCGTGGCTGATGAAGCTGGACCCGGTCGCGTCGTAGTCCGGAATCGGGCGGAGCCGGTCGCAAACTTCCTTGGGAAGCGGTGCCCAGTCCTCGGGATCGTAGGCCGAAGTGGTGATCCCGCGCGGCAGATGCGGGGCAAGGCCGGCCATATGGGCGATGGAGTGCGGGTTGAAGGACATCAGCGCTACGTCACCGGGATAGTCCTTCAGGGCTTCCGCCGTCGCCGCCTCAAGCCTGCCATCCGTTGGACCCATGACCATCGTCTGGTCCTTGATCTCGATGAGGAGCGGGACCCTTCCGGCGATAAGCGACAGGACTTCGGCCAGGGTCGGGATCCTGTCGGTCGAGTCCTTCAGGGTGATCCGGCCAAGCTCGGCAGCGGTGCGGGCGTTGAGGGGGCCGGTTTCATGGGTCAAGCGGTCAAGATCCTCATCGTGGAAGACCATCGGGACGCCGTCCTTCGACAGTTGCAGGTCGATCTCGATGGCATACCCGGCCTCGACCGCCGCGCGGATCGCGGCGGGGGAGTTCTCGATCCGGCCTTGCGCGCGGTCATGCAGGGCGCGGTGGGCGATGGGAAGCTTGCGGAAGCTTTCCGGCAACGGGACGGGCGTCATTTCAGCGCGAAGATCGCCTCGACCTCGACGGCGACCCCCAAGGGCAGCGAGGCGGCGGAGACGGCCGAGCGGGCATGGCGGCCGGCGTCGCCAAGGACCGCGACCAGAAAGTCCGACGCGCCGTTGATCACCTTGGGCTGGTCGATGAAATCGGGGGTGGAGTTCACGAAGCCCACCAGCTTGACCGCGCGGTCCAGCCGGTCCCAGTCGCCGCCCGTGGCCTTCTTCAGTTGGGCGAGGAGAGAGATCGCGCAGCGTTTCGCGGCCTCGGCACCCTGTTCGAAGCTGAGGTCCTCACCCAGGCGGCCCTTGATCAGGCCCTGCTCGTTCTGGCTGATCTGGCCCGAGATATGGACCAGGTTCCCCACCTGGACGAAGGGCACGTAATTCGCCGCAGGGGCGGGGGCGTCGGGCAGGGTGACGCCGAGGTCGGCAAGGCGTTTCTCGATCGGGTGCATGGCAGTCTCCGGATGAAGTCGGGCGGAGCCTAGCGCGGGGGCGACGGGCGGGCAAGGCCGGCACCGCCGCGCGCGGCGCAACGGTAGGGGCCAGGAAAATCAGGGGCTTGGCTTCGGACATTTACGAACCGTTGACCACGAACCTACCCGGTCGCTGCACGGGGTTACCGGATGGACGCCAGACAGGTCGCGCCATTGGCTGTCTCTTCAGCCTTGGTCTGGCGCCTCGCCAACGGCCTGCGATGCGCCTCCAAGCGCGGGGAATCACGCGGTCCGGAACGCTTCGGCAAGCGGTTCGGGCAGTGCGAATTCCTGCAAAAGCCGCTGGCGTCCCGGTGCGGACATCTTCCGGGCGGTCTTGCGCACGATGTCGAGGGTTGAGGCGGCGTCCCGTTCCGCCGCGAAGGGCGCGAAGTACCAGCGGACGAAGACGAAGCAGATCACATCCTCCAGCGCCTGCACCTCGGCGTCGCGCTTGATGCCTTCCTTGCGCAGAAGGATGCCAACCCGGTCGCAGTCGGCCGCGGAAAACCCTGCCTCGGCCATGATCCCGGCCACGCGCGCGGCATGGCGGCGGCCCTGCTCGCGCCGCCAGTCGAGGTAGCCGGCCTTGCCCTCGGGGTAGTCCGACCGCGGCAAAAGCCAGCGTTCGACGTGCTGGCCACGGGCGGCGACCTGCAACACCTCGGACGCGTCGGGGAAGAGTCGCGCCAGTTCCTCGGTCATCCGCTGGCCGTACACCAGCGCTTCGCCCTTGGGATCGGCCGCGTTGGCCGCGTCGATCAGGGCCAGGGCCCGTGCCAGACGATCACTCATTGTCCCCTCCCGACCAGCCGGTCCCCAAGGGGTAGCGCGGGCGGCACGAAAAAACCAGCTTTGGAACGCTTCGGCATGGGAACCTGATCGGCTGGCCGGGCGTTGCCCCGCAACGGGGAGAGGCGAATGCTGCGGACGCCGTTGTGCGATCTTCTGGGCTGCGAGGTTCCGGTCCTGCTGGCGGGGATGGGCGGGGTCGCCCGGTCCGAGCTTGCGGCAGCCGTGGCCAAGGCGGGCGGGTATCCGATGCTGGGGATGGTCCGTGAAAGCCCCGAGCTGATCGAGGCCGAGATTGCGGCCCTGCGTGCGGCCACGGATCGGCCCTTTGCGGTGAACGTGATCCCTTCGGCCACTGACCCCTCATTGCTGGACCGCCAGCTCGGCCGCTGCCTTGACCTTGGGGTGCGGCATTTCACCTTCTTCTGGGACCCATTGCCCGAGGTGATCGGGCGGATGAAGCGCGAAGGGTGCCTTGTGCTGCATCAGGTCGGCACCGTGGCGGCGGCGCGCCAGGCCGAGGCGGCGGGCGCGGACGTGATCATCACACAAGGGATCGAGGCCGGGGGCCACGTGCACGGCAGGATGGGCAGCTTCGCGCTTGCCGAGGCGGTTCTGGAGCGGGCGCAGGTCCCGGTTGTCCTATCGGGCGGCATCGGTTCGGGCCGCGCGCTGGCTGCGGCGCTTGCGCTGGGGGCGCAGGGCGTGCAGTGCGGCACCGTCTTCCTGGCGACGGATGAGGCCTGGGCACACGACTACCACAAGCGGCGGGTGGTGGAAGCCGAGGGCGGGGACACTGTCCTCACAGATGTCTTCGTGCTGAACTGGCCAAAGGGGGCGGCGGTCCGAGTCATCGCGAACAGCGTGACGGCAGCGCAGGGGGATCGGCTGATGGGCCACGACCCCGCAACCCTGCCGCGCGAGGTGATCGCCGAGGATGCGGGCCAGCCCCTCTTGCGCTATTCCACCGACTCTCCCATGCGCCACACCACGGGATCGCTGGAGGAGATGGCGCTCTATGCAGGCCAGGGTGCGGGGCTGATCCACGACGTGGTCCCCGCAGCCGAGCGGTTGCGGCGCATGGTCGAAGAGGCAGAGGCCTGCCTGGACCGCCTACGGTGAGCGAGCGTTGCACCTCGCCGCCCTGCCTGGCCGAGGGGTTCGATCCGTCGGACACCGACTGGGAGCAGGCGCAGGACGTCGCGCGCTGGCGGAAGGCCGAGCGGCAAAGGCTGCGGGCCGAACGCGACGCGACCAGCGTGGCGGCGCGGCAGGAGGCCGGGCAGACCATTGGGGCCGGGCTGCAGGCGATGCTTCGCCACCGGTTCGGCGAGATGAAGGGCCGCGTGATCTCGGGCTATTGGCCGATCAAAGGTGAGCCAAACCTCCGTCATGCGCTGGAATCCCTGCACCAGGAAGGGGCGCTGGTGGCGCTGCCGGTGGTTGAGGTGAAGGCCGCGCCGCTGGTCTTTCGACGCTGGACTCCGGGGATGCGGATGGTGCGCGGCGACTGGAACATCCCGGTCCCGCCGCCCGAGGCTGAAACGGTGGTGCCGGAGATCGCTTTGGCCCCGGTGGTCGCGTGGACTAACGACGGCTATCGGCTTGGCTATGGCGGGGGCTACTTCGACCGGACGCTGGCGGCGCTGGACCCCCGACCCTTCACCATCGGGATCGGTTTGTTCTCGGCCCGGCTGGCGACGATCTTCCCTCAGCCGCACGACATTCCGCTGGATGTGATCCTGACCGAGGCGGGTCTGGCCGTGGCCTAGACCGAGACCTCGGCCCGCAGTGCCGCCTGGTCGAAACCCGCCTTCGGACCGCAGGCCGAGACGGCACCGCGCCGCAGGACGTAGAACTGGTCGGCCAGGCCATAGGCGAAGTCGAAGTACTGCTCGACCAGGACGATGGCCATCGTCTTCTGGTCCTTCAGGTAGCTGATCACCCGGCCGATCTGCTGGATGATGTTGGGCTGGATGCCCTCGGTCGGTTCGTCAAGCAGCAGGACCTTCGGCTTCATGATCATCGCCCGGGCGATGGCAAGTTGCTGCTGCTGCCCGCCGGACAGATCGCCACCCCTGCGGCTGGTCATGTCCTTCAGCACCGGGAAGAGGTCATAGATCGCGTCGGGAACCTTGTGCTCGGACTTCGGCAGAAGGGCAAAGCCGGTCTCAAGGTTTTCGCGCACGGTGAGAAGCGGGAATATCATCCGGCCCTGCGGCACGACGGCCAGGCCGCGCCGCGCCATGTCGTGCGCCTTGAGGGTACCCAGGGTTTCGCCGTCCAGCGTTACGGTGCCACCGGAGCGGGGGTGTGTTCCGGCCAGCGCCTTGAGGAAGCTGGTCTTGCCCACGCCGTTGGTCCCCATGATGCAGGTGACCTCTCCGGCCTTCGCCTGGAAGTCGATGCCGTGCAGGATCTGGCTACCGCCGTAGTGCAGGGTCAGGCCTTGGGTTGTCAGCATCATCCGCGCCCCAGATAGACATCGATCACCGCCTGGTTCTTCGTCACGTGATCCAGGCTTCCTTCGGCCAGCACCGCGCCTTCGTGCAGCACGGTGACCTTGCAGTTCAGGCGGCGGACGAAGTCCATGTCGTGCTCCACCACCACCACGGCGCGGGTCTTCGCGATGTCGACCAGCAGTTCGGTGGTCTTCTCGCGTTCGGCCAGCGTCATACCCGCCGCCGGTTCGTCGACGAGGAGGAGCTTCGGCTCCTGCGCCAGAAGCATCGCGATCTCCAGCCACTGCTTCTGGCCGTGGCTGAGGATGCCGGCCTTCCGCTCCAGGCTGTCGCCGAGGCCGACCTGTCCGGCCAGCGCCTGGATGCGGTCTTCATCCTGTGCCGACTTGCGCCAGGCGAGGACGGCCCAGGGGCTGCGCGCGGCCTTCAGGGCAAGGGTCAGGTTTTCGTGGACCGTCTGGTCCTCGAACACCGTGGGGCGCTGGAACTTGCGGCCGATCCCGGCGCGGGCGATCTTCGCCTCGGACAGTTTCAGCAGCGAGACCGAGCGGTCGCCGAAGGTGACGGAACCGGAGTCGGGCCGGGTCTTGCCGGTCACGATGTCCATGAAGGTGCTTTTCCCCGCCCCGTTCGGCCCTATGATGGCGCGAAGCTCGGCCGTTCCGATCGAGAAGGTGAGGTTGTTGATGGCGCGGAAGCCGTCGAAGCTGACGGTGACGCCAGACACTTCCAGAAGCGCGCTCATTCCTTCGCCTCCTGTTCTTGCAGCGATCCCTGATCCGGCCCCAGCGGCGCGCCCTTGCGGTCGGGGGCGTGGACCCCGGCGAAGCGGTCGACAAGGCCGCCAAGGCCCTTGGGCGCAAAAAGGGTGACGCAGACGAAGGTCAGGCCAAGAAGGACAAGCCACCAGTCGACCCAGTTGATCGTGCCGAAGCCAAGCGGGATCGACGGGACGCGGCCCCCGGTGAACCAGCTGGACAGAAGCGAGACGAGGGCGGCCCCGATGACCGCACCATAAAGCCGGCCACGTCCACCGATGGCGACCCAGACGGCAAGGTAGATCGACGCGATGGGGGCCAGTTCCGCCGGGTTGATGATCCCGGCCTGCGGGTAGTAAAGCGCGCCAGCCAATGCGCAGATGACGGCGGTAAGGGTGAAGACGAAAAGCTTGTAGCCCTCGACAGAGTAGCCGAGGAAGCGCACCCGCGCCTCGTCGTCGCGGATGGCGCGGATGACGCTGCCGAACTTGCCCGAGACGATGGCATGGAGGGCGAGGTAGGCCACAGCCAAGGCCGCGGCAGAGGCCCAGAAGAACCACAGGCTCACGGCGTCCTGGCTGGCGGTGACGCCGGGCAGGTTCTGCAGGCCGGAAAGCCCGTTGTTGCCGCGCAATCCGCTGTCGTTCTGGAAGAGGTAGAGCGCAAGCGCCAGTGTCATCGCCTGCGTCAGGATCGACAGGTAGACCCCGGTGACGCGGCTGCGGAAGGCGAGCCAGCCGAAGACCAATGCCAAGAGGCCGGGAACAAGGATCACCAGCGCCAGTTGCGCGGGCAGGCTATGGGCAAAGACCCAGATCGCGGGCAGATCAGAGGCCCCCACGACGCCGAAGATCTGGGTGGCGATGCCCTGACTGATCTCCTCCGGCGTCGCGGGCAGGCCACCGTTCAGAAGCGAGGCGACCACGATCTCCGCGGTCCGGGCGTACATCAGCCACATGCCGATCATGTAGCCGCCCAGCGCGAAGAAGGCCATGTGGCCAAGGGACAGGATGCCCGCGTAGCCCCAGATCAGGTCCATCGCCAAAGCGGCAAGGCAGAGGCAGAGCGTCTTGCCCAGCGTCTTCACGAAGGAGGTGGAGACGAGGCCGAAGTGTGCGGCGATAGTCACGGCGATGGTGAACACTGCAAGGCAGGCGATGAAGATGACGGCCGAGCGGTGGCGAGGTTGGAGAAAGGTCATGCGGTCCCCCGCTTGAGTGCTGCAGCGGCCCCAGGTGCCTCCCTCTCGCCAGTTGGGGAGAGGGATGGGATGAGGGGGAGGGTGACCAGGAGGATGCGGGTCATGGTCAATCCCCCGCCGCGCGGCCGCGCAGGGCAATGATGCCGCGGGACCGGAACTGGATGAAAAGGATGATGAAGAGGATCATGTAGGTCTGCGCGGCCAGCGTGTTCGAGGGGTTGAAGAACTCGATCACCTTTTGCAGCCCGCCGATCATCGTGGCGCCCGCAAGGGTGCCCCAGATGCTGCCGACGCCGCCCACCACCACGGTCATGAAGCTTTGCACGATGTAGTCGGTCCCAAGCTCGGAGGTGACCTTGGCGAAAAGTCCGATGGCGACCCCTGCGATGCCCGCGATGCCGGAGCCAAGGCCGAATGTCAGCATGTTGATGCGGTCGGGGTTGATCCCCATGCTCGCCGCCATCGCCGGGTTCTGCGTCACGGCGCGGACCTCCAGCCCAAGCCGGGTGCGCTTCATCAGCCAGAGGAAGAAGGCCAGGAACACCAGCGCCAGGACGAAGATCGCGATGCGGATGTAGCTGATCGACACGACGTCATTGATAACCAGCGCGCCATCCAGCCAGGCGGGAGAGGTGAGGGGGCGGGCCTGTGTGCCGAAAACGTTTTTCAGGATCTGCTGCAGCGCGATGGAGATGCCGAAGGTGGCAAGCAGCGTCTCCAGCGGGCGCTTGTAGAGGTGTCGGATCACCAGCCGCTCCATCGCCACGCCGCCGGCGAAGGTCACGGCGAAGGCCAGTGGCAGGGCGATCAGGATCGACAGCGTGTAGTCGGGCACGAAGAGTTGCACGACGTACCCGGTGTAGGCGCCAATGGTGATGAACTCGCCATGCGCCATGTTGATCACGCCCATCACGCCGAAGGTGATGGCCAGACCGATGGCGGCCAGGAAGTAGATCGAGGCGAGAGAGAGGGCGTCGAGGCCAAGGTCGGCGGTCTGCATGACGCCGACCTTGGTGCCGATCCGGCCCAGCGCGGCCTGGGCTGCATCGGTGACGGCGGGGTCGGGTTCGGCGTAAACCTCATAGAACTTGGCGGCAGCAAGGGCGGCCGTGGCTTCGTCGTCGGTGGCGGCGACGGGGACGGCCCCGCTGGCCTCCAATGCAGTATAGGCGCGGTCGCGGGCGGCCTGGGTGTTCAGCTCGGCCAAGGGAACGCCGCCGACCATGCCGTCCTTGAGGTTTGCCAGCAAAGCGGCGCGCTGTTCTTCCAGCGTCAGGCGGGCGGGGGCGAGATTTGCGGCGACAAGAAGGGCATAGGCCTCATCCTCGGGGATATCGGCGCCCAGGCGCAGCTCCCGCGCGAGGTTGCCGTCGGGCGGGGTGGCCGAGGCGACGCGAGTGGTGGCGACCAGCGGGTTCAGCGCAGCGCGAAGGTCCAGGCCAAGATCGGCACCGAAGCTGTCGATGGCGGCAACGCGTGCCTCGGACGACGGATCGAAGCGCAGGGTCAGCAGGCGTTCCAGCCGTACCTTCTGCGCCTGCAGGGCCGGGTCTTCCTCGGTCGCGATGGCGGCACGCAGAGGCTCCAGCGCCTCGGCGGTCGGGTCTTGCGCGATGGAGGTCAGGGCGGCCTGCCGTTTGGCGGGGTCGGGGTCCGAGAGGGTGAATTGCACCAGCGCCGTCGCGATCAGGCCCCGGACGCCGGCGTTGGGTTTCAACTCGGTCAGGTCGCCCTTTGCGGCCGTCCCGGCGGGCGTGCCGTCCAGCGCGGTCAGGGCAAAGCCGTCGCCGTCCGGCGCGGCGACGAACATCGCGCTGTCGGACTTGCGGATCACCAGCCGCTTTTCGGCCCAGGCTGACAGGATGTCGTCGGCCATAGCGTCACCGCTGGCGGCCAGCTCGGCGATCACCGGGCCGATGGTCTGGCGCGACGGTTTCTCGATCTGGGCACGGTTTTCTTCGACGATCCGGGCGGCCTCTTGGGCGAGGGCGGGCCAGGGCAGCAGGCAGAAGGCCGCAAGCAGAAGGGCGGTCAGGCGCATTGGGGCGTCCGGTGATTGGAGGAAAGCGGGCGGGTGGGCGGGGGCGGGGTAGCCCCCACCCCCCTTCCCCTCCCCACGAAGGGGGAGGAGAGGTGCCCGATCTGTCAGGTCAGCTTAGTAGTTCGAGGTCAGCTGCACGCAGGTCTTGGTTTCCTTGTTGTACATCCCGCACTGGAGGTCCTTCCAATCGGCTTCCAGCACCGCCGATTCCGGCAGGTAGTCGGTCCAGGCGTCTCCGGGGACCGGTTCGGTCTGGCTGATGATATCGAACTGGCCGTCAGCGCGGATTTCGCCGATCAGGACGGGCTTCGTCAGGTGGTGGTTGGTGCCCATCACCGCCGTGCCGCCGGTAAGGTTCGGGAACTCCTGCCCCCACATCGCTGTGCGGACGGCGTCGACCTCGGTGGTGCCTGCGGCGGTGACCGCGTTCACCCACATGTTGAAGCCGATGTAGTGTGCTTCCATCGGGTCGTTGGTGACGCGCTTGTCATCCTTGATGAAGGCCTTCCAGGCGGCGATGAAAGCGGCGTTTTCCGGGGTGTCGGCCGACATGAAGTAGTTCCAGGCGGCCAGGTGACCGGCGAGGTTGGTGGTGTCGAGGCCCGAGAGTTCCTCTTCACCGACCGAGAAGGCGACGACGGGCAGGGTGTCGGCGGTGACGCCGGCTGCGGCCAGTTCCTTGTAGAAGCCGATGTTCGCATCGCCGTTGATGGTCGAGATGACGCCGACCTTCTTGCCGTCCGCGCCCAGCGCCACGACGTCGCCGACGATCTTCGACCAGTCCGAGTGGCCGAAGGGGGTATAGTTGACGAAGATGTCTTCCTTCGGAATGCCTTTGGAGATCAGATAGGCTTCCAGGATGTTGTTCGTGGTGCGCGGGTAGACATAGTCGGTGCCCAGAAGCGCGAACTTCTGCACGCCAAGTTCGTTCAGGTAATAGTCCACCGCCGGGATCGCCTGCTGGTTCGGCGCGGCACCGGTGTAGAAGACGTTCTTCGACGATTCCTCGCCCTCATACTGGACGGGGTAGAAGAGAAGGCCGTTCAGTTCTTCGATCACCGGCAGCACGGACTTGCGCGACACCGAGGTCCAGCAGCCGAACATCACGTCGACCTTCGACAGGGTGAGAAGCTACAGCGCTTTTTCGGCAAAGAGCGGCCAGTCCGACGCCGGGTCCACGACCACGGCTTCCAGCTGCTTGCCCAGAAGACCGCCCTTGGCGTTCTGCTGTTCGATCAGCATCAGCATGGTGTCTTTCAAGGTCGTCTCGGAAATCGCCATCGTGCCCGACAGCGAGTGCAGCACGCCGACCTTGATGGTCTCGGCCTGAGCGAAGGCAAAGCGCGGAAGGGTCATCGCAGCGGCAGCAGCGGCGCTGGACAGAAGCGTACGTCTGGTAAGTTTCATGATCTCTATCCCCTGTTTCTTTGGCCCGGTCGGGCTGGGCGTGGTTTGGTCTTCTGGCCTTGGGCCGGTGGCCTTGGCTGGCATCAGGAAAGCCGGGCGGGGAACCTGCGGCCAGTGTGGCAAGGGCTGTCGGGAAGGCCACCTGCGCCGATGGCTACAATTTGTGCGACCAGCTATGCTGCAGCGCAGAAAACGGGCGGTCTGTGCAGGACACTGCGCCTGCAACGCGGGCGACGCGCCTGCGGAAAAGGCAGCGGGCGGAAAGGATGCCCCTTTCCGCCCGCTGCCGGTGCCGTGAGTCGCGGCTTACGCAGCGTCAGTTTTCAGCTGTAGCCCACCGTGCTTGACGATGAAATCGACCACCTCGTCCACCCCTTTGCCGTGGCGAAGCTGCGCCATCACATAGGGCCGGGTGCCCCGCGCGCGGGCGGTGTCAGCCTCCAGCAGCACGGGATCGACGCCGACGTGCGGGGCGAGGTCGGTCTTGTTGACGACCAGAAGGTCGGACTTCGTCACGCCCGGACCACGCTTCCTTGGGATGTCCTGCCCTGCGGCGGTGTCGATGACGTAGATCGTCAGGTCGGCAAGCTCTGGGCTGAACGTGGCGGCCAGATTGTCGCCCCCGCTTTCGATCAGGATCAGGTCAAGGTCGGGGAAGGTCCTGTTCAGATCAGCCACGGCGGCAAGGTTGATGGATGCATCTTCGCGGATCGCGGTGTGCGGGCAGCCCCCGGTCTCAACCCCCCGGATGCGGGCGGCAGGCAGGACCTGGGCCCGGGTCAGCGCCTCGGCATCCTCACGCGTGTAGATGTCGTTGGTGATGACCGCCATCGACAGCCGGGGGCCAAGCGCGCGGGCGAGCTTTTCCGTGAGGGTGGTCTTGCCGGCGCCGACGGGACCTCCGATGCCGACGCGAAGGGGGCCGTGGGTCATGTGCGGAAGATCCTTACATCCTGGGTTTCGTGCTGGAATGCGGCAAGGTCGGCAGCCAGCGCGCAGCTGCCAAGGTCTTCGAGTGAAGCAACCGCCGCCCAGGTGCCCAAAAGGCCGATGTCGGGCAACAGCCTTGTAAGGACCGCCTGGCCCTCGGTCTGGCCAAGCGGGACGTGACGCGTGGCAATGGTGCAGAGATTCCCGGCGAAGTTCTGAAGGTAAAGTTGCGCGACCTGTCCCGGCTGCAAAGCCAGCGGTGCGGCAGCTTCGCCAAGTGCGATGGGCAACATCCGGGGACTCAGGGGTCGTCCGGTAAGACCGGAAACCATGCGCGCCAATGCCGCCCCTTGTTCCGCACTTTCCTGCAGACGCTCGGCCGAGGGGGCCAGCGCGCGGGCCAGCGCATCAAGCGCGTCATGATCGGCGTCCGCAGCAAGTGCGTGAGTCAGCAGGACGGCATCCTGCCAGCCCGCACCCTGGTGGAGGATGTTCCTCAGCCATTCCTCGAAGCTCGCGGCGTCGGTGACGTCGCCTTTGGCGATCACCCGTTCCAGCCCGTGGCTATAGGCGAAGGCCCCGGTCGGGAAAGCCGGGGACAGCCACTGCAAAAGGGTCAGAAGCGCGGTCACTTGGCACCCTTCGGGGCGTGGAAATGCATCTGCCCGTCGCCGTGGTGGTGCCAGCCGAACAGGGCGGCCTCGTCATGGGTGTGGTCGTCGCCATGCGAATGGCCCATCGTGCGGCCATGCCCGTAAGCGCCGCCTTCCGGCTTGAACGGCAGGCTTTCGCGCCGGATCGTCGCGCCAAGGCCCTGCAGCATCCGTTCCAGCACGTGATCCTCGCGGATGACCAGTCGGTCGGGGTGGATCTGGCAGGGCGTGTGTCGATTGCCGATGTGCCAGGCAAGGCGGGTGAGGTCGCCGGTGATGACCAGCACGGCCTCGGGCGCCGGGACGATCTCGATGTTGAAGCCATCGACCGCAAAGCCCCAGTAGTCGTCCAGGTTGGTGACCGAGGGCAGGTCCACAAGGAACTCCCGCCCGCCTTGGCTGGTCAGGAGCTTCCGCCGCATCAGGCGCTGGTCGTAGTCCATCACGACGCGGTCATGGGCCAAGGCGGGGGCTGATGTCAGAAGCTTGGTCATGGGTCAGAACAGGAAATAGCGCTGCGCGAGGGGCAGCTCTTTGGCAGGTGCGCAGGTGATGACCTCGCCATCGGCGCGCACTTCGTAGGTCTCCGGGTGGATCTCGACCTTTGGCGTCGCGCTGTTGTGGATCATGTCGCGCTTGGCGATGTTCCGGGTGTTCTCGACGGCCAGCGTGTCCTTGGCGATGCCGAGGCGGCCCCGCAGGTCATCCTCCTGCGCGGCCTTGCTGACAAACACCACCGCCGAGCGCTCCACCGCCCGCCCCAGCGCCCCGAACATCGGCCGGGAGTACATCGGCTGCACGGGGATGGAGCCGTTCGGGTCCCCCATCTGCGCGACGGTGATCATGCCGCCGATCAGCACCATCTCGGGCTTGGCCCCGAAGAAGGCGGGGTTCCACAGGACAAGGTCGGCGCGCTTGCCGACCTCGACGCTGCCGATGTGCTGGCTGATCCCGTGCACGATGGCCGGGTTGATCGTGTACTTGGCAATGTAGCGGCGGACGCGCAGGTTGTCGTTCTGGCCCTGCTCCTCGGCCAGCCGCCCGCGCTGGACCTTCATCTTGTGCGCGGTCTGCCAGGTGCGGGTAATCACCTCGCCGACCCGACCCATCGCCTGGCTGTCCGATGAGATGACCGAGAACGCACCCATGTCATGCAGCACGTCCTCGGCCGCGATCGTCTCGCGCCGGATGCGGCTTTCGGCGAAAGCGACGTCCTCGGGGATGCGCTTGTCGAGGTGGTGGCAGACCATCAGCATGTCGAGATGCTCTTCGACGGTGTTTACCGTGTAGGGCATCGTCGGGTTGGTGGAGGAGGGCAGCACGTTCTGCCAGCCCACCACCTTCATGATGTCCGGCGCATGACCCCCGCCCGCGCCTTCGGTGTGGAAGGCATGGATCGTGCGGCCCTTGAAGGCGGCCAGCGTATTCTCGACGAAGCCCGATTCATTCAGCGTGTCGGTGTGGATCATCACCTGCACATCCATCTCGTCGGCGACGCCCAGGCAGCAGTCGATGGCTCCCGGAGTGGTCCCCCAATCCTCATGCAGCTTCAGCGCCGCCGCGCCGCCCCGGACCTGTTCCACGATCCCCTCGGGCAGCGAGGCATTGCCCTTCCCGGCAAACGCCAGGTTCATCGTAAGGCTGTCCGCCGCCTGGATCATCCGGCCCAGATGCCAGGGGCCGGGGGTGCAGGTGGTGGCGAGGGTACCATGCGCGGGGCCGGTCCCGCCGCCGAGCATCGTGGTGATGCCGGAATGAAGCGCGTCCTCCACCTGCTGGGGGCAGATGAAATGGATATGCGCGTCCATGCCGCCAGCCGTCAGGATGCGCCCCTCGCCTGCGATGATCTCGGTCCCCGGTCCAATGATGATCGTCACCCCCGGTTGCGTATCCGGGTTCCCCGCCTTGCCGATGGCCGCGATCCGCCCGTCGCGCAGGCCCACGTCGGCCTTGTAGATGCCGGTATGGTCGATGATCAGCGCGTTGGTGATCACCGTATCCATCGCGCCGCGTGAGCGTGGAACCTGGGACTGCCCCATCCCGTCGCGGATCACCTTGCCGCCGCCGAACTTCACCTCCTCGCCGTAGGTTGTGAGGTCCCGTTCCACCTCGACGATCAGCTCGGTATCGCCCAGTCGCAACCGGTCGCCGGTGGTGGGGCCATACATGCTGGCGTAGGTCTGGCGGCTGATCAGGGCGGGCATGGGGACCTCTCAGGGCTTTCCCGGCCCGCGGCGGGCCAGGCGCTTGACGTTGGATTTGGTGGTGCGGGCGACCGGCTTCAGGGCGGCCTCGGCGATCTTCACGGGCGACCTTCCCGCCAGCATCGCGGTCGAGGCGGCGACCGCCGACTGGCTGATGGCTGAAACCTTCTCGGACGACATGCGGGTGTTCTCGCTGGGCAGAACGCGCCAGAAGCCCGCCATGCCCATCAGCCGCATGCCGATCACCATCTGCGCTTCCATCAGCATCATGCCGGTCTTCAGCGACAGGCTGATCATTTGGGCCGGGGTCATCATCGGGTACATGGGGTTCTCCTAATGCCAACTGCCGACCGCCGCCGTGCTGGCGGACGAGGGGCGGGCAAAGAGGTAACGCCGGATGCTGGCAGAGATGCCGCGCCCGCCGGTCACGTCTTGGTGTCCATGCGGGACTGGAGCAAGGGGCGCAGGACAGGTCATGCCAGGAACCTTTCGTCCACCGGAACCGACAGCGCCGTCGCCAGCGCATTGGTCTGGCTGGCCAGTGCGATCACCGCCACAAGCTCGCCATGCATCTGGGGCGTCATCCCCTTTGCCCTTGCCCCTGCGGTGTGGGAATGGACGCAATAGTCGCAGCCATTTGCGGTCGAGACGGCGACATAGATCAGCTCTTTCACCAAGGGATCCAGCGCGCCGGGGGCCATGACGGCCTGCACCCTGTCCCACGTCGCCTTCAGCGTGGCGGGATCATGCGCGAGGGCCCGCCAGAAGTTGTTCACATAATCCGTCTGCCGCTTCGCCCGGATGTCGTCGAAGACGGCGAGGGCATCTGCCCCCGCCTCCTCGTCCCGCAAGAGGGGGACAACAGCCATCACACCACCGCCATGACGCGGGCTGGGCCGCCGGTGCCGGTCTTGTGCTTCGGCGCGCCGATGAAGACCGTGGCACCCGTGGCGGGCAACTGGTCAAGGTTCGCCATGTTCTCGATCCCGAAGCGCCCGCCCGGAAGCCAGCTGAAATGCACCGCGAAATCGGCCGAGTTGCCGGGGTCAAGCGACAGCGTGTCCACCCCGATGCAGGCGACGTCCATCCCGGCCAGCATGTCTGTCGCGGCTTTGGAAAAGCCGGGGAAGGCGAACTTGCCATCCGGCGTGTTGCGGTAAAGCGGATCGCCGACCTTGGCCGCCCAGCCAGAGTTCATGGCGACGCAAGCGCCCGCCGGAATCGCGCCGTTGGCCGAAACCCAGGCTTCGATATCCGCAGGCTCGACCATCACATTGGGGTCATCCTTGGCCTTTGCCGTCAGGTCCAGCACGCAAAGCGGACAGACCAGTTTCTCGGGCGGCAGGTCGGCGACCGAGGTGCCGTTCTCGCTGAAGTGCAAGGGTGCGTCGATGTGGGTGCCGGTGTGTTCGTAGATCGTCAGCTTCCAGAGCTGATAGCCCGAGTCGGCAAACTTCACCGCAGGTTCGTACAGGATGCCGGGATTGCCGTCGAACGTGGGAAAGCTGCCGTCATAGGCGTGGGTCAGGTCGATCACTTTCCCCGCAGCTTGCGCCAGCGCAGGTTTCGCAGTGGTCAGGCCGGTGGCGATCACGGCAGCCGTGGTCGCGGCGGCCCCGGTGAAAAGGGCGCGCCGGGACAGCATGGAAGACTTGATGTTTTCGATCAGGCAGGCGTCACACATGGGTCGTTCTCCCTGTTGGTTGGAACGTCCAGCGTCCTATCGCTACTGCCCTTGCGTCAAGCGTCATCCGAGCGGGCCCATCACCTTCTGGTTGAAGCCGTACACCACCCGCGCGCCGCCAAAGGGGACCAGCCGCACTTCGCGGCTTTGGCCGGGCTCGAACCGAACCGCCGTTCCCGCCGCGATATCCAGCCGCTGGCCGCGCGCCTTGTCACGGTCGAAGGACAATGCGCTGTTCGTCTCGGCAAAGTGGTAATGGCTGCCGACCTGGACCGGTCGGTCGCCGGTGTTGGCCACCATCAGCACGGTGACGGGCTGACCCGCGTTCAACTCGATCTCGCCCTCGGCGGCAAGGATTTCGCCGGGGATCATGAGCGCACCCGGCGGTAGATCAGATACCCCAGCACGGCCACCGCAGCCGCGATCATCGCAAGGTGGTCGGCCTCGGTCAGCAGATGCAGCAGGCCGGTGGAGTGGTGGTCGCCGGGATGGGCCAAGGCAACGGATGGGGCAAGGGACAGCGCGGTGAAAAGCTTTTTCATGGGACCTCAGCGGATCGGATGGTGGACGGTGACAAGCTTCGTGCCGTCCGGAAAGGTCGCCTCGACCTGGACGGAATGGATCATCTCGGGGATGCCTTCCATGCACTGATCGGCCCGGATGACATGCGCGCCGGCCTCCATCAGATCGGCGACCGAGCGGCCATCGCGGGCGCCCTCCACGACGAAATCGGTGATCAGCGCCACCGCCTCGGGGTGGTTCAGCTTGACGCCGCGCGCCAGTCGCCCCCGGGCGACCATGGCCGCCACGCTGATCAGAAGCTTTTCCCGCTCACGGGGGGTCAGGTTCATCTTGTTCCCTCACATCTGCCAGACGCGGGGAAGGGGGCCGTCGCGCAGCACCTCCAGCACCCGCAGGATCTGCCGCCGCAGCGGCCAGCCATCCGCCGCCATCAGCCGCACCGTCAACTTGCCGTCAAAGCCCGAAGCGCCCGCCTGCACCCCCGGCTCGTCTAGGGCGCGGCGGACTGCGCCCAACGCCGCCTCGGCCCCCTGTCCGACGAAGGCCAGCGAAGCAAAGGCCCGCGCACCCTGCAGCACGCCCGTCCCGGCAGTCAGCGCCGCATCCGTCAGGCGCAGCGGTTCGTGCAGGACCGGCACACCCTCACGCAGGACCCGGCGGCGGTCGGTCAGGTCCAGCGCGCGGATCGTCTCGCCCATCGCGGCGCGGCCCAGGACCACGGCCTCGACCATCAGGCACGAGGCGTCGCGGCCAAGATGGATCGTCGTGGCGCGGTCCAGCGCCGAGTGGTCGAACAAGATCGTCTCCTGCGGCAGCCAGTCCAGATGGGCGCCTTTTCCGACCTCGTGGTCGATGGTGACCCTGGCAACGCCGTCGGCGCTGCGGTAGGCGCGCTCGGCGGTCTGGGTGGTGGCCGTCACCCGGCAACCGGCATCCAGCGTCAGCGCGAAGGCAAGTCTGTCGCCCCCGGTCATCCCGCCCGAGGTGTTCAGGAATACAACCTCGGGTCCACGGGAGGTCGGATGCACGAAGGCCTTGGCCGAGCCCGACTGGTGCAGCCCCACCAGACGCGTCCAGGCCCCGGTCCGGTGAAAGGACAGGCGGGCAGCGCCGTGGCTGCGTTCGGGGCGGATGGCGGGATTGGCAGTCATGCGCGGCTTCCGTGGCTTGCCCCAGAGCTACGGGTTTGACGCGTCCGGGTCTTTCACGATCCGGCATCACCCGCCTGCCGGACCGGGCAAAGCCGCGCATCTGACGCCAAAGTGGGCGGAGTGCACAAGTTTGCATCAATCTTGAAACGCGCTGCCGCTACGGCACTTTCATGATCAATCGGCAGTTGTCCGAATTGAAGCCACACATGGCCAAGTTTAGCTTGTGCGGTCCAAGAAACTTGCGAAGATGCCGACGGGAATATCCGAAAGGGGGAGGGCGTCGGGTGCGGCTTAAGTCGCTGTCTTCACGCCTGTTCGCGGTAACGGCCGTGGCCCTCCTGCCCGCGGTGGCAATCGCCATCTCCAACATCATCACCATTCAGCGCGACCGGACCGCCGACCTGCACAGCGATGCCCTGCGGACCGCAGAACTGGTCTCGCTCGAAGTCGAGCAGACCTTCGCAGGCCTGGAAAGCGTCCTGCGCACCCTGGCTGCGGCCCCGGTCGTGCGCACGGGGGACAGCGCCTGCTCTGGTCTGCTGGCCGATGCGGTCAAGGCGGTTGACTTCATCGCCCAGCTTTACATCCTGAACCCGGACGGCAGCATCCGCTGCAGTTCGGTTCCTCCGGCCAGCCTGGACCTGGCCCCGGCCGAGCTGATCGCACAGGCGACTTCGGGCAAGCCACTGCCAGGCACGTTCCACCGAACCGCCAACGGCGCCCCGCGCCTGCCGCTGGTCTTGCAAATTGGCGAGGATGGCAATGGGACGCCGGGTACAGCGGTGGCCCACCTGGACCTGAAATGGATGGAGCAGCGTCTGCAGCGCCGCTCGCTTGCGCCTGGGAATTCGCTGACCATCGTCGACCGCGGCGGAATCATCCTGGCACGGGTTCCCGATCCGCAAACCTTCGTCGGAACCAGTATCCGGCCTGAATTCATGTCCTACCTTGAAGAGGCGCGCCCAGGCTCGATGGAGGTGCTCAGCCAGGACGGAACCCGTCGGATCCTGGGGTATTTTCCGCCCGCCGCAAATGCCTCGGGGCTTTACATCAGCGCCGGCTACTCGATTTCCGCCGGGCTTGAGACGATGCGCACCGTCGCGCTGCAGGGCCTGGGCCTCGCGCTGCTGGGCACCGCGCTGGCGTCGCTCCTGGCCTTCTACACCGCCCGCGTCTTCATCGCGCGTCCGGTCGGGGTCCTGATCGACACGATCACCGCCTGGCGCAACGGCAAGACCACGGCCCGCACCGGGATGAGCGAGGAGAATGGCGAGATCGGCGATGCCGGGGCGGCGCTTGATGCCTTCCTGACCGAAGTCCTGACAAACCGCGAGGCGCGCCAGAAGGCGGACGAGGCGCGCGACCTGATGCGGGATGAGCTGGAGCACCGCGAAAAGAACCTGCTGGCGACGATCCAGGCCGTCGCCCGGCAGACCTTTGCCAACGGCGGAAACGACGCGGCTTTGCGGGTCTTCTCGGACCGGCTGAACGCCATCAGCGAGGCGAACCGGCTGCTCAAGCAGTCAGGGTGGACAAGCACCCCCCTACGCGAACTGATCGCCAACGGCGTCGCAACCTTCATCGGCGAAGACAAGGGGCGGGTCGAGACGAAGGGGCCGGACCTTGTGGTCAAGGGCAATGTCGCCACTGCCATCGGCATGTCTATCCACGAGCTTTCCACCAACGCGGTGAAATACGGCGCGCTCAGCACCGAGAGCGGGACCATTCTGATCGAATGGGGCCTGGAGCCCGGCGAGAAGGGTGAGGTCTTTACCCTGCTGTGGACCGAACGGGGCGGGCCGCCAGTGACGAAACCGGACCGCACCGGATTCGGCTCCAAGGTCATCAGGCACGCCCTGTCGGCGCAGACTGGCGGCACGGTCGAGATCACCCATCATCCGCTCGGCCTGATCTGCCGCCTGGCCGCCCCGGCCGCTGCGGTGATCGCCCCACCCGCGACCTGAGGAAGGGGGCGACCAGCGCCGCCCCCCATCGGGGTCAGAAGCCGTAGACGATGGCCAGGCTGACCCGGTTGTCGGTCCGGATCGCGCGGGCTTCGTTGTAGTCGGTGAGATAGCTCAACCGCGTCGACAGCACGTCGGTCATCTGGAAGCTGACACCAAAGTCGTTGTTGACCCGCAGCGCGTCGTTCGCCTGCAGGACGTCGGTGTCGTTGGTCATGAACACGTCCGGCGAGAAGCGGTAGAAGAACCGCGAGCTGGCGATCACCCCTTCCGAGGTGTCGCTGTCCCCCACCCCGTCGCGCAGGTAGCTGACGCCAAGACCGGCCTGCACGCGCCAGGTCATGTCCTCTTGGTTGATGATCCGGTAGCCCGGCCCGAAGCCGACGAAGGCGTCGGTCTCGATCTCGTCGGCCGTGTCGGCCAGCCCGTCGATCTCGGCCCGACCAAGGATGAAGGCGTAGAACCGGTCGTTGAAGTAGTAGTTCGCGTCATGAACGATCAGCGCGTCTTCCTTGGTGCGCTCCACGTCGTCCTCGGCATAGTCCAGCGCGACACCCAGGGTCTGGACCCAGGGTCCGGCGGCATAGCGCAGCCGGGTGCTAAGGCTAAGCTCCTGCGACTCGTTGTTCCCGGTCTTGCCGGAATAGGCCAGCGAGGCCGATCCGGAAAAGCCCTGGCGGTCGTCGGGATTGCCATAGCGTAGCGGGTCCTCAGATCGTTCGATCTCGTCAGTGGCGACCTCTTCGATATCGGTGATGCGGTCGTCGATGTCGTCGACGCCGGTGATGGTGGTTTGGGCCGTGGCGGTGGCCGCGCAAAGCGCCAGCCAGCTCGCCCCGGCAAGGGCAAGGGATTTCGTCATCGTGGTTCCTCTGTCTGAACGACGGCGACCTGTCGGGGCCTGCACCGCCTGTGCCGTCACATGGACCCAACCTGTGGGACGGGGCGGTGTTCCAGCCAGGGGCGAACCGCGCGCGGGATGTGCCATATCTGCACCACAGGCCCAAAGCAAAGGGGCCCGTCCCGCGGGCCCCTTGGTTCATCCTGGCGAGGCTTCAGGCCTATGGAGCGGCCTTTGCCAATCCGTCCCGCGACCAGTGCCGCAGCCTGGCGCAGCGGCTGACGAAAGCGTCGACCGTCTCGCCATCATCTACCAGGCCCAGGTCGAAGCAGCCGTCGTCGGCTTTGCCCTGCAGCCCCGCCGCCTCGAACAGCTTCTCAGCCATCGCATGGCCGATGAACTTTCCATGCGCAAAGGCGTCGCGCAGGAAGGTCTGCGCCTGGGGCATCGCGGCCAGCGCTGCCTCGCCTTCAGGGCCGATCAGCACCGCCACCGCATCGAACAGGACCGACGGCCCGCCCGCGACCGAAAACTGTGCCTCGCACAAGTCGCCCCGGTCGTCCCGCGCGCCATAGATGCGCGGGGCGATCAGCTTTACCTTGCCCCCCGCCTCGGTCACCGCGCCGGTCAGCCGGTCCAGAAGCGTGCCGTCAAAGCCGTCGGCGATCAGCACGCCCAGCACCCGACCGGCAAAGGTTTCGGGGCCATTCTTCAGGATGCTTAGCGCGTCCGAGGCTGGCAGGTCCTGCCGAGTCGGCCGGGCCGCCGTTGCGGGGGGCGGCAGTTCGGGCATCCCCAAGCCATCTGCCAAACCCTGTGCCAGATCCTCATCGATGTTGCGCAGATGGCCGACGATGGCACGCCGGACCCGTGCCTGCTCGCACCGGCCCAGCTCGAAAGCCAGCGCCGAGCGGATATGCTCCTGCTCCACCGCGGTCTGGCTGATGTAGAACTGCCGGGCCTGGCTGTAGTGATCGGCGAAACTCTCCGCACGGATCCGGACCTTGGCCCCCTCAACCGGAGCGGCATAGCTGACATAGCCCTTCAGCGGGTCTTCGCGCGGGCCTTCCTCGAACCCGTTCGGCTCATAGTTCACCCGGCCCCGGCGGTTGCCCTTCCGCATCTGCCCGTCCTGCTGGAAGTTGTGCATCGGACAGCCGCGTGGGCGGTTGACCTCAAGCTGGCTGAAGTTCGGACTGCCCAGCCGCTTGAGCTGCGTGTCGAGGTAGGAAAAGTTCCGCCCCTGCAATAGCGGGTCCTCGGTGAAATCGATGCCCGGAATCACGTGCTGGGTGCAGAAGGCGACCTGCTCGGTGAACTCGAAGAAGTTGTCCACGGCGCGGTCCAGCGTCAGCGTGCCCACCGGTTCCGGCGGGATCAGCTCTTCGGGGATGATCTTCGTCGGGTCCAGGATGTCGAAGTCGAAGCTGTCGGCGAAGTCCTGGTCGAACATCTGCAGGCACAGGTCCCATTGCGGATGGTCACCCGTGGTCAGCGCCTCCCACAGGTCGCGGCGGTGGTGGTCGGGGTCCGCGCCGTTGATCTTCACTGCCTCGTCCCACAGGACCGACTGCAGACCCTGCCGCGGCTTCCAGTGGAACTTGACGAAGGTCGACGCGCCCTCGGCGTTGATCAGCCGGAAGGTGTGGACCCCGAAGCCCTCCATCGTGCGGAAAGACCGGGGGATCGTGCGGTCGGACATCTGCCACATCACCATATGCATCGATTCCGGCGTCAGCGAGATATAGTCCCAGAAATTGTCATGCGCCGATTGCGCCTGGGGAAAGCCGCGGTCCGGCTCGTCCTTCACGGCATGGACAAGGTCGGGGAACTTCATCGCGTCCTGGATGAAGAACACCGGGATGTTGTTGCCGACCAGATCCCAGTTCCCTTCATCGGTGTAGAACTTCACCGCAAAGCCGCGCACGTCGCGCGCAAGGTCGAAGGACCCCTTGTTCCCCGCCACGGTCGAGAAGCGCACGAAGGTCTCGGTCAGCTTGCCCACCTCTTGGAACGGTGCCGCTCGAGTGATGTCCGACAGGTCGCGGGTGCATTCGAAGGTGCCATGCGCCCCGAACCCCCGCGCATGGACCACGCGCTCCGGGATGCGCTCGTGGTCGAAGTGGAAGATCTTGTCACGCAGGACAAAGTCCTCCAGCAGCGTCGGACCCCGCACGCCGGCCGTCAGGCTGTTCTGGTTGTCCGAGATCGTCACCCCCTGCGAGGTAGTCAGCGCCTCGGCACCGGTTTCGACGGTCTGATGGACTTCGGCGGGACCGCCGTCGGTGCTGTTCTGCAACTGCGTTTCGGACGACTTCATCATGGGCTCCTGGGATTGCGGGCGTAAATGGCGACTGGCCCCGGCAGCGTGAATTGCCGGGGCCAGCCCCTTGTTGCGCTTAGCGGTTGCGCCAACCGCGGCGCGCGGCTTCGGCATGGCCTTCGGAATCCCCGAACCAGCCACCCTGGCTGCGGTCATCGCCCCCGCGCGAAGATGCGCGTGAACCGCCGCGACGGTCGTCGTCATCGTCACGGGAGGAGGACCGCCCACCGGACGACCGCCCGCCACGATCATCGTCGTCGCGGTTTTCCCAGCCCCGGCGCGCCGCCTCGGCATGGCCCCGCGAATCGCCGAACCAGCCGCGACCGTCGCCGCCACCGGAAGACCGACCCGACCGGCGGTCGTCGTCATCGCTCATGAACCGGCCGAAACGATCCCGCTCGCGGTCGTCGTCATCATCGCGCGACGAGGACCGGCCACGGCCAGACGAGGAACGGCGGTCATCATCATCGCTCATGAACCGACCGAAACGATCCCGTTCGCGGTCGTCACTACCGCCACGCCCGCTGCCGCTGCGACGGTCATCGTCGTCATCGCGCGACGAGGACCGGCCACGGCCAGACGAGGAACGGCGGTCGTCATCGTCGCTCATGAACCGGCCGTTGCGGTCGCGTTCGCGGTCATCGCTGGCGCTGCTGCGGCCACCCGACGAACGCCCCGAGGACGAGCGTCCGCCCCGGTCATCATCGTCGCTTGTGAACCGGCCATAACGGTCCCGTTCGCGGTCCTCGCTGCCACGGTCGCTGGCCGAGCTGCGGCGGTCGTCGTCGTCATAGCGCCAGGAAGACCGGCCGCCGCCACGCGACGAGCTGCCACCCCGGTCATCATCACTGCTGAAACGGCCATACTCGTCACGCTCGCGGTCATTCGAGTTCCTGTCCATCGATGCTCTCCGTTGCTGATGGTGCGGCGGCTGTCGCCACCCGCTTCCCATTGAACCGGAGAGGGTGGCGAATGTTCCGCCCGGTCCATGCGAACCGGGCCAAAGAAAAGCACCGGCTGGGGGGCCAGCCGGTGCGCGACGCGGTCGTTTGCGTCAGTTCTTCTTGGAGGACGATCCGCCGCTTTCCGAGCCCGAGCTGCCGCTCATGCTGGACCCCGACCCGCCTTGCGCGCCCGAACCCGAGCCCGACTTGCGGTTCTTGCGCCATTCCTCGAACTCGGATTCGAACTTCTTCTGGCGCTCTTCGTTGAAGGCCTTGTAGTCCTCGTCGTGGGCCTGCATCTGGCGCTCGCGCCAGGTGTGGTAGTGCGGGTCGTGGCCCGATCCGGCCTGACCGCCCGTCCCCTGCGAGCCACCCTGGCCGTAGCCGCCCTGGCCATAACCGCCTTGGCCGTAGCCCTGGCCATAGCCGCCTTCGCTGCCATAGCCCTGACCGCCGCGTCCTTGCGACCCATAGCCCCGGCCGCTGCTTTCGGACCAGTCGCTGCGCGAACCGCCGTAGCTGCCGTAATCCTCATCCTCATCGCGGGAGGATGCGGACGACCCGCGCGAGGACGAGGACCCGCCACGACGGCCGCCATAGCCGCGCTCCATGTCGTCGTCATAGCCACCGCGGCCTGCGGACGAGCGGCTGCGCCCACCCTGACCGCCGCGATCATAGTCGTCGTCTGCGTATTTCTGTGCCATTGTTCTCTCCAGTTGCTGCGCCTTCGGAACACGCCCGTCGTGGCCGGGCTGTCCTTCACGGACAAAGGATCAACCGGCGCGCACGCCCGAATGTTCCAGAATTGCGCGGCTGGCTGCGCCTCCATTCCAGGCCGCTCGGCCTGCTTCCGCGCCTGTCCTGGGGGCAAAAAGAAACCGGTGGCCACAAGCATCGCGCTTGCAACCACCGGCGCCGGCAGGAAGGGAGGGACGTCCGCCCGCCGGTTCGTCAGGGCCGCCGGCTGAGGTCTGCCGGCGGCAAAGGGACCGTGATCAGAGGCCCTGAACTGCTTCGCAGATAGCCTTCATCTCGGTCATGTCATAACCCACGGCCGTCGCGATGGTTCCCTCGGTCGATGCGGTGCCGGTTCCGGTCGCCGTATCGGTGCTGGTCGCGGCATCGGCCGTGGTATCCGTCGCAGTCCCGGTGGTCGCCGTGTCGGTCGCAGCGCCAGCGTCAGTCGACGCCCCGGCCGTCGTGTCGGTCGAGGTCCCGGTCGAAGCATCGGCCCCCGTCGTGGGCGCTGCATCACCATGCGCCGCCATGAAGGTCAGGCAGTCCGCCTTGATCATGTCGCGGTCTTCCTGGCTCAGGGACTGCCATCCGCTGCCGATCTCGTCCGAGGTGCGCAGCGTGCCGCTGTCGGCGTCCATGAAGAAGGTGGTGCCGACCGACAAGGGCCAGTTGGTCCCAAAGGTCACGGACCCATCCGCGCTGGTGCCGGTGGTGGCGCCCGTCGTGGTGTCAACGGTGGCATCCACGGTAGCACCGGCGTCGGTGCCGGTGGTCGCCCCAGTGGTGGTATCGGTCTGGGCAAAGGCCCCGGCGGCGAACAGCGCCACAGCGGGCACGGCAAGAAATAGATGTTTCATTGGGTCGTCCTTTCTCTCAATGCGCAAAGGCCGGCAGACCGCTGTGGGGCGGCCCGCGCGTGGCCAGATGTCGTCAGTGGGAAAGGAACCGGCGGCCGGGGGCTTTGTTCCCCGAAACCCCGGCTAGTTCAGCAGGTGTCCTGGACCCGCTGCCATGATCTCGTCCATCAGACGGATCAGCCAGGGGGCCACCCGCGCGCCCGAGGGCATCGGCCCCGGATCGTCGATCGCGCATTGCAGCGCAAGTTCGACAAGCCGGTCCGCCGCCTGCGGATCACCCAGAAAACCACGGGCACGCGCGCGCAAAATCGGGATTAGCTCCAGGATGCTGTCGCTGCCCACCTCGCGCGAGCGCAGGTCCAAAAGCTCGACGACAATGGCGGGCGACTGCGGCTTGGTGATGCAGTCGACCCCGGCAAAGCGCACCGGCAACACGTCCTTTTCATAGCCCGTGAAGAAGACATAGGGCACGTCCAGCGCCTGCAGACGGTCAGCCAGCGGAAACGTCGTCTCGCCGCTCAGGTTCACGTCCAGCACCGCCAGATCGCTGTGCGCCACTTGCAGGCTTGCATCGCTCAGCGTGTTGCAGGGCCCCACCACCACGGCATTCGCCGCCTCAAGCTCGTCCACCAGGTCCAGGGCCAGCAGGTAGTTGTCCTCGACGACCAGCACACGCTTGCCATTCAGATTGTGTCGCATGGTCCGTCTCCTTGAATGGGTAGCGACATGCCTGCTGTCGGCCCAAGGGCCTTGGGCAGACGTGCCCATCGCGAACGGTCAATGTACTGGTGAATACGCAGCACAAGTGTTGCGGAAACTCAGCCGATTGGCCAGTGCCCTGCAGATTTCGCCGTCACCACGCCCTGGCCGCCGCATTTCCGCCGCCACGCGATTCCGCTCTGGAAGCACTCCCGCACCGCCCTACCTTTAATGCGCAGGTTGGCAGGACACAACTTCTGGGGCCGCGCTTTCACGGAAATGACCAAATTTGGTCGTCGTGTTGGCCGCCGCCCTGCGATACACTGCACCAGGGACAGTCGGAGACAGGAAATGCCGCAGGATTCAGGACCCGAGTCCAAGAAGGACAAGACGCTGTCCGCGGCGGCCGCCCGGCTGTTTGAGGATGCGAAGGCCGAACCCGTGCCCGATGTCATCATCCAGCTTGCCCAGGAACTGGACCGCACCCTGACGGGCGCGCGCAAGACCGCCGCCAAGGACTGACACGACATCGCATCACGGTCGCCGTCACCCATGTATCGGGGGCGTGATCTCGCCCGGCGGGGTCTGCTGCGGGTCCTGGGGCGGGATCGGCTGGGGGTCGGGCATGGGATCCGGATAGACATCCGGCTGAACCGGATCTCCCGGAACGGGCAGATCGGGTTCGGCAGGGGGCAGATCGGGGCTCTCGGGGCGGCCGAAGTGCAGGTTTGGCATGGCAGTCTCCCTTTCGTGCCGCGGTCGTGACAACAGGCCACGGAAAACGCGCGGCGGGGCAACCGGTTCCCGAAACAGCAAAAGTCTCGGGCCGACGACCCGGGACTTCCAGCTTCTTTACATCGGTCAGTGCCGGTGTTCGGGGAAGTTCTTCAGCTGCTCCTTGGTCCACGAGGTCATCCCGTGGATCGAGCCGGTATGGTCGCGCATCATGTTCAGCTCGCCCAGGCTAACCAGCACGGGCTTGGCGCCGATGCCCAGGAAGCTCCCGACATCGACCACCGCCTGAGCGGTGGAGCCGTCGTGATGCAGGTGCGAGATCGTGCCGACCTTTTCGTCATCGGCGCCATAGATCGTGGCCCCGACCAGGTTCGATTCGGTCAGCTCGGCGGGCGTTAGCCGCGTATGCGTGGCGTGGTCCATCTTGGGTCTCCTTACAGATGGCCGAAGCGGTCTCCGGCCTGCCCCGTCTGAACCGGTCCGGCCGCGCGTTGTTCCCGGAACAATGTCGCCCCCCACGGTTTTGCGCGGGAAGGAGGGTACGATGCCACGCCTGATCCGTTTCATGCTGTCGCAGTTTGCCAACGGGGCCGTGCTTGGCCGTGCCGTCGGGCTTGCGATCCTGTGGGCTGACATCGGGCAACTGCAAAGGCTACTGTCGACCAGCGGCAACGAGACGGGCCTCACGCGCTTTTCTTCGCGCAGGCGGCGCTGTTGTTCGGCACCCTCGGAATGAGCGTCGCGGCAATGAACCTGACACCCCCCGACAGCTAGTCCTTCTTCTTCTCGGGCAGTCCCTTGCGCCGGGTGGTTGCAAGCTCTTCCAGCTCGTTCTCGGTCATGGATTTCGCCATGTCCTTCGACGCACCGTAAAGCTCACCCTGGTCCACCTCGCCGCGCTTGGCCGCCAAAGCCGCGCCTGCCGCCTTCTACTGCGCTTTCGATTTCGCGGGCATGGATCACGCCTTGGTCTTGGGTTCGGGGCACACGGAATCGGGCACCTGACGCGCCGGGTTCGCCTGAACAAACTCCTCCGCCCGGTGGGGAGAGCCTTCGTGGTCGCCCTGGGCATTGCGACGGTCGCGGGGCGGGGTCCGCTTTTCGGCGGCTGGGCCGGGTTCGTTGGGCATGGGGGCGTCTCCTTCGCGGGCCTCAATCCCGATGCGCCCGATTTGTTCCCGCGCCCAAGGGCCCAAAGGGAACTGAAGCGCCCCTCCGCCCGTTGGTCCGGCAACAGAACCCGTGAAAGGCACCGCCATGAACAACATCATCTACCTCGTCGGCCTGATCGTCGTCGTCGTGGCGATCCTGTCCTTCTTCGGACTGCGCTGACCCTCGGTCCTACTCCGGCGGGCGCGGAAAGGGCCGGCTCAGCGCAGACGCGCCGGCGAGGCCAAAGCGCCAGGGCCGGTCCGCGGCCTTGGTGATCCCGATGCGCGGCCCGACCAGGAGATCCGCCTGCGGTCCGGGCTCCAGCAGGAAGGCGCCGCCGTCAAAGCGTTTTCCACTGTCGGACAGCGCAATACCCAAAGCCTGACCCAACCTGCCCGGACCCGTGGCGATGTCGCGCGCCGTCCCGCGCCGGGCGATCATCTCTGCGATCCCGACCTCTGGCAGCAGGGCCCGGATCAGCACCGCCTCGCCCGGTCGACCGACGACGTTCAGGCACAGATGGCAGCCGTAGGACAAGTAGACGTAGACCGTGCCCGGCTCTCCGAACATCGCCGCATTGCGCGCCGTCGGCCCGCGGTAACTGTGCGACGCCGGATCGTCCCGGCCATAGGCCTCGGTCTCGACCACGGTGCCGCCGACGCCGCGCACCATAAGTCGGGCACCCGGCAAGCTGCGGGCCAGATCGACAATGTCCTGATCAAAGCGGATCGGCATGTACCCACACTGCGTCAGCGACCGGCCCTGCGCCAGCCTGCGGCCCCGTTGAAGAAATTCTTCCCCGGTCGGGAACCTTTTCCCGCAAGGCGCGTTCCGTCTGGTGGAGTATCCATCAAATGTCGGACTACAAGCCTCGCAAACCCGTCCCGCCGTTCTCCCTCCCGCTGGAGGGCCGCCTTCTCACACACCGCCGCCTGCTGGTCGAACTGATGCGCAACCTGCCCCAGCCCCGCCGCGACGAGATGCTGGACTGGCTGGACGAACGCGCCATCTATCAGGACGGACAAGAGGACCCCGGCGCCGTTCCGGGCGAGGGGATCGAGCTTGAACTCGCCCGCGCCGACGAATTTCAGGTCCTGAAGAAGCTCGTCCGCATCGCCAGCGACTAAAGGCGTTCCGCTGATTGCGGCTCCGCTTCCGGTCATGAACAAGGCCGCGTCCGACCGGCGCGGCCTTTCCAAGGTCTGCCGGTGACGTCAGGGCGAGGTTGTCGTGCCCGTGCCCGTGGTGTCGCCAGTCGTGCCACCCGAGATCCCGTCCGTCGTCCCGCCGGTGGTCTCTCCTGTCGTGGCGTCGCCGCCCGTGGCAGGGGCCGGTTCGGCCGGGACCGTCGCAGTCGCGTCGGGGGTTTCCGTGGCTTCCGGTGCGGCCGGGGCCGTATCGACCACGCTGCTGGACCGGTCGACGCTGAAGGCGATGGCGGCCAGGATCACAGCACCCAGAACAAGGAAAACCAGCCACATGCTGGTGCGCGATGTGCGTGTGGTCGGGGGCAAGGGCCTACCCTCAATATGGGGCGGCGGGTTCCGAGGGGGTGGAATATCGGTCATCGGTGTATCCTTTCAGCCAAAAAGTCTTTCACCGGCGTCAACAGCCAAGGCATCCGATTGTTCCGCTTCCTCACTCCGGCTGGCTTCCAAAGGATTGAGATTCGGTAAACGCCAAAAGTTAAGCCATTGTGATCGCTTGATTTTCAAAACTGCCCACGGTGGACAGATCACATCATCGGCTGCCCACCAGTCACCGCGATGGTCGCGCCCGAGATGTAGCTCGACATCGGCTCGGCCAGCATCACGTAGGCCGATGCCAGCTCCACCGGCTGCGCCGGCCGCTTCATCGGGCTGTCCTGGCCGAATTTGGCGACCTTCTCGCCGGACATGCTGGAGGGGATCAGCGGCGTCCAGACCGGCCCCGGGGCGACGCAGTTTACGCGGATCCCTCGCTCGGCCAAGAGCTGCGCCAGCCCCACGGTAAAGTTCTGGATCGCCCCCTTGGTGGTCGCATAGGCCAGCAAGGTCGGGTTCGGCTTGTCCGCGTTGATCGAGGTCGTGTTGATGATCGAACTTCCCGCCCCCATGTGCGGCACCGCCGCCTGACACAGGTGGAAGATCGCGTCGATGTTGACCGCGAAAGTCCGGTCCCACTCGGCGGCCGGGATATCCTCGAACGTCTCGAACACGGCCTGATGCGCCGCGTTGTTGACGAGGACGTCGATCCGGCCCCACTCCTCGACGACCTTGCGGACCACCCGGCGGCATTCCTCAGGGTCGCCCAAGTCTGCGGGGATGCGGACGCAGCTTTGCCCCTCGGCCGCGATCAGCCTGGCGGTGTCCTTCGCGTCCTCGGTCTCGTTCAGATAGCACAGCGCGATATCCGCCCCCTCCCGCGCGAAGGCGATGGCCACCGCCCGCCCGATGCCGCTGTCCGCCCCCGTGATCAGGGCCACGCGGCCCTGAAGCCGCCCCGCGCCAACCCATGTCGTCTCACCGTGGTCGGGACGCGGCTGCATTGGCACGAAGCTGCCGGGAGCCTCTTGCGTCTGCTCTGGGAAGGGGGGCTTGGGGTAGTCGCTCATGATTGGCTGTCCTCATGGGTCCGCTTCCCGTCGTGGATGCTTCCACCGGGCTGCTTGCGGTTTTCGTCGGGCCGCGCGTCCGGGTCCTGCCGGTGCCGTCCGGCCGGATCGATCTGTTGCTGCCGCTGGTCGATCACGTTCGGCTCTGGGTGCCGCAGCTTTTCGTTTGCAGGTTCGGGATCGAGGTCCGAGGTGTTTGACATGGCGCGCGCCTTTGATGGAAGGAGCGGCCCCGCGATCCGGGTGCGGGGCCGCCTGCTTTGCCCTGCAAAGGGGAGTAGACGAAGCCGGGCAAAGACAGTCGGTCAGGCAGCTTCCAGGGCCGCCTGGTTGATCGAACCGTCGGCAAGCTGGGTCAGCGACTCGTCGGTCATGCCCTCTTCCTGCAGCGTCTCGTCCAGCAGCTTGGCGGCATCGGTCATGCCCATGACTTCCGCCCAGCGGCGCAGTGTGCCGTAGCGGGCCATCTCGTAATGCTCGACCGCCTGGGCCGCCGCGATCAGGCTGGCGTCCAGCGCCGGGCTGTCGGCAAAGGCCTGCAGCGCCTCTTCGCCTTCCTCGATGATCCCGTCGATGGCCGGGCAGGTCTTGCCGCGGGCGGGCTTGCCGATCAGCTCGAAGACTTGCTGCAGGCGTTCGACCTGCATCTCGGTCTCGTCCTTGTGCTTCTGGAAGGCCGCCTTCAGGTCGGGCGATTTCGCACCGCGCGCCATCTTCGGCAAGGCGCGCAGGATCTTCCGTTCGGCATAGTAGATGTCCTTAAGAGTCTCGTGAAACAGGTCTTCCATCGTCTTCGTCTTCATGTCGCTCTCCTAGCATTGTGGTGTGTCGTGGTCCCGACCATCAACCGCCCGGCAGGACTAAAGTTCCCCCGGCAGTCAGACCTCTTCGCCCAGCGCTGTCTGCAGAAGCTTGCGGCCACGGTTGATCCGGCTCTTGATCGTGCCGATGTCGCAGCCAAGGATTTCGGCGGCCGACTGGTAGCTTTCGCCCGTGACAAGGACGAGCATCACCGCCTCGCGGTAGGCCTGCGGCAGGCCCATCAGCGCGGCCTCGATCTCGCGCCCCCGAACATGCCAGTATTGGGTTTCCGGGCTCGTCGGCACGGACGAAATGCAGTCCTCGGCGCCGGGGCGTTCGCGGGCCAGCTTGACCCGGTCGTTGTAGAAGCGGTTGCGCATGATCGTGAACAGCCAGGCGCGCATGTTGGTTCCCGGAGTGTAGGACTGTGCGCTGGCGATGGCGCGCACCAGGGTATCCTGCACCAGATCATCCGCATCGCCGTAGCGCCCGGTCAAGGACCTCGCGAACAGCCGCAGTGCGGGGATGTGGCTCAGCACGTCGTCGGACATTCGTTCTTTCTCCTGCACCCGCGGGTTAATTCCCGCGCCAAGGGGCGGTTCCGGCCGCCGTGGTTCACGCTTCCAAGGCAGGCAGCTTCCAGCCGAAACCGCCGCGACCCCGTGGAACCATCCACCGCCGGGCGCTGTTCAAGCCAAGGCCGGACTGCGGCCGACAGTTGCGAAGGGGCACGGCATGGCACCGCGGGCGAACTGGAAGGGCCGGCTCCGGCTGGGCGAGATCAGCATCGGAGTGGCGCTTTACACGGCGGCCACAACCTCGGACCGGGTCGCCCTGCACATGGTCAACCGCCGCACCGGCCACCGCTTGAAGAACGAGCTTGTCGATTCCGTGACCGGCAAGCCGGTGGAAAAGGACGCCGAGGTCATGGGCTACGAGGCGGATACCGGCGACTATGTCCTTCTGGAGCAAGACGAGATCGTCGCGGCCATCCCCGCGTCCGACAAGACGCTGCCCATCGAGGCGTTCATCCCCTGCAGCGACATCGACACGCTTTACTTTGACCGGCCCTACTATCTTGGGCCGTCCGACGCCGCCTCGGTCGAGGCCTATGCGCTGCTGCGCGACGGGATGGCCCGCGAGGGTGTCGCTGCCCTGGCCCGGACGGTCCTGTTCCGCCGCCTGCGCACGGTGATGATCCGGCCGCATGGGGCGGGACTGATCGCCAACACGCTGAACTTCGACTACGAAGTCCGCTCGGCAGACCGCGCCTTCGCCGACATCCCCGACCTGAAGATCGAGGGCGAGATGCTGGAGCTGGCCGAGCACATCATCAAGACCAAGCTGGGCACCTTCGATCCTTCGGCCTTCGACGACCGCTACGAGGCTGCGCTGGCCGATCTGGTGAAGGCCAAGCTTGACGGCCGCCCGCCGCCACACCGGAAAGAGGCCCCGCAGGCAAAGGTGGTGGACCTGATGGCCGCGCTGCGCGAAAGCGCCAAGGCGGCGAAGGGGCGGACAGCCCCCGGAAAGACGACCAAGGACAAGACCCCGCGGCGGAAGGCGGGCTGAGATGGCTCTGGAAACCTACCAGTCGATGCGCGACTTCCAGGCCACGCCCGAACCGAAGGGGCGGAAGAAGGCGTCAAAAGGTGAACCCGTCTTCGTCATCCAGAAGCACGCCGCCACCCGCCTGCACTATGACCTGCGGCTGGAGATGGACGGGGTGCTGAAAAGCTGGGCCGTGACGCGCGGACCAAGCCTCGTGCCCGGCGAAAAGCGCCTGTCGGTCCATGTCGAGGACCACCCGATGGACTATGGCGATTTCGAGGGCGCGATCCCCGAAGGCCAGTATGGCGCGGGGACGGTGATCGTCTGGGACCGGGGGACATGGCGCCCCGTGTTCGACGCGGCCAAAGGCTATGCCAAGGGCCATCTGGAGTTCGAGCTGAAGGGTGAAAAGCTGACGGGCTGCTGGCACCTGATCCGGATGCGTGGCAAGCCCAGGGAGAAGCGTGAGAACTGGCTTCTGATCAAGGGCGAGGATTCCAGCGCGCGGGACGAGACCGCCCCGGACATCCTGGAGGAACGACCGGAGTCGGTGAAATCAGGGCGGACGATTGACGAGGTGGGCGGGAGGCCTGCCCGCAAGCCAAGGGCCCGGAAGGCGGCTGCCAAGGAGCCGACCGCCACAATGCCGGATTTCATCCCGCCCATGCTGGCCTCCCTCGTCAAGTCCACCCCCGGCGACGACCGCTGGCTGCACGAGATCAAGTTCGACGGCTACCGAATCCAGGCGCAGGTCGCAGACGGCAAGGTTCGCCTTTTCACCCGGTCGGGCCGCGACTGGACAGACCGCTTCGGCGGGGCCATCGCCGGTGCGCTGGCGGCACTGCCGGTGCGGCAGGCGGTGCTGGACGGCGAGGTGGTGGTGGAAGCGGCGGGCCGGTCCTCGGACTTCTCGGCGCTGCAGGCTGACCTCGCCGGGGGGCGGACGGACCGGATGGTCTACTACGCCTTCGACCTTCTGCACCTGGATGGCCGCAACCTGACCGGCCTGCCGCTGGTCGACCGCAAACGGCTGCTGGCGGGGCTGGTTGCCCCCGCCTCAGGTCCATTGCGGATCAGCGAGCATCTGTCAGACAAGGGCGAGCTGGTGTTGCGCCACGCCTGCCGACTGGGGCTGGAGGGCATCATCTCGAAACTGCGCGACAGCCCCTATCTGCCCGGTCGCGGCAAGGCCTGGGTCAAGTCCAAGTGTTCGGCCCGGCAAGAGTTCGTGGTGGCGGGGTACCTGCCCTCGACCGTGTCCGCCCGCGCCATCGGGTCGTTGGTGCTGGGGGTATATGACGGCGACACGCTCAAGTCCGTGGGGCGGGTCGGAACCGGGTTCTCCGCCACTCTGGCCGAGCAGCTTTACGAACAGCTGGCCGCCCTTGAGACGGACACCCAGCCCTTCCAGCCGCCCCTTCCCCGGGCCGAGGCGCGCGGTGTGCGCTTCGTGCGGCCCGAACTGGTGGCCGAGGTCGACTTCCGCGCCTGGACGGGCGACGGCAACCTGCGCCACGCATCCTTCAAGGGCCTGCGCGAGGACAAGGACCCGCGCGAAGTGACGGGCGAGGGCCTGCCGACGCCGCTTCCTGACCCTGCGCCCACGCCGGTCCGCAGGGTCAAGCTGAGCCACCCGGAGAGGGTCTATTGGCCCGACGTCGGGGTCACCAAGGCGGGCCTTGCGGATTACTACACCGAAGTCTGGCCCTGGATCGCGCCCCACATCGTCGGCCGCCCGCTGGCCCTGTTGCGCCTGCCGGACGGGGTGGGCGGGAGGCAGCAGTTCTTCCAGAAGCACGAATGGAAGGGGATGAACGCGGCGATCCTGCGGGTCCAGGACCCGGCAGAACCGAAGGACGAACCCTCGCTTGCCATTGCCGACCTCGACGGGCTGATCGCGCTGGCGCAGTCGGCGGCGCTGGAAATCCACCCTTGGGGCAGCACGCTGAAGGACTGGGAAAAGCCCGACCGGATCGTCATCGACCTTGACCCCGGCGACGGGGTGGACTGGGCCGACCTGGTCCAGGCCGCGCAGGATGTACGCGTCCGGTTAGAGGCCAAGGGGCTGGCGGCTTTCGTCAAGACCTCGGGTGGGAAGGGGCTGCACGTGGTGGCCCCCCTGATGCCCAAGGCAGAGTGGCCCGCGGTCAAGACTTTCTGCCGCGACTTCGCGCGTGAGATGGCGTCGGACGACCCGTCGCGTTACGTGTCCACCATCACCAAGTCCAAGCGGCAGGGAAAGATCCTGGTCGACTACTTGCGCAACCAGCGCGGCGCGACGGCCGTCGCGGCCTTCTCGACCCGCGCTCGGCCCGGCGCACATGTCTCTGCTCCGGTCACGTGGGAAGAGCTGAAGGCCGGCGTTGCACCAGGCGACTTCACCGTCCTGACGATGCCCGCCCGGCTGTCAAACCTGCGCGCCGACCCCTGGGCCGGGTTTGCGGAGGCCGCCCGTCCGCTAAGACCCTAGCGCTTCCGTGCGGCGGGCTTCTCGGAGGCAATGCTGCGCTTCAGCGCGTCGATGATGCTGACCACCTTGCCGCTGTCGCGCGGTTCGTCGGACCTGGACGTCCGCGCGGGTTTGCGGCCCGTCTTCTTCGATTCGATCAACTCCAGCAGGCGGTCCTGCACCGGGTCTTCGACCATCTTCGGGTCCCAGTCGGTCATCCGGGTCTCGATCAACCGGCTGACCAGTTTCAGCGCCTCACCGTCCGGCTTCACCCCGCGCAGGTCACCGAAGTAGTCCGCATCGTCGCGCACCTCGTCACCATAGCGCAGGGTCCACAGCACGATCCCCTTTCCCTTCGGCATCAGCATCACCGCCCTCTCGCGGCGGTACATCACAAGTCGGGCGATCCCCACCGATCCAGTGGACCGCATCGCATCCCGGATGACCGAGAACGCCTCTTCCGCCACGGTGTCGTCGGGCACCAGGAAATGCGGGCGGTCGAACCAGATCCAGCCGATCTTGTCCGACGGCACGAACTCCTGGATGTCGATGGTCCGCGTGCTGTCCAGCGCGACCTCGTCCAGCTCCTCGTCCTCCAGAATCACGTGGTCATTCTCGCCCCGCGGATAGCCGCGCGCCTGATCCTCGTCCTTGACCGGCTTCCCGGTCTCGGCATCGACATACTGGCGCTGCACACGATTGCCGGTCGCGCGGTTCAGCGTATGGAACCGCAGCCGCCCGCCTTCGGTCACGGCAGGCATCAGGGCGACCGGGCAGGTGACGAGCGACAGCTTCAGGTAACCCTTCCAGAACGTGCGCGGGGGCAAGGCGGTCCTCCTTTTCTGCCACGGTCAACCGACAGGGCAGCGCTGCGGTTCCTGATGCCGGAACAATTCGTCCCGCCACCGGTTGATCCCCTGCAGCCGCCATGTTGGGCGGTCCCACGGCAACAGGAGATGTCAGATGGCGAACGACCAGAAGAACCAGCAGAAGGGCCAGCAGGGTCAACAGGACCAGCAGGGCCAGAAGGGTGGCCAGCAGGGCGGTCAGACCGACACCAAGGACGGCCAGAACAAGACCCAGCAGGGCGGCCAGTCCGGCAGCGGCCAGCAGCATCAGAACAACCAGTCGAAGGGTCAGCAGCGCTGATGGCCAAAGGGTGTGGCCCTGTTGGGCCGCGCCCTGCGGACTGCACGTCCGTGCACGCAGGGCCACGGCATGATGTCCCCCGACTTGCGATGCTTCGCCCTTCGTGACGGGAAGCCCGGCCCAGCGGCCGGGCTTCGCCGCGTCTAGTCCCCGGCCACAGGGGCGGAGGCGGGTTCGGTGCCTGTCTCGGGCTGGACGGTGTCCGACGTGGGAGAGTTGCCTTCGGCGGCTTCCTCGAATTGCCAGTAGACGATCAGTGCAACGCCGAAGATCGCCACCAGCGCCATGCCGATCAGGGGTCCGCGATGCCGGCGTTTCTGGGTTTCCAGGTTGGTGTGCGGGGCGGACATCGGCTTTCTCCCTGAGGCTGTTGCAGCCAGGGTAAACCCGCAGTCACATGGGTAGTTCCCTTATACCCGGTCAGCCAGGCCCCGTGCCGCCAGGTTCCGCATCAGCGCGCGAGTGCCGAAGGTCCACTCGGGGCAGTGATCGGTGCGCATCACCCGGTTGACCAGACGGCCCAACAGCGGGCTTGCGATCTCGACCACGTCGCCCACCTCGTGCGTGAAGCCTTGCCCCGCCCCGCGCCGATCCTTCACCGGGGCGAACATCGTCCCCAGGAACAGGACCGCGCCATCGGGGTACTGGTGGTTGCGGTTCAGCAGCTGCCGCGCCAGGTCCGCAGGCTTGCGGCTGATCGCGGCCATTGCACTTTCGCCCGTCATCTCGAACCCGTCCCCGCCCGTGACCCGCAGCGAGACTTTCACCGCCTCCAGCACCGTCATCGTGAAATCACCGTGGAACAGCCGCAGGAACGGGCCCACGGCGCAAGAGGCATTGTTGTCCTTGGCCTTGCCCAGAAGCAGCGCCGACCGCCCCTCGACGTCGCGCAGGTTGACGGCATTGCCCAGCGTTGCACCCAGGATCGTGCCGTCCGAACGGACCACAAGGACCACCTCGGGTTCCGGGTTGTTCCATTCCGAGATCGGGTGGATGCCCACATCCGCCCCACACCCGACCGAGGCCATCGGCTGCGCCTTGGTGAAGATCTCGGCGTCCGGACCGATGCCCACCTCCAGGTACTGCGACCAGAGGCCAAGGTCCTGCAGGACGCGCTTCACCTCGCGCGCCTTTTCCGACCCGGCAGGGACGCCCCGCAGGCTGTCGCCGATCACCGGGGCCAACTTGGCCCGGATCGCCTCGGCGCGGCCGCTGTCGCCCTTGGCCTGCTCTTCGATCACCCGTTCCACCATGCTGTCGGCAAAGGTGACGCCCGCAGCCTTGACCGCCTGCAGATCGATCGGCGCCAGAAGCGTCAGGCCGCGCCCCGCAAGCGCATCGTCGACCGACCCAAGGTCCGGCAACCCCGTGGCCTGGGCCAGCCAGTCCGCCAGGCCGTCGACCTCCATCAGGCCCGATACCGTGGCGCAAAGCGACGACAGGTCCAGAAGCCGCCCCTCGCGCACCAGCACGGGGCAGGGACCACCCGCCGCTTCGGACCAGACGCGACCGACAAGGATCGCCTTGGGTGCATCAATGGGCAGCACGTCACTGGCGGCAAGTTGCATCTGTCATCCTCCGTTGCGGGCCGGACGAGTGATAGCCGCCGACCCCGGCGCCGTCTATGCCAACCTGCCACGGCAGCCCTTGTGCCGCCGGGGTTCCCCACAGGAACATTTTGCGGTGCTCACGGTTGTCCCATCCGACGATCCACTCCCGCCTGACGGAGGAAATGATGAGAACACCCAGCGTCCCCGAAGACCGCATCCGCGAACGCGCCTACAGCCTGTGGCAGGCCGATGGTTGCCCGGATGGCTGCGCCAACCGCCACTGGCAGCAAGCCGAGGCCGAGCTTTTCTACGACGCGGATCAGGACATCGGCAAGTCAACTTTTGCCACCCCGCCCGACCGCGCGGCGAACAACGACACGCCCGACATATCCCGGCGCCGGGCCTGATCGCGGCATGCCTTCGCCTCTTTCCCGGTTCACAGGACATCGCTGATCGTGGCGCAGATCGGCTTTCACGCCTCGCACGAACAGTTCGCCCCGTCCCGTCTCTTGTCCTTGTGCCGCAGTGCGCAAAAGGCCGGATTCACGGCGATCAAATGCTCGGACCATTTCCATCCGTGGAGCGTGCGGCAAGGTCAGTCCGGGTTTTCCTGGGCCTGGCTCGGGGCCGCGATGCACGCCTGTGACCTGCCCTTCGGCTCTATCGCCTCGGCGGGGTATCGCATGCATCCCGCCGTCCTTGCCCAGGCCGCCGCGACACTGGCCGAGATGTTCCCGGGCCGCTTCTGGCTGGCCCTTGGCAGCGGCGAGGCGATCAACGAGGCGATCACAGGCTTGCCCTGGCCCGAGAAGGCCGAACGCAACGCGCGTCTTGCCGAATGCGCCGCGATCATCCGGGCTCTCTTCGACGGAGATGAAGTCACCCACCGCGGTCGGGTTACCGTCATCAGCGCCCGGCTCTATTCGCGTCCCAAGCAGCGGATGCCGCTTTACGCCGCCGCCGTCAGCAAGGAAACCGCCGCCGAGGTCGCCACCTGGGCCGACGGCCTTCTGACTGTCGGCGGGAAGGTCGAGACCGTCCTCCCCGTCCTGCGCGCCTTCCGCGAGAATGGTGGCGAGGGCAAGCCGGTCCACATCCAGCACGCGCTGTCCTGGGCACCCGACCGGGCGACCGCGATGGCCGAGGCGATGCACCAGTGGCGCCACGGAATCCTGGGTGGCGAGGCGATGTGGGACCTGCGCCGACCGGCCGACTTTGACAGCGCCTCGGACGCCGCTTCCGAGGCAGCGCTGGCCGACCGGATCCCGATCTCCGAAGACCTTGGCCGCCACACCGCCGACATCGCGTCACTGGCCGCACTTGGAGCCACAGTCCACCTTCACTGCATCGGCCGGAACCAAGAGGCCTTCATCGACGCCTTTGGCACCAGCGTCCTTCCCCGCCTTGATTGATTGCCCAAGATGAAGGCCGTTCAAGACCAACCCGCCACCGACGCCCCGCAGGGTCGCCTTCGACCATGGCGACCCGGAACCAGAGCCTCCTCCCGGTTACCAGCCGCTTTGCCGGTTGGGCCGGGCAGGAACGCCACGGTTCCGGCTGGGGTTGCTGGATGCCTAAAGCGGGGCTCCAACCACCGTGCCATCCTCGCGCACCAGTGTCCTGCGCTGGCGACGCTCGCCATCCAGCCGGTCGGCCTGGCGCGAGGACCAGAACAGGCCGACCAGAGAGATGGCCAGCAGGATCAGGAACACGACTGCACCAAGGGTAAGTTCGTCCATTGCAGCTCTCCGTTGCGGTTTGCGGCCCGGCATCCGGACCCATGACCCTGCAACGCGGCTGTGCCACCATTGTTCCCCGGTCGGATCCCGACTTGGACAAATGCGTTGACGCCACATATCACCGGGACACCCAGTCAGGACGCATGCATGGCCCGCGAGCCGCTTCTCCTTCCCCGTCCCGAGGGGCTTTACTGCCCGGCGGGGGATTTCTTCATCGACCCGCTGCGCCCGGTGCCGCGTGCGCTGATCACCCACGGTCATTCGGACCACGCCCGCCCGGGGCACGGCGCCGTGCTGGCGACACGCCAGACGCTGGACATCATGGCGATTCGCTACGGCGAGGAGTTCTGTACGTCGCGCCAAGCCTATGACGGCCCCGTCACGCTGGGCGAGGCGACGGTCAGCTTCCACCCCGCGGGCCATGTCCTTGGCTCGGCCCAGATCGCGGTGGAAGGCCGGGGCTGCCGCATCGTGGTCTCGGGCGACTACGCCCGCGTCCCGTCGCCCACCTGCGCGTCGTTCGAGCCGGTGCCCTGCGACATCTTCGTGACCGAGGCAACCTTTGCCCTCCCCGTCTTCCGCCACCCCCCGCCCGAGGTCGAGATCGCCCGCCTCCTCGCGTCGGTCGCGGCCTTCCCGGAACGGTCGCACCTGATCGGAGCCTATGCCTTGGGCAAGGCGCAACGGCTGATCGGAGCCTTGCGGCAGGCAGGCTGGGACGCGCCGATCTACATCCACGGCGCGCTGCAGCGGCTCTGCGACTACCACATCGCGGGGGGCATCGACCTCGGCGACCTGCGCCCCGCCACCGGGGGGACGAAGGCCGACTTTGCCGGGGCCATCGTCATCGCGCCCCCCTCGGCCTTCGCCGCCACTTGGGCGCAACGCTTCCCCGACCCCGTGATCTCCTTCGCCTCTGGCTGGATGCAGGTCCGCGCCCGCGCCCGGCAGCGTGGCGTCGAACTGCCACTGATCATCTCGGACCACGTCGACTGGCCGCACCTGACCGACACGATCACCGAACTGAACCCTGCAGAAGTCTGGATCACCCACGGCCGCGAGGACGCCCTGATGCGCTGGTGCGAGTTGAACCAGCGCAAGGCCCGCCCCCTGCACCTCGTCGGCTACGAGGACGAAGCGGAATGAGCCTTGCCGCCTTCGCCACGCTTCTGGAACGCTTGGCCTTCACGCCGCAAAGGCTGGGGAAGGAAAGGCTTCTGGCCCAAGCCTTTAGCGACACCCTCGACCCCCAGCGCGGACTTATGCTGGCCGCGATCACCGGCGACCTGAAGCTGCGGCAGGTCACGCCAAGCCTGTTGCGTGGGCTGGCGGAAACACGAGTGGACGCTCAGCTTTTCGCCGCAAGCTATGACTTCGTCGGCGATCTTGCTGAAACCATCGCGCTGATCTGGCCCGAGGGCACGCGGTCGGACCCACCCCTGTCCGAGGTCGTCGAAGAACTTTCCACCACGCCCAAGACCCGGCTGCCCGCCCTCATCATCTCGCGGCTGGACAGCCTTGGCCCCTCTGAACGCTATGCCTACCTCAAGCTCGCCACCGGCGCGCTGCGGGTGGGCGTCTCGGCCCGCCTTGCCCGCACCGCCTTTGCCACCTGGGCCAATCTGCCGGTGACCGAGGTTGAAGAGATCTGGCACGCCCTCACCCCTCCTTACCTTGACCTCTTCGCCTGGGCCGCTGGCAGCGCCCCCCGCCCCGAAGCCGCCGCCCGCGCGCCGTTCCGCCCCGTCATGTTGTCCACCGCGACCGACTTGGAGCAGCTATCCGCGCTGGACCCCTCCGCCTATGCCGCCGAATGGAAGTGGGACGGCATCCGCATCCAGGCCGTCAGCGACGGCGGCACGCGGCGGCTCTATTCCAGAACGGGAGAGGACATCAGCACCGCCTTCCCCGACATCGTCGACCTGATGGACTTCGACGGCACCCTCGACGGCGAGCTTCTGGTCCGCCGCGGGGACGAGATCGCCAGCTTCGGCGACCTCCAGCAGCGGCTGAACCGCAAGACGGTGACGCCCGCAATGCTGCGCAGCCACCCGGCGGGCCTTCGGCTTTACGACGTCCTGATCTGGAACGGCCAGGACCTTCGCGACCAACCCTACGACGCCCGCCGCGCAGTGCTGGCGCAGGCGGTGGCACCGCTGGGTCACCGGATAGACCTGTCGCCGGAACTGGACTTCCAGACCTGGGACGAGCTTGCAGCCCTGCGCCTGAACCCGCCTGCAACGGTCATCGAAGGCGTGATGATCAAGCGCCGCGACAGCCCCTATCTGGCGGGCCGGATGAAGGGACCGTGGTTCAAGTGGAAGCGCGACCCCCACCTGATCGACGCCGTGCTGATGTACGCCCAGCGCGGCCACGGCAAGCGGTCGGGCTATTACTCCGACTTCACCTTCGGCGTCTGGAACGGCGACGACCTCGTCCCCGTCGGCAAGGCCTACTTCGGCTTCACCGATGCCGAGCTGAAGGACCTTGACCGCTTCGTACGCAGCAACACGGTGGAACGCTTCGGCTCTGTCCGTTCCGTCGCGCGCACCAAGGTCGTGGAAGTGGCGTTCGAGGGGCTGAACCGATCCACCCGCCACAAATCCGGCGTCGCGATGCGCTTCCCCCGGATCAACCGCATCCGCGACGACAAACCTGCGGTCGAGGCCGACCACCTGTCGACCCTGCAGGCGATGCTGGAGCGGGACGCCTAGCGCGCCGGGCTGGGCCAGCGGGGATGCAGCCGGTCGACCACGAAACGGTGCCGGTGGGTTCCTTCAAGGCCATGCTCTGCAAGATGCGGATGCCCGAGGGCAAGGTCCGGGTGGTCGTGGTCCAGCTCCTCCGGATCGCGCGCGGGCCACAGGAAAAGTGTGACACCAAGCGCCACCGCCCCAATCGCGGCAAGGCCCAGCGCGACGGTGGACAGCCCGGCTATAGCCCCAATCCAGCCCGCCAGGGGATAGGTCACCAGCCAGCACGCATGACTCAGCGCGAACTGCGCAGCGAAAAGCGCGGGGCGGTCCGTGTCGCTGGCCGACCGGTTCAGGATGCGCCCGATCGGTGTCTGCGTAAGGGAAAAGCCGAAACCCGCCAGCGCCCACAGACAAAGGAGGGCAGCAAGACCACCGGCCAATGGAACGGCGGCGACCGACAGGACCATCACCGCGGCACCCGCCAGCATGATCGGCCGGTCGGCCGCCCGGTGCAGCAGCCGGGGTAGAAGAAGCGCCGCCAGGATCGACCCGCCGCCAAAGGCAGCGAAGGCCAATGCCACCTGCGGCGCGCCAAGGGCAAGGCGCGTCTCGACCAGGACCACGGTGTTGACATAGACCATGGCGCCCGCCGCCGCGACTGCGGCCTCCAGCGCCAGCAACCCGCGCAGCCTTGGGGTCGCGGCGTAAATCCGCAAACCCCGCGTCGCAGCGGCGAGAAAGGGCTCGTCCTCTGCCACGCGCCGCACGGGAAGGCGTGACCCGGCCACCAGCGCCGCCGACAGCACGAAGCCCACCACGGTTCCCGCGAACAGCACGGGGAAAGAGACGAAGACCAGCAGCGCCGCCGCAATCAGCGGCGAGGCGATCTGCTCCAGATCCTCGGCCAGCCGCATCAGCGACAGGGCCTGAGTATACTCGGTTTCGTCCGGCAGGACCTCGGGGATGGTGGCCTGGAAAGCGGGCGTGAACCCCGCCGAAGCGGCCTGCAGAAGAAAGATCAGGACGTAGATCTGCCAGACCTGATCCACGAACGGCAGGACCAGCACGACGACGGCCCGCACCAGGTCCAGCGCCACCAGGAAGGCCCGGCGGGGCAGTCGGGCGGCCAGGACAGCCGCCAGCGGTGCCAGCGTCACATAGGCGACCATCTTGATCGCCAGTGCCGTTCCCAGGACCGCGCCTGCGTCTTCTCCCGCCAGATCATAGGCCAGAAGCCCCAGTGCCACTGTGGCCAGCCCGGTGCCGGTCAGTGCTACCGCCTGCGCTGCAAAAAGGCGCCGGAAGGTCGGGTTCTTCAGGGGGACGAGCATGGCCACAGGCTACTCCTCAACAGCCCGGTGCCGCAATGACCAAGGCCCGGCCGATCCGACCGGGCCGTCCGCCAATCTGCAGATGTGACTTACGCCCAGGGGCGCAGCGTGGCGTTCTTCGCCTCATAGCTGTCGATGGCCGAGGCCTTCTCCAGCGTCAGGCCGATGTCGTCCAACCCGTTCATCAGGCAGTGCTTCTTGAACGCGTCGACCTCGAACTTGAACGTCTTGCCGTCCGAAGCGGTGACGGTCTGGCTTTCCAGGTCCACCGTGATCCGGGCGTTGGCACCCTTGCGGGCGTCGTCCATCAGGTGATCGACGGCCTCTTGCGGCAGGACCACGGGCAGGATGCCGTTCTTGAAGCAGTTGTTGAAGAAAATGTCCGCGAACGAGGTCGAGATCACGCAGCGGATCCCGAAGTCCAGCAGCGCCCAAGGCGCGTGTTCGCGCGACGACCCGCAGCCGAAGTTGTCGCCGGCGACCAGGATCTGCGCATGGCGGTAAGCCGGCTGGTTCAGGACGAACTCCGCGATCTCCTCGCCTGCCTGCGTGTACCGCATCTCGTCGAAGAGGTTCTTCCCCAGCCCCGACCGCTGGATCGTCTTCAGGAACTGCTTGGGGATGATCATGTCGGTATCGATGTTGACCAGCGGCATCGGGGCCGCAACGCCGGTGAGAGTGGTGAATTTTTCCATGAGTCTGTGCCTTGCTGTCAGCTATGCGGGATGGGTTCGGGGCGGGTCGGGCGACGGCCCAGGACCCAGTCGTAGATGGTGGCGATCTGCTCGGCCCGACGGGGCCAAGTGAAAAGCTCGGTCACGAGCTTGCGGGCGGCCTGCCCCATGCGCGCCGTCGCGGCCGGGTCAGCGGCCAGCGTCTGAAGCGCAGCGCGCAGCGCAGCAGTCGTCCCCGCGCGGTCTGTGAGGGGCACCTTGATCCCCACCTCGGGCGTCACAAGGTCCGCCGGGCCGCCGTAGTCGACGACCAAGGGGGCAAGGCCCAGCGCCATGCCTTCCAGGACCGCGCCACCCCCGAATTCGCGGATCGACGGGAAGGCCAGCACATGGCACGCGGCGGCCACATCCTGGACCTGTTCGTGCTTCAGCCAGCCGTGGAAATGGATGCCCACCAGCCCCTTGGCCTGCTCCTTAAGCGCGGGCGTCAGGGGGCCGTCGCCGACGAGATGCAGCTCCAGCCTGCCTGCCTCGACCAGCGGGCGGGCGGCGTCGATCAGCATGCCAAGGCCCTTCAGGGGGACAAAGCGACCGATGAAGCAGGCCTTCAGGAGGCCGGGCTCGGGCGCGGCCTCACGGAAAAAGCGGGCGGGGTCGATGGCGTTTTCCGGCAAATAGATCGCCCGGTCCAGCAGAGCTTCGGGAATGTCCCGGCGGGTGAATTTCGAGGCGTAGAGGATCGCGGTGCAGGCCTGCAGCATCTTCGCCCGGCCGGGGAAGACCTTCAGGAGCCCCCGGAAGCGCGACAGCCACTCGCCCTCCTGCTTCTGTTCCGCCTCGAACCCCTTGGGCCAGGGCACGCCGCCGTTCAGCGGACCCAGGACGAAGGGCACCCCCGCCTTGCGGCACTTTGCGGCCAACGAGCCGGTGGCGGCAGGCGAGAGCGGCGTGATTCGGTGGACGATGTCATAGTCGCCGCGCTGGATCGCGGGGCCGAACCGCTGCCAGACTTTCCGCTCGAACCAGGGGTAGGTCAGGCTGTTCACCGCCTGCACGATGGTCCAGCCCCGGCTTTCGCCCATCCGCAGGATTTGGGAGAGCTTCCAGGCAGGGGCGGCGATCGCCTCGGTGTCGATGGCGGTGAAGTCGGTGCCCTCGCCCCAGCCCTTGCGCAGGATGGCGTCGCGGTTGCGGATTTGGGTCACGAGATGAACATCGGCCACGCCCCGCAGCGCCTCGGCCAGCGACCAGCCGATCAGGGGGACGCTGACCCATTCGGGGTTCGCGGCCTCGGCAATGACCAGAACGCGGGGCCGGTGCGCGGCCCCGCTGTTGGCGGCATCCGGGGACGCCGCCTGTTGCATCAGACGGTCTCGCCCATCAGCTCGCGGACGTCCGTGAGGTGCCCGGTGATCGCCGCCGCCGCCGCCATCGCGGGCGACATCAGGTGCGTGCGGCCGCCCCGGCCCTGACGGCCCTCGAAGTTGCGGTTGCTCGTCGCCGCGCAGCGTTCGCCGGGGGCAAGCTGGTCGGGGTTCATCGCAAGGCACATGGAGCAACCCGCAAGCCGCCACTCGAACCCCGCGTCGAGGAAGATCTGGGCCAGACCCTCTTCTTCGGCCTGCGCCCGGACGAGGCCCGAGCCGGGGACGACCATCGCGCGTTTGACCTTGATCTTCTTGCCCTTCAGGATCGCGGCTGCCGCGCGGAGGTCCTCGATCCGGCCGTTGGTGCAGGACCCGATGAAGACCGTATCGATGGCGATGTCGGTCAGCTTCTGGCCGGGCTGGAGGCCCATATAGTCCAGCGACCGCTTCGCCGCGTCGACCTTGCCGCCAGTGAAACTTTCCGGTGCAGGGACGGTGCCGGTGATCGGCAGAACGTCCTCGGGGCTGGTGCCCCAGGTGACAACGGGGGCGATATCCTCGCCGCGGATCGTCACGACCTTGTCGAAATGCGCGCCTTCATCGGTGTAAAGCGTCTTCCAGTAGGCCAGAGCGGCCTCCCACTTCGCACCTTTCGGCGCGTGGGGGCGGCCCATGCAGTAGGCGAAGGTCTTCTCGTCCGGGGCGATCAGGCCCGCACGGGCGCCGCCTTCGATGGCCATGTTGCAGACCGTCATCCGGCCTTCCATGGACAGCTCGCGGATCGCCTGGCCGCAGTATTCGATGACATATCCCGTGCCGCCGGCAGTGCCGGTGGCGCCGATCACAGACAGGGTGATGTCCTTGGCCGTGACGCCGGGGCGGAGGGACCCGGTGATCTCGACCTTCATGTTCTTGCCCTTGCGCTGGATCAGCGTCTGAGTGGCCAGCACATGCTCCACTTCGGACGTGCCGATCCCGTGGGCCAGCGCGCCGAACGCGCCATGCGTGGCGGTATGCGAGTCACCGCACACAACCGTCATCCCCGGCAGGGTCCAGCCCTGTTCCGGCCCGACGATGTGGACGATGCACTGACGGACGTCCGAGACCGGGTAGTAGTTGATCCCGAAGTCCTTGGCGTTCTTGTCGAGAGCCGCGACCTGAATCCGGCTGTCCTCGGTCATCGTCGCAGCATTGGCGCGGTCAAGCGTCGTCGGCACGTTGTGGTCCGGCACGGCGATGGTCTTTTCCGGCGCGCGCACCTTGCGGCCGGTCATCCGCAGGCCCTCGAACGCCTGGGGCGAGGTCACTTCGTGCACGAGGTGCCGGTCGATGTAGAGGAGGCAGGTGCCATCCTCGGCCTGATGGACGACGTGGTCGTCCCAGATCTTGTCATAGAGGGTACGCGGAGCGGTCATGGCTCTCACCTATCGTTCGGGATGGCTTGGGGCAGGCGAAGGGGTGCGCGGGCGCAGACAGACGAAAGTCAGGCGCGGGCGAGAATCGAGCGGGTCATGCCGAAGAAGCGGGCTGGAAGCCGCGCATGATCGGTGATGTTGAAGTAGATGAACCCGGACATGGGGGCGATATACGCTCGAAATCCCGGTCCGGCAAGCTAGCTCCTCTTGAAAGCAGGGGTGTTCCGATGCGCAAGATGATACTGGCAGCGGTCTTGGGGGTAGCGATGGCGGGGACAGCAGGGGCCGAAGACACGCACAAGGGCTATGAGATGCCGCCCTACAGCGTCGAATGGTCCGAAGGTGCGCGCGAGATTCGCAGCTACGGCCCGCATCTTCTGGCCGAGGTGAAGGTTGTCGGCGGCCGGCAGGGCGCTATCCAGGCCGGGTTCCGGATGCTGGCGGGCTACATCTTCGGGGGCAACGCGACGGGCGAGAAGATCGCCATGACCGTGCCCGTGGCGCAGACCGCCGAGAAGGATTTCTGGACCGTCAGCTTCATGATGCCGGCCCGCTATACGACCGAGACCCTCCCCGCCCCGCGCGACGACCGCATCCGCTTTGTTCCCGTCGGCCCCTCGCGGCAACTGGTCGAACGGTTCTCGGGCCTGCCGGGCAGCGCTGGACTAAGCGACCGCGCAGAAACCTTGCGCGCCTGGGCGGAAAGTCAGGGCTACGAAATCCTCGCCGGACCGCACTACTATTTCTACGATGCGCCATTGACGCTGCCCTGGAAGCGGCGGAACGAGGTGGCGTTCACGATCCGGTAGCGCGGGGCAGGGGGCACGTGAAGGCTGGGCCGGACGCAATGAACTGGTTCACGGCGCTGACAGGTCTGCAAAGCGACGACCCCCAGACCGTGCGCGCAGGCATCCGGGTGGACGGGACCGGACTGGTGTTCCTTGGCACGGGCAGACGGATGACCGCCGGGCGCCTGCTGACGCCAGCGCTGGTCGACCTGCCCCCGCCTCCAAAGGGACCCGCGCGGATCAGCGTCGGCGAAGTGGTGGCGGATGTGCAGCGGCTGCACGCAGACCCCCGCAACGCCAACGCCGTGTTCCAGGTCGCGTCCCAGTTCAATCTGCTGGAGATGATCGGACCAGATATAACTCCGGACGACGGAATCGCTTGCTATGCGACCGACCGGACCCAGGGACCGGCCTGCGCGATGGCCTGCGTTGCGGGCACGATCTTCCGCAACTACTTCGTGCCGCTGGACGGCGGCATCGGCCAGACCGCTGATCGGCAACTGGACATGCTGGCCGATCTTGGCCGCGCCCTTGGCAATGCAAGCGGCGATCTGTGGGAGATGCGAAACGGCTATGCCCTGCCCCGGCCGGGTGGCCTGTCGCTCGTCTCGGCCCGGATTGCCGCTGCTGACAGGTCTGGGCTTGCAAGTCTCTTGCGGGTCGGGGTGCAGGAGGCGACCGAGGTCACCTTGCCGGGCGCGGGGCACCTTGTGCACCAGGTCTACGCCTCGGCCCTGCCCATCGCCTATTCGCCCGCGCCGAAAGTCGAATGGGAACCATTCGCAAGGCTTGTTCTTGGCGCAGCCTATCGCGCCACCCTTGCCGCTGCCCTTGCGCTGGACGCGCGCCGCGTCTTCCTCACGCGGCTTGGCGGCGGCGCCTTCGGCAATCCCCCCGACTGGATCACCGAAGCAATGGCAGATGCCATCCAGGCGTTCCGTGCCGCCCCGCTGGAGGTTTGGATCGTCAGCCACGGACAGGCGAACCCGGACAACCGCCGCCTGCTTATTCAAGAAGGCGATTGACCGAGTCATAACCTACACCGAAGGCGGCCGGCCGGCGCTGATCGGGGCCTTTGCGATTAAGGCCGAAGCCCCGCAATTTCGCAGGGCCGATGGGCGAAACCGCCCCTTTCGCCTGCGCGGATGGGGTGATAGCCAGCCCGCGTCATGACCTCGTCGCGCAATCCAACCCTGGGCATCTGGCTGATGGTGGCCGCCGTCGCCACCTTCGCGGCTCAGGACGCCTTCGCCAAGCATCTGGCCGGGGCCTACTCGACCCAGATGATCATCATGATCCGCTACTGGGTCTTCGCAGGCTTCGTGATCTTCCTTGCCTTGCGCCGGCCCGAGGGGTTCGGCCCTGCCATCCGCTCGACCCGCCTGCCGACGCATCTGGTGCGATCCTGCCTGCTGGTCGCGGAGATCTGCCTGATCGTCTGGGGATACACCCAGATCGGCCTGATCAACTCGCTGGCCGTCTTTTCGGTCTGCCCGCTGCTGATCGTTGCCCTCTCCGGCCCGATCCTGGGCGAGCGGATCATCTGGCAGCGCTGGGCCGCCGTCGGCGCGGGGCTGGTCGGCGTCCTGGTCATCCTGCGCCCCGGAATGGGCGTCTTCTCCTGGGCGGCGATCCTGCCCCTGGCATCGGCCTTCATGTTCGCGCTCTATTCGGTCCTCACCCGCCTGACCACCCGGACCGAGGCGACCTTCCCTGCCTTCTTCTGGCCCGGCGTGATCGGCGCAGGGCTGATGACCGGGATCGGCCTGCCGCACTTGACCCCGATGCTGCCGCAGGACGCAGGATTTCTGGCCGTCTACTGCGCGCTGTCGATCCTGTCGCACTGGCTGCTTCTGAAATGCTACGAACAGGTCGAGGCGGCGCGGGTTCAGCCCTATGCCTACCTGCAGCTCGTTTTCGTCACCGTCATCGGCATGGCCGTCTATGGCGAGGTGCTGGAACTGCCCGTCGCCCTGGGCAGCGTGATCGTCGTCGCCGCCGGCCTCTACGCCCTGTCATTGGAGCGGAAATCGGCATGACCCATCAGGCGGTGCAGAACACAAAGCTCGGCATCTGGCTGATGATCGCGACGACGCTGGTCTTCGCTGCGCAGGACGGCATCTCGCGACACCTGGGGTCGACCTACAACGTCACGATGGTCGTGATGATTCGGTTCTGGTTCTTTGCGCTGTTCGTGATGCTGCTGGCGGCGCGGTCCAACGGCGGCCTTCGCGCGGCGGCCCGGTCGGCCTATCCTTGGCACCAGCTCGCGCGCGGGGTGATCCTGGTGGCCGAAATCGCGGTCATGATGGTCGGCTTCGTGAAACTGGGCCTGATCGAGGCGCACGCCGTCTTTGCCAGCTATCCCCTGCTGATTGCCGCCCTCTCCGGGCCGATCCTGGGCGAAAAGGTCGGCTGGCGACGCTGGACGGCCATTCTGGTCGGCTTCCTTGGCATCCTGATCATCCTGCAGCCGGGGGGCGGGGTCTTCTCGCCCTGGGCGCTGGTCCCGTTGCTCGCCGCCGCGATGTTCGCGCTTTACGGGCTTTTGACCCGCTTCGTGGCGCGCAAGGACAGCACCACCGTCAGCTTCTTCTGGACCGGTGTGGTCGGCGCGGTCGCGATGACCCCCTTCGGCCTTGCCCATTGGGAGCCGATGAGCCCCGGCGACTGGGCCTGGATGGCGACCCTGTGCTGCAGCGCCGCCCTGGGGCACTGGCTTCTGATCCGGGCCTTCGCGGTGGCCGAGGCCTCGGCGATCCAGCCCTTCGCCTATTTGCAACTGGTCTGGGCCAGTGGCATCGGCCTTGTCGTCTTCGGCGAAAGCCTGCGGGTGAACGTCGCCGTCGGCGCGGGGATCGTGGTGGCGGCGGGGGTCTTCACCCTCTGGCGCCAGCGGGTGCGCGAGAAGGCGGCCTTGCGGCAGGCGTGACGGTTGCTCTGCCACCGGGCGGGGCGTAAAAGCCTTCCAATACAGAAGGAGACCGCCAATGCCCGCCCCGAAACCCGTCGTCCTGTGCATCCTCGACGGCTGGGGCATCGGCCCGAACCCCGACACCTCAGCGCCCGCGCAGGCCCACGTGCCGACCTTCAACCACCTCTGGGCCACCTGCCCGCACGCCACGCTGACCACCTTTGGCCCCGACGTGGGCCTGCCGACCGGGCAAATGGGGAACTCCGAGGTCGGGCACACCAACATCGGCGCGGGCCGGGTGGTGGCGATGGACCTTGGGGCGATCGATCTGGCGGTCGAGGACGGCAGCTTTGCGAAGAACCCCGCGATCCTGGACTTTGCCGCCAAGGTGAAGGCCAGGGGCGGCACCGCGCATCTGATGGGCGTCGTCTCGGACGGGGGCGTGCACGGGCATGTGAACCACGTCCTCGCCGCCTGCCGCGCCATCACCGCGCTTGGCGTGCCCGTGGCCCTGCACGCCGTGACCGACGGGCGCGACGTGGCCCCCTCTTCGGCCCAAGGCTTCGTCGAGGCTCTGGTCAAGCATCTGCCCTACGGCGCCAGCATCGCCACCGTCATCGGCCGCTACTGGGCGATGGACCGCGACAACCGGTGGGAGCGGGTCAGTCGCGCCTATGACGCGATAGTCCACGCCCGGGGCGAGACCGCGCCGGACCCGCTGACCGCCGTGTCGAACAGCTATGGCAAGGGCGAGACCGACGAATTCCTCGCCCCCACCGTCATCGACGGCTATCACGGCGCCCGCGATGGTGACGGCGTCTTCTGCCTGAACTTCCGCGCCGACCGCGCGCGCGAGATCCTGGCGGCCATCGGCGACCCCACGTTCGCCGCCTTCGACGCCGGTACCCGACCGCAATGGTCGTCCTTGCTGGGAATGGTCGAATACTCCGACCTCCACAACGCCTACATGGGCACCGCCTTCCCCAAGCGCGTCCTTGTCAACACGCTGGGGGAATGGGTGGCCAGCCACGGCCTGACCCAGTTCCGACTGGCCGAGACCGAGAAATACCCCCACGTCACCTTCTTCCTCAACGGCGGGCGCGAACAGCCCTATCCCGGCGAAGACCGCGCCATGCCGTCCTCGCCCAAGGTCGCGACCTATGACCTGCAGCCGGAAATGAGCGCGGATCAGGTGTCCGACCATTTCGTGGCCGCCATCGAGAAAGGCTATGACCTCATCGTCGTCAATTACGCCAACCCCGACATGGTCGGCCACACCGGCAGCCTTCCCGCAGCGATCAAGGCCTGCGAGGCGGTGGACCGCGGCCTGACCCGGGCGCTGGCGGCGCTTACCGCGAAGGGCGGCGCGATGATCGTCACCGCCGACCACGGCAACTGCGAGGTGATGGTCGACCCCGTCACCGGCGGCCCGCACACCGCGCATACCACAAACCCGGTCCCGGTGATCCTCGTCGGCGGCCCCCCCGGTGCCACCCTGCGCAGCGGCAGGCTTGCCGACCTTGCCCCCACGCTTCTGCAGCTCATGGGCCTGCCCCAGCCCACCGAAATGACCGGCCAGACCCTGATCGCATGATCCGCACCGCCGCTTTCCTGTGCCTGCTGGCCCTGCCCCTGCGCGCCGAGACCGTGGCCGAGCAGGCGGCCAAGGCGTCAGCCGAGCTGCAGGAGGCGGTCGCCGCCCTCGACGCCGCGACCGAGGCGCGGGATCGCGTCTCGGCTCTCAGCCAGACCATCCGCGCCTACGAATCCGGCCTTGCCGCCCTGCGCGGTGCGCTGCGCGAAGCCGCACTGCGCGAGTCTGCGCTGACAAAGGCCTTCGACGCCAAGCGGGACAGGATCGGCCGCCTACTGGGCGTGCTTGCGACGATGGAGGCGAACCCCGGCCCGCTCCTCCTTCTCCACCCCGAAGGCGCCGTCGGCAGCGCGCGGTCCGGCATGATCCTCGCCGACGTGACCCCCGCTCTGCAGTCCGAGACCGCCGCCCTGAAGGCCGAGCTTCAGGAACTCGCCGACCTCCGCGCCCTGCAGCTTTCGGCCGGAGAAGTGCTGAAAACCGGCCTTGCCACCGCACAAGCCGCCCGCACGGACCTCTCCAAGGCGATCTCGGACCGCACCGACCTGCCGAAACGCTTCCTGGATGACCCCGAGGTCCTCAAGGGCCTCCTTGACAGCGCCGACACGCTGGATGCCTTCGCCGCAGGCCTGTCGCCCGACGCCGAAAGCGGCACCACCTTCGCCGCCGAGAAGGGCCGCCTGCCCCTGCCAGTGCTGGGCACGATCCTGCTCAGCCCGGATGAGGCCGATGCCGCCGGGGTTCGCCGTCCCGGCGTCACACTCGCGACTCAGCCCCTTGCCCTGGTCACCGCGCCCTGGCCCGCCACCATCCGATACCGCGGCCCGCTTCTCGACTACGGAAATGTGATGATCCTCGAGCCCGGCGACGGCTATCTCCTGGTTCTTGCCGGGATGGAAACCTTGTATGGCGAAGTGGGAGAGGTTGTCGCCGCAGATGCACCCCTGGGCCTGATGGGCGGGCCAACCGGTCCTGCGGCGGAATTCAGGGTCGGGTCGCCAGATGGCTCTGGCGGGCGCGACACGGAAACGCTTTATATGGAACTCAGACAGGGGGCCGTCCCCGTGGACCCGATCCCGTGGTTCAACGGACTGGCCCGCACAGGAGACTGACGAGGATGAAGAGACATGTGATCGCCGCGCTGGTGGGAACCGTGGCCGGAGTCATCGCGACCACGCAGATCGCCGGACCCCTCGTCGCGCAGGAAGCGGTGCAGGACAGTTCGGTCTACGACCAGCTCGACCTTTTCGGCGACATCTTTGAACGGGTGCGCGCGCAGTACGTGGAAGAGGTCCCGACCGACAAGCTGGTCACCGCTGCGATCAACGGGATGCTGACCTCGCTTGACCCCCATTCGTCCTACCTCTCCGCCAAGGACTTCGAGGACATGCAGGTCCAGACCCGCGGCGAATTCGGCGGTCTCGGGATCGAGGTCACGCAAGAGGAAGGCTTCATCAAGGTCATCGCCCCGATGGACGACACCCCCGCCGACAAGGCCGGGATCCTGGCGGGCGACTTCATCACCCATGTCGACGGCGAGCCGGTCTCAGGCCTTCTCCTTGACGACGCGGTCGAAAAGATGCGCGGCCCGGTCGGGTCGGAAATCATCATCACCATCGTCCGCGAAGGAACACCCGAACCCTTCGACGTCTCGATCATCCGGGACACGATCAAGCTGACCGCCGTGCGCGGCCGGGTCGTCGGCAAGACCATCGTGCTGCGGATCACCACCTTCAACGACCAGACAACCAGCGGCGTCAACGAAGAGTTGAAGAAGGGCCTGGAAGAACTGGGCGGGATGGCAAACCTTGACGGCGTGGTCATCGACCTGCGCAACAACCCCGGCGGCCTTCTGAACGAAGCGATCACCGTCTCGGACAGCTTCCTCGACAAGGGCGAAATCGTTTCCACCCGGGGGCGCGACCCGCAAAGCGGCGAACGGTACAACGCCAAGCCGGGCGACCTGATCGAAGGCAAGCCCATCGTCCTTCTGATCAACGGCGGCTCCGCCTCGGCGTCCGAGATCGTCGCAGGCGCGTTGCAGGACCATCGCCGGGCCATCGTCGTCGGCACCAAAAGCTTCGGCAAGGGCTCGGTCCAGACCCTGATCCCGCTGCGCGGCGATGGGGCCATGCGCCTGACCACCGCGCGCTACTACACGCCCTCGGGCCGCTCGATCCAGGCACTGGGGATCTCGCCCGACATCGTCGTCCAGCAGCCCGCCCCGCCGCCTGCCGAGGAGGTTGCCGCCCAGGATGAGAAATCCGCCGCGCGCAAGGAACGGTCGGAAGCGGACCTGCGGGGTGCGATCACCAACGACTCGATGACCGAGGAAGAAAAGCGGCTCTACCAGGAAGAGCAGCAGCGCGCCGAGGAATCGGCCAAGCTGCGGGACGAGGATTACCAGCTCGCCTATGCCGTGGACATCATCAAGGGCCTGACCGCCATCGCCCAGGAAGAACCCTGACCCGATGGTCGACGCCGAAAGCCTGCCTTACCGGCCCTGCGTGGGCGTCGTCCTCATCGACGCCCGCGGCATGGTCTTCGCCGGCCAGCGCATCGACAGCCCCCCTGGAGCTCCTCCCGCCTGGCAGATGCCGCAGGGCGGGATCGACGAGGGCGAAAAACCGCGCGAGGCCGCCTATCGCGAGCTGTGGGAGGAAACCGGCGTCACCCGCGACATGGTGGAATTCGTCGGGAAGACGCATGGCTGGGTGACCTACGACCTGCCGCCCGAGCTTCTGGGCAAGGTCTGGGGCGGCAAGTTCCGGGGCCAGCGGCAGAAATGGTTCCTGTTCCGCTTCAAGGGCAAGGACAGCGACATCCGGATCGCCACGGACCACCCGGAATTCTCGACCTGGCGCTGGATCCTGGCGGACGAGATGGTCGCCGGGATCGTCCCCTTCAAACGCACGGTGTACGAAGAAGTCATCCGCAGCTTCCGCGCCTATCTGGCTTGAGCGGAATCCGGATTCGGCGCAGAATTCGACCGGTTCCTCGTTGACTCCATTTCCTGCAAGCACGGTCCTGTCATGCAGATCGCCCTGTCCCTCCTGCTGGTCTACCTGGCCCTCCTGCTTTCCGCGTTTATTGCGCAGGGGGCCGTTGCCTTGGTCACCGGCAAACCATTGGACGAGGACCGGCTGGCCTTCGTCGTCGGACAGGCCGTCGCGAAACTTGGCGCGGCCATCGCCTTCGTCGGCATCTGGCTGATGGTCCGCTACGACCGGATCGACCGGGTCTGGACCTATGTCATCTTCTGGTGGCTGGCCTTCGTGCTTTACGCAATCGGGCGCTCCGTCGGGCCGGATCACGACTGGACCGATGGGATCAGCGGCATCGTCTCGGCCAGCATCGCCCTCCCGCTTGCGGGGCTTGTCCTGGCTAGAGTCCTGCGCGACTAAGCCCGACCTCACCCCGACGCCCGGAACCATGTTCCACGATCATCGGCGTATCCGGGACTGACCGGGAAATCCATCCAGCGGCTTGTGCACTTGCGGAACAGCAGTCCTGACACGCGAAAACAGGTGGCATTTCCGCCTTTTCTGGCCGGAAAGCCCTGCCTTCGCTTGAATTCCGCCCGTCTGTCGGGCTACGGACCCGGCAAATGCGGCCCCGTCCGTGCTGAAAGGTTGTCCGATGTACCTGCAAAACCACGCCCCGATCTCCGAGCTTTATGTCTCCTACGACTCGGCCCAGAAGCTGAAGGTCGAGGCCGGGCAATTGCCGTCCTGGGACCTCACGCCGCGCCAGATCTGTGACCTTGAACTTCTGATGAACGGCGGCTTCGCGCCGCTGAAAGGGTTCATGGGCCAGGCCGATTACGACGGCGTCGTCGTCAACATGCGCACCGCCGACGGCACGCTCTTCCCGATCCCGATCACGCTGGACGTCTCGGAAGCTTTCGCCGACAAGGTCGAACCCGGCCAGGACATAGCACTCCGCGACCAGGAAGGCGTGATCCTCGCCATCCTGTCGATCTCCGACAAGTGGGTCCCGAACAAGGCGGTCGAGGCTGAAAAGGTCTTCGGCGCCGACGACCTTGCCCATCCGTCCGTGAACTACCTGCACAACACCGCCGGCAAGGCCTACCTCGGCGGCCCGATCACCGGCATCCAGCAGCCGGTGCACTATGACTTCAAGGCCCGCCGCGACACGCCGAACGAACTCCGCGCCCTCTTCCGCAAGCTCGGCTGGCGCAAGGTCGTGGCCTTCCAGACCCGCAACCCGCTCCACCGCGCGCACCAGGAACTGACCTTCCGCGCCGCGCGTGAGGCCGAGGCGAACCTGCTGATCCATCCCGTCGTCGGCATGACCAAACCCGGCGACGTCGACCACTTCACCCGCGTCCGCTGCTATGAGGCTGTGCTGGACAAGTATCCGGCCCAGACCACAGCCCTCAGCCTCCTCAACCTCGCCATGCGCATGGCCGGCCCGCGTGAGGCTGTCTGGCACGGCATCATCCGCAAGAACCACGGCTGCACCCACATGATCGTCGGACGCGACCACGCCGGTCCGGGCAAGAACAGCGCCGGCAAGGACTTCTACGACCCCTACGCCGCGCAGGAGCTTTTCGCCCAGCACGCCAAGGAAATCGGCATCGAAATGGTCGACTTCAAGCACATGGTCTACGTGCAGGAAAAGGCCCAGTACTACCCCGCGAACGAGATCCCCGAAGGCTCTACCGTCCTCGACATTTCCGGCACCGAACTGCGCCGCCGCCTCCGCGAAGGGCTGGACATCCCGGAGTGGTTCTCCTTCCCCGAGGTGGTCAACGAGTTGCGCAAGACCAGCCCCGCGCGGTCGAGACAGGGCTTCACCGTCTTCTTCACCGGCCTGTCCGGCAGCGGCAAATCCACCATCGCCAACGCGCTGATGGTCAAGCTGATGGAGATGGGCGGGCGTCCCGTCACGCTGCTGGACGGTGACGTGGTCCGCAAGCACCTGTCCTCGGAACTGGGGTTCTCGAAGGAACACCGCGACCTGAACATCAAGCGGATCGGCTATGTGGCCAGCGAGATCACCAAGAACGGCGGCATCGCGATCTGCGCGCCCATCGCACCCTACACCGCGACCCGCCGCGCCGTGCGCGAGATGGTCGAAGCCTTCGGCGCATTCGTCGAAGTCCACGTCGCGACCAGCATCGAGGAATGCGAACGCCGCGACCGCAAGGGTCTCTACAAGCTGGCGCGCGAAGGCAAGATCAAGGAGTTCACCGGGATCTCCGACCCCTACGAGGCTCCGACCCATGCCGAGCTGGTCGTCGACACCGAAAACGTGGACGTCGACCACTGCGCCCACCAGGTCCTGCTGAAGCTGGAACAGATGGGCCTGATCAAGGCCTGATCGCCGGGACAAAAACGAAAAAAGGCCGCGCCCAGGGGTGCGGCCGTTTGCATTATCCCGCCTTCATCATGCGGCGCAGAAGTCCATCCTTCAGGACGTACTGGTGATACAGCGCCATCAGCGCGTGGCCCAGTATGACGATCATCAGCGCATTGGCCGCCAGCCCGTGGATCTCGCCAACATCGGCCAGCTGGAAGAATGTGCTGAGGCCCCCGATCGGCACGGCGATCATCATCAGGTAGAGCAGCCGGTGGCCCCAATCCGCCGCCGTCACCGACAGGCTACCCGGCGCGCCGGGCGCGGCCGGGGCACCGCGACCCAGGCGCACCAGCACCCGCAGCACGACGAAGGCCAGAATCGCAAGGCCGATGGCCACATGCGGCACAAAGCCCGCGACGCCGCCCTCCTCGATGGTTTCCATCGCTTCGCCCGCGCCTTCGCCGGTGAACCAGGCGGTGACGATGAGGATCGCGATCAGCCAGTGCAGGCCGATCTGCAGCCCCGAATATCCGGTAGTGGTTTTCAACATGACCTCCGATGACACCAACGACATGTACGCCTCAGCGTAGCCGTTCCGTCACCAAAGGCCAGTTCTACTTGGGAATTGCCAGCCTATCCGTGCTGACGAAGCCCGCCGTCAGTGCACGCTTACGGGCGTGAAGTCATGCTCGCGCGCCAGGTGGAACGCAAGCTTGCGGTCCGCGACCAGCGCCAGCTGACGCCCGTCCGCCCCGTGGACCGACCAGATCACGTCCAGCCCGTCCATCTGCTCGCGCACCTCGTCCGGCAGGTCTGTGACCGCGATCTCGCGGACATAGACGATGCGGTCCGCGCCCTGCGGCAATCCGTTGAATGGCGTATTCATCATTTGCCCCCTTTCTGGCTGGCATCCTTGCGACCGATCCGGATCGTCTGCACCACGGTTTCCGGGACGTGGCGGCGCAGGTCGACGTGGAGAAGCCCGTTCTCCATCGTGGCCCCCGCAACCTCGACCCCGTCGGCCAGGACGAAACTGCGCTGGAATGCGCGGCTGGCGATCCCGCGGTGCAGGAACACCCGCTCGCCCACATCGTCGGCCTGGCGGCCGCGCACCACAAGCTGCCGGTCCTCCACGGTGATCGACAGGTCTTCCTCGCGGAAGCCCGCGACGGCCAGGGTGATCCGGTAGGCGTTGTCGGCCACCGCCTCGATGTTGAACGGAGGATAGCCCTCGGCCCCCGATTTCGCGGTGCGTTCCACCAGCCGTTCCAGCTGCTCGAACCCCAGAAGATACGGGTGGGCCCCAAAGCTCAGTTTCGTCATCGGACAGTCCTTGGCATAAGCGACGGTTCGGTCTTCGCGGCCCTGTCTCAGGCACCGCATCGCATGAATATGGGGCCGCCGAGAGAACCTCGCAAGCCCCCGCCGCCCCGCGAAATCCGGTCATTCCGACGCGAATTCGCGCAGAAACCTTCACGCTTCGCGAAGGCTTCCTATATCCTGTGCGAAAGGCAGGAACCGATTCGTCACAGCCATGAACGCCCCCACCGAACTCAGCCATGAAGAGATGCTGGGCATCCGTCTGGAAGTCCTCCGTCGCGAACACCGCGATCTGGACGAGGCCATTCATGCCCTGGAAACCAACGGCCGTCCCGATGCGCTGACCCTCCGCCGGTTGAAGAAGCAGAAGCTGTCGCTGAAGGACCAGATCGTGAAGATCGAGGATATGCTGATCCCCGATATCATCGCCTGACGCCCCTTTGCGCCAAAGACTTGCCCCTTTCGGCCAGCCAAGGTAATCGCGCCTGAAACCAAGGGGGCGCTCATGGCCGTATCCGTCGGAATCATCATGGGGTCGCAAAGCGACTGGCCCACCATGAAAGCCGCCGCCGAGATCCTGGACGACCTCGGCATCCTTTACGAGGCGAAGATCGTTTCTGCCCACCGCACCCCCGACCGCCTTTGGGACTATGGAAAGACCGCCGTCGCAAGGGGCCTGAAGGTCATCATCGCGGGCGCGGGCGGGGCGGCGCATCTGCCCGGCATGATGGCCTCGAAGACCCGCGTCCCGGTGATCGGCGTGCCGGTCCAGACCAAGGCCCTGTCCGGCGTCGACTCGCTTTATTCCATCCTCCAGATGCCCAAGGGCTACCCGGTCGCCACCATGGCCATCGGCGGGGCGGCCAACGCTGGCCTCATGGCCGCCGCGATCCTTGCGACCTCCGACCCCGCCATCGCCGCCAAGCTCGACGCCTGGCGCGACGCGCTATCGGCAAGCATCCCCGAGGAGCCTTCGGATGACTGACCTCCCGCAAGGCTCCACCATCGGCATACTGGGCGGCGGGCAGCTCGGCCGGATGCTCTCCGTCGCCGCCAGCCGGCTCGGCTACCGCTGCCACATCTACGAACCCGGCGCCGCGCCCGCCGGTGACGTCGCCTACAAGGTCACCACCGCCCCCTACGAGGACGAAGCCGCCCTTCGTGCCTTCGCCCAGTCGGTCGACGTCATCACCTACGAATTCGAAAACGTCCCGACCTCCGCCCTCGACCTTCTGGAATCGCTGAAACCGATCCGCCCGAACCGCCGCGCCCTGGCGATCAGTCAGGACCGGATCAGCGAGAAGACCTTCCTCAACGACCTTGGCCTCGCAACCGCCCCCTGGGCCGCCGTGAACTCCGAAGCCGACCTGAAAGCAGCCGCAGCCACCCTCGGCCTGCCCGCGATCCTGAAGACCACCCGCCTCGGATACGACGGCAAGGGCCAGGTCAAGCTGACCGCCCCCGACCAGATCCCCGCCGCCTGGGCCGCCATGAACGACGCGCCCTGCGTCCTGGAAGGCTTCGTCGCCTTCGACCGCGAGGTTTCGGTCATCGCCGCCCGCTCGCTCGACGGCCAGGTCGCCTGCTTCGACCCCGGTGAGAATGTCCACCGCGAGGGCATCCTGCGCACCACCACGGTCCCCGCCAAGCTTTCCCCCAGCCAGCGCAGCGACGCCATCCTCCTCGCCGCCCGCATCCTGAACGCCCTCGACTATGTCGGCGTGATGGGGGTGGAGCTTTTCGTCACCCCGCAGGGCCTGCTGGTGAACGAGATCGCCCCCCGCGTCCACAACTCCGGCCACTGGACGCAACAAGGCTGCACCGTGGACCAGTTCGAACAGCACATCCGCGCGGTCGTGGGCCTGCCCCTGGGCGACGGCAACCGCTATGCCGACGTGGTGATGGAAAACCTGATCGGCGACGACGTCCTGAAGGTCCCCGAGTTGCTGAAAGCCCGCGACACCGCCGTCCACCTTTACGGCAAGGGCGCGCCCCGTCCCGGCCGCAAGATGGGCCACGTGAACCGCATCCAGCGCCCCTGACCGCCCCTCATTCGACGTCGTCTCCTCGTCGCAGGACCGCGCGAGGAGTGACGCAGTCATCGACGAGCCGCCAGTTGATCCGGATCACGGCACCGATCGCCCGGTTCGGCGTTATCTCATGCATCCACTCCGACCGGGGGACATAATGGCCGAGAAATCCTCGATCTACACCCGCACCGCCCGCTGGATCGCGCAGCTGTCCGGCCGTCCGATCACCTTCCTACTTGCCGTCGGCCTGATCGTCGTCTGGCTGATCACCGGCCCGATCTTCGGCTACTCCGACACCTGGCAACTGGTCATCAACACCGGCACCACGATCATCACCTTCCTGATGGTCTTTCTGATCCAGAACACCCAGAACCGCGACACCGTGGCGATGCAGCTGAAACTGGACGAACTGATCCGGGCCACCAAGGGCGCGCATCTGTCGCTTCTGGACCTGGAAGAGCTGGAGGAGAAAGAGCTTGCCGCCTTCGTGCGCCAATATGAGGCACTGGCGGCCTACGGGCGCTCGCAGCTGGACAAGGGCATGACCGACACCGGCACGCCCGAGGTTGTCAGCCAGACTGAACCGCCTGAAAGGTCTCTTTCACCACGGACGTCAGGGTCAGCGACGGGTCGAACTTCCCCTCACGCAGAAAGCAAAGGACCTGCCGGATGACCACCGGGTTCACCATCATGAAAGTGTGGGTGACGGGCAGGACCAGATGCTCGGCCATGCCGTCCAGCCGGGTGCTTTGCACCGTGACCTTCCCGTCGTTGGGCCCCGGCAGTATCGCGTTCCAGACCGGGTTCAACGACCGGGTACCGGCGATGATCCCCAAGGCATAGTCCGCCGCGGGCAGCCGGTTTGGCCAACTGTCCGGACCCGTCCCAAGCGACAGGCCCGCCGCCCCGTTGACCCAGGAAAACACCGGGTTGTCGCCCAGCTTGTCCACCAGTTCCGACCCGTGGTTCGGCGGGGCGAGCATGACGACGCGGCCCATCTGCGCCGGGCGGTCCCGCGTCAGCCAGTCGCGCAAAAGGATGCCGCCCATCGAATGCGTGACGAAGTGCACCCGCCCCGGCCCGGCCGCCGCGACGGCCTTGCCCACCTCTGCCACAAGGTCATCCGGTGCAGCCTTGGTTGAGGGATAGGCCCAGTTCACCACGCGGAACCCCGCCGCCTTCAGCGCCAGTGCCATCGGCGCCAGCGAGGCATCGGTCCGCGCCAGCCCGTGCAGCAGCACCACGGCGTCGACCACCCCCGCGCCCGCTTCGGTCGCAGGGGCGGGCAGGAAACGGGCAAGGCGTCCGGTCAGCCACATGCCCCAAGTCTCTGCCCCACCGCCCGTCGCATCAAGCCCGGAATGCCCGCCACTGGACAAAGCCGACGCAGCGTCACAGGTTTCCGCTATGGCAAAGTACAAACCACGCCTCGCCGCCCGCGCCTTGATCCTGCACGAGGATCGGCTTTTGCTGGTAAACGCCTATCCGGACGCGCACCTCGGCCTCTGGTGCGCCCCCGGCGGTGGCTGCGAGGCCGGGCAGTCGCTGCCCCAGAACCTCGCCCGTGAAGTGCATGAGGAAACCGGCCTGACCATCACCGTCGGCCCACCGGTCCTGGTCAACGAATTCCACGACCCCGAGACCGGCTTTCATCAGGTCGACCTCTTCTTCCGCTGTACCCTTGCAAGCGGAGAACTGGACGACACCTGGACCGACCCCGAAGGCGTCGTGACCCAGCGCCGCTTCTTCAGCCGCACCGAACTTGCCGCAGGGCAGGTCCGCTTCAAGCCCGACAGCCTGCCCGACGCGGCTTGGGGCACCGGCGAAGCCCTTTACGACCCCTTGGAAGTGATCCTGAAATGAGCCGCGCCTTCGTCAACGAGGATGCGGGAAACGACCGGCCCGACCTGCCGGAACTGCCGGTCCCCCCCGGGCCAAACATCGTCACGCCGAGGGGACTTGCCACCCTGCAGGCGCGCATCGTCCAGCGTCAGGCCGACCTCGCCGCGCTGAAATCCCGGACCGAGCGTCTGGACAAACTGCCCGAAGCCGCCGCCGAACGCGACCTGCGCTGGCTTGAGGCGCGGCTGAAAGCGGCAGTTGTGATCGACCCGGCGGGATACGACCTGACCGAGGTGGCCTTTGGTCTGGCCGTGACCGTGGCTGCCGACACTGGCCAAGAGACGACCTATCAGATCGTCGGCGAGGATGAAGCTGATGCCCCGCGCCACCGCATCGCGCCGAACTCTCCGCTTGCACGGGCGCTTCTCGGCGCTCATGTCGGGGATGTTGTTACCTGGAAACGGCCCTCGGGCAGTGTTGAACTGGAAGTCATCAGGATCACCCATGCGGATACGTGAGTTGCTGCCCTCGGAAACCGCGCTGGTGGCGCAATTCTTCCGAGAGGCTCCGGATTACTGGCTGCTGGCCGAAGGCCGGGTCGACGCCAGGCACAAGGCGCAGGAGTTCTTCACTGATGCGCCGCCCAACTGCGATCCGGCGGAAAGCGAACGGCTGGGTCTGTTCGTGGACCACCGTTTGTCTGGCGTGGCCGAAGTGGCCTATGGCTTCCCCGAACCCGGCGACGCCTATCTTGGGATGATGATCATGGGCCCCTGGGCGCAGGGAGCGGGGCACGGCAAGGCCTTCCTCGCCCATTGCGAGGCGCTGGCCCGCAAGCGCCATGCGCCAAGGATCTATCTGGCCGTGATCGACCGGAACCCCCGGGGCCGCGCCTTCTGGCTGCGCGAGGGTTTCAACCCGACGGGCCTGCGCCGCCACGACACCGAACACGACTACTGGGTCGAGCGTCTGGTCAAGCCCCTGTAGGGCAGGCTGGCAAGGCCGACCCCGCCCAGAACCAGCGCCGCCGACAGCCGGAAGCGCGGGCCGGGAAGCTCGGCCAGAAGGACCGCCCCACCCAAGGCGGCGATGACCGGGACGGTCAATTGCGCCACCGCCGCCCGTACTACACCCAGCCGGGGCAGGATCGCATACCACAGCGCATAGCCCAGCCCCGAGGTCACCGCGCCCGACAGCACGGCCAGCATTACCCCCCGCATCGGGTCGTCAGCCTCGCCCAGCAAGGCGCCCACCGGCCCCAGCGCCGCAACGAGGGCCAGCATCACCGGAACCGCCAGCACGAAATTGACCGCCGTCGCCGTCTGCGCATCCCGCTGCCCGCGCCCGGCCAGCGAATAGCCGCCCCAGCCCACTCCCGCGACCGCCATCATCGCCACCGCGCTGCCCAGATGACCAACCTCCCGCGTCGGCGCCGCCAGCACGATCAGCCCGGCCAGGGCCAAGCCCGCGCCCAGCCAGCGTCGCAGCGGCACCGCCTCGCGCAGCACCAGCGCGCCCGCGAACATCGTGACCTGCACCGACCCGAACAGCACCAGCGCCCCGGTCCCGGCATCAAGGTTCAGATAGGCCAGCGAAAAGCCGAGGAGATACAGGATCAACCCGCCCACCCCGACCAGGATCGGCCAGCCCCGGGGCCAGATCACCTCGCGCCGCACCAGCAGCCGCGCGCCCAGGATCAGCGCGAGCATCCCCGCCCCGGCCACCAGCCGGACAAGCGCGAACTCCACCGGACCGATCCACTCCTGCCCCACGGCCCAGCGGTTCAGCACCGAATTGGCAGCAAACGCGACCATCGTCAGGGCGGTCAGCAGAAACAGGCGCATGGGCACTCCCGGGCAGGCCGCAGCATTGCCTTGAACGGCCTGTCGGGTCCAGCCCTCGGCAGACTGCGCGCGACTGACAGATCACTGCATGACCAAAGCGGGATGGCTGACGTGCATATTCCAAACTCTACGCCACGGCCGTGATCCTCAGCCCCCCTGCAGGGGATGCTTGCCAGCAGCCCAGGCCACCGCTTCTTCCAGCCGGTCATCCCCCCAGAACAGCTCGCCGCCCGCGACAAAGGTCGGCGAGCCGAAGGCCCCCAGCTTGCGCGCGGCCTCGGTCTCGGCCTCTAGCCGGGCGGTTGCCTCGGGCCGTTCGGCCAGCGCCAGAACCCGCGCCGGGTCCTGCCCAACCCGCGGCAGGATTACCCCCAGGCTTTCGGTCGTGCCAAGCGGCAGGCCGTCCAGATACCAGGCCCGGAAGCTTGCCACGCTGTAGGTCTGTACCCACCCCTCTTCAGCGGCGACCATCGCCACGCGGCTGGCCAGCAGGTCCGGCTCGGTCGGCCAGACAGGCGGCTTCACGAAAGCCAATCCGTGTTGCGCCGCCCGCCGTTCCACGTCGCGCCACATGTAGCGGACCTTCTGCGCCTCGTCCCGCAGCATGACGTTGTTCTCGCGCATCAGAGGTCGCACGTTGAACGGTCGCCAGTTGACGGTCACCCCCGCCTTTGCCGCCACGTCCGAGATCCTCAGGACCGAAAGATAGGCGTATCCGCTGCCGAAGAAGTAGAAGAAGTCCAGCTGTCGCATCCCGGCCTCCACACGTTCCGGGGCGAAGACTAGCATGGACCGCCCCTTGACCGCGCAAAAGAAGAAGGGCGCCCGAAGGCGCCCTTTCCCGAAGACCTGAAGCGGTGGATCAGAAGTCCATGCCGCCCATGCCGCCGCCGCCCATGCCGCCGCCAGCCGGGGCGCCCTTGGGCTCCGGACGGTCAGCAATCATCGCTTCGGTGGTGATCAGCAGCGAAGCAACCGACGCCGCATCTTCCAGCGCGGTGCGGGTCACCTTGGCCGGGTCGATCACGCCGAAGGCGAACATGTCGGCGTACTCTTCGGGCTGGGCGTTGAAGCCGAAGGACAGGTCCTTCGATTCGCGGATCTTGCCCGCGACGACAGCGCCGTCGACGCCCGCATTCTCGGCGATCTGGCGCAGCGGAGCTTCCAGCGCGCGGCGCACGATGGCGATACCGGCGTTCTGGTCGCTGTTGGCACCGACAACACCGTCCAGCGACTTGCCAGCCTGGATCAGGGCCACGCCGCCACCGACGACGATGCCTTCCTGAACGGCCGCACGGGTCGCGTTCAGCGCGTCATCAACGCGGTCCTTGCGCTCTTTCACTTCGACTTCGGTCATGCCGCCGACGCGGATGACGGCAACGCCGCCCGCCAGCTTGGCCACACGCTCCTGCAGCTTCTCGCGGTCGTAGTCCGAGGTGGTTTCCTCGATCTGCGCACGGATCTGGCCGACGCGGGCTTCGATCTCGGCCTTGTTGCCAGCGCCGTCGATGACGGTGGTGTCATCCTTCTTGATGATGACCTTCTTGGCACGGCCCAGCATGTCCAGCGTGACATTCTCAAGCTTCATGCCCAGATCGTCCGAGATCACCTGGCCACCGGTCAGGATCGCGATGTCCTGCAGCATCGCCTTGCGACGGTCACCGAAGCCCGGAGCCTTGACGGCAGCGATCTTCAGGCCGCCCCGCAGCTTGTTGACGACCAGCGTGGCCAGGGCCTCGCCTTCGACGTCTTCGGCCACGATGATCAGCGGGCGCTGCGACTGGATCACAGCTTCCAGCAGCGGAACCATCGGCTGCAGCGACGAGAGCTTCTTCTCGTGCAGCAGGATGAAGGCGTCATCCAGCTCGGCAATCATCTTGTCGGCGTTGGTGACGAAGTAGGGCGACAGGTAGCCGCGGTCGAACTGCATGCCTTCGACGACGGTGGTTTCCGTCTCGAGACCCTTGTTCTCTTCGACGGTGATCACGCCCTCGTTGCCGACCTTTTGCATCGCG